>NZ_JBILUK010000167.1:0-6915 GCF_044371015.1 Phenylobacterium sp.
GTGGCCAGCACCGCTTCGTCCATCCGCTGTCGCGCCGCGACCCGCAGCCGTCGGTCGTTGACGAAGCAGCCCTTGCCCTTCTCGGCCCAGAACAGCTCGTTGGTGACCGGATTGTGGGTGACCGCCGCCACCACCGCGCCCTCGCGCTGCAGGGCGATGTTGATCGCGAAGTGGGGGATGGCGTGGAGGAAGTTGGTGGTGCCGTCGAGCGGATCGACGATCCAGGTGTGGGTCTTGTCCGACCCCTCGATCATGCCGCGCTCCTCGCCCAGGAAGCTGTAGCCGGGCCGGGCCTTGGTCAGCGCCTCGAAGATCACCTGTTCGGACTTCAGGTCGGCGGCGGAGACGAAGTCGGCCGGCGCCTTCTTGGCCACTTGCAGCTCGGCCAGTTCGCCGAAGTCGCGGTTCAAGCCCCGCGCGGCCTTGCGGGCGGCGTCGCTCATCACCTTGAGGAGGGCGGACTGGGTGCTCACGGGGATCCAGGGTTCCGGAGGGTCGCGAAGGGCGCGATCCCTACGCGCGGGGATCGGCGAAGGCAAGTTTGGTCGGGGTGGCTATCCGCGCTCGGCCAGACCTTCGGCGATGGCGGCGTTGAGCGCGCGCACCGCCGCCGCCGGACCTTGCGGATAGGCCCAGACGCCGGCGGAGACGGCCAGGAAGTCCGCGCCGGCGGCGGCGAGGCCCCGGGCGTTCTCGGCTGTGACGCCGCCGATCGCCACGCAGGGCGTCTGCATGGTCTCCTGCCAGATTGAGAGCAGTTCGGGGTCGGCGCGGGTCGGCGCATCCTTGGTCGTGGTGGGGAAGAAGGCTCCGAAGGCCACATAGTCGGCCCCGGCTTCGGCCGCCTCCATCGCCAGGTGACGGCTGTCGTGGCAGGTGACGCCCACCATCCGGTCAGGCCCCACTAGACGTCGCGCCTCTGCGTAGCTGGCGTCGGACTGGCCCACATGCACGCCGTCGCAACCGAGCGCAGCGGCCAGGTCCGGCCGGTCATTGAGGATTACAGCGACATCGCGCGCCTGGGCGACCGTCCGGATCGCCGCGACGGCGCGGGCGATGGTCTCGTCATCGACATCCTTGAGCCGGATCTGCAGCGCGGCCACGTCGCCGGCGTCCACCGCGCCGGCCAGGGCGTCGGCGAATTCGGTCGGATCATCCAGGCGCGGCGGCGTGATCAGATAGAGGCGGCAAAGCGGAAGAGTCATCACCCTCGCTCTACCGCGTGGACACGATGTCGCACAGACCCCGTTAACTTTGAGAATGACTTGCAAAGGCGTTCGCAGGCGGCTAGCGTCCTCAAGTCAGAGGAAGCGGTCCGGTCGGTCGATGTACGTCTGCAACTGCAACGGGATTCGAGAGCGGGACGTCCGCGCGGCCATCGCCGCCGGCGCCACCAAGCCGGTCCACGTGTTCAAGGCCCACGACACCCAAGCCCAATGCGCCCGGTGCGTCTGCGAGATCCGCCAGATGCTGGCCGAGCGCCGCGAAAGCCTGAAATACGCCGCCGAGTAACGGCCTCGTCAGCAATCGCGAAGCACTCGCAAAGATAGTTCGGCGACCGCGAATTATTCGCAGACATAGCCTTTGACATGGATCAAGGCGCACGGCATCCGGGCCTCTCCACGACTTAGACGAGGTGTCCCGTGAAGGGCGATAAGGCGATCATCAAGCTGCTTAACGCTGTTCTGACTAATGAACTGACAGCGGTGAACCAGTATTTCCTGCATGCCCGCATGTATGAGAACTGGGGCCTGACGCGTCTGGGCAAGATCACCTTTGACGAATCGGTCGGCGAGATGAAGCACGCCGACAAGCTCATCAAGCGCATCCTGTTCCTTGAAGGCCTGCCCAACCTGCAGGACCTTCACAAGCTTTCGATCGGCGAGGCCGTGCCGGAGTGCCTGGCCAGCGACCTGAAGGTCGAGATCGGCGGCCGCGCCACCCTGATTGAGGGAATCAAGCTCAGCGAGACTTCGGCGGACTTCGTGTCGCGTCAGCTGCTGCGCGAAATCCTCACCGACACCGAGCATCACATCGACTTCCTCGAAACCCAGCTGGAACTGGTGAAGAGCCTCGGCGAACAGAACTACCTGCAGAGCGCCATGGGCGAGCTTCCTGCGGGCTGACCCGGCGGGCTGCTCCGGCGCACGGCAATTGTCGCTAGGCGCCGCTGCAACCCCTCGCGTAGGCTTCCGCCGGGACGCAGCCTTGCGGGGGGCTTGAGCGCTCCATCGTTCAAGCCCACTGACGGGAGCGCCCCATGGCCACCTTCTTCTTCGAGAACATCACTCAGGCTCAGGCCGACGCCTACAATCCGGCCGCAGACAGCCTCGTGTTTGGCCAGGCGGGCGAGACCGCCCAGCGGATGACGGTGATCTTCAACCCGGCCACGGCGACGACGCTGGCGACCGTCACCCTGATTTCCAACTTCAGCGGCAAGTCGGTGACCTTCCCCGGCGCCTTCGCCACCGGCAACGCCGCGGCCGAGGCCACCTTCCCCGACAGTTCCCTGCTGTTCGTCGGCACCGCCGGCAATGACACGGCGGTCACCGGCACGGCGGGCTCCGACGGCCTGTTCGGCAATTCCGGCGACGATACGATGGACGGGGCGGCGGGCAACGACCTGCTGCAGGGCAACGCCGGCGCCGACGTGCTCCAGGGCGGGGCAGGCAATGACACGATCTTCGGAGGCCGGGACAACGACACCATCAGCGACTCCGGCAACTCCAACTTCGTCAACGGCAACCTGGGCGACGACAGCATCAACGCCTCGGCGGCCGGCGCCTCGACCCTGCTGGGCGGTCAGGCCAACGACACCGTCACCGGTAGCGCCAGCGGCGATTTCCTTAACGGCAACCTCGGCAACGACGTGCTGGCCGGCGGCGGCGGCAACGACCTGATGTTCGGCGAGGCGGGCGACGATTCGCTGTTGGCCGCCACGGCCGAGGGCGGCGCCATCAGCCTCGACGGCGGTGCGGGCAACGACACGCTCTCCTCCACAGGCGCGGCCAGCGCCCAGGTGGTCGGCGGCGACGGCAACGACCAGATCTCGCTTTCCGCCGCCGGCGTCACCGGCGCTCAGGTCAACACCCTCGATGGCGGGACCGGCGACGACACCATCACCTCGGCCGCCATCGGGCGCGACGTGATCAGCGGCGGCGACGGCAACGACAACATCACCTCCAACGGCGGGACCACCGGCGATTCGCTGAGCGGCGGTCTGGGCGACGACAGCCTCGTCGGCGGCGCGGCCGGGGACACGCTGCAAGGCGACGACGGCAATGACAGCCTCGATGCGGGAGCCGGATCCGACACGATCACCGCGGGCATCGGCAATGACACCGTCGTGTCCGGCGCGGGCAACGACAACATCACGACGGGCGATGGCGCGGATTCCGTCACCAATGCCGGCGGCGGCAACGATCTCATCGACACGGGCGCGGGCAATGACAACATCGTCGGCGGGGCCGACGCGGACAATGTCACGGCCGGCGATGGCGATGATACCGTCAACACCGCCGCTGGAAACGACATCATTTCCACCGGGGTCGGCAACGACGCGGCGTTCGGCGGCGAGGGCGCGGACGCCATCACAGGCGGGGACGGCAACGACGTTCTGCAGGGAAATGACGGCGCCGACACCCTCGATGGAGGCGCCGGCAACGACCTCATGACCGGCGGCGGTGAGAATGACATCCTGCAGGGTGGCGATGGCAATGACAGCCTGAACGGCGAACAGGGGGTTGATCGTCTGACCGGCGGCGCCGGCAACGACCTCTTCACCACCAACAGCGGCCATTCCGGAACCACCGCCGGGGCCCTTGACCAGATCCTTGATTGGCAGGCGACCGACAGTCTCCACTTCAACGGCGGCGCGGCCGGAGTCGAAGGCTCAAGCTACATCGAGCAATCGGCGGCCTCCTACGACGCCGCCCTCACCCTCGCCAACGGCCAGATCGCCGGCGGCGTGGTGAACTATGTGGTGGTTCAGGTCGGTAACGACGTGGTGGTGTTCGCCGACACCGGCAACAACAACGGAACCGCCGAGGACGCCGTAGTTCTCGTCGGCCGCACCCTCGCCGACATCAGCGCCGCCAACGTGGTGTAGACTTCCCCCTTCCTTGCGCCTTGCGTCGGGGAGGGGCGGCGTTGCCCGCTTGCGTCGATGATCCTGCCCGACCTACCGTCGCGATCAATGCGGGGGAGGCAGGACGATGGCGGCGACGGGTGAAGGCAAGACGCCCAAGGGCGAGTCTCATCTGAAGGTGGTGGCCGGAGCTTCGGCCGGCACCGTCTTCGAGTGGTATGACTTCTTCCTCTACGGCTCGCTCGCGGGCTTCATCACCCAGCACTTCTTCTCGGGGGTGAACGAGGTCACCGGCTTCATCTTCGCGCTGCTGGCCTTCGCAGCGGGGTTCGCGGTGCGGCCCTTCGGGGCGATCGTGTTCGGCCGGCTGGGTGATCTGTGGGGACGCAAGAACACCTTCCTGGTGACCATGATGCTGATGGGCGTCTCGACCTTCCTGGTCGGCCTGTTGCCGAGCTACGAGATGATCGGCGTCGCCGCGCCCATCCTGCTGGTGGTGCTGCGCCTGCTGCAGGGCCTGGCGCTGGGCGGCGAGTACGGCGGGGCCGCCACCTACGTCGCAGAGCATGCGCCGCCGGGCAAGCGCGGCCTCTACACCAGCTGGATCCAGACGACCGCCACGGCGGGCCTCTTCCTGAGCCTGATCGTGATCCTGCTGGTGCGCACCAACATCGGAGAAGATGCGTTCAGGGCCTGGGGCTGGCGCATCCCGTTTCTGGCCTCGATCCTGCTCCTGGGTGTCTCGCTCTGGATCCGCCTGCGGCTGAACGAGAGCCCTGTGTTCCAGAAGATGGTCGACGAGGGCAAGACTTCCAAGTCGCCGCTGACCGACAGCTTCGCCAAGTGGCCGAACCTGAAACTGGTGATCCTGGCCCTGCTCGGCCTCACCGCCGGCCAGGCCGTGGTCTGGTACACGGGCCAGTTCTACGCCCTGTTCTTCCTGGAGCGGGTGCTCAAGGTCGACGGCGCGCTGACCAACACGCTCGTCGCCATCGCCCTGCTGCTCGGCACGCCGTTCTTCATCCTGTTCGGCTGGCTGTCGGACAAGGTGGGGCGGAAGCCGATCATCCTGGCCGGATGCCTGATCGCGGCCCTGACCTACTTCCCGATCTTCAAGGCGCTGACGACGGCGGCGAATCCGGATCTCGCGGCGGCCACGGCGCGGGCGCCCGTGACGTTGGTGGCTCATCCGTCGGACTGCCACTTTCAGTTCGATCCCATTGGCCGGATGAGCTTCACCACCGCCTGCGACGTGGCCAAGGGCGCGCTAGCCGGCGCCGGAGTCAGCTACATCAATGTGGCGGCGCGCGAACCCGGCCCCACCCTGATCCGCATCGGCGACCGTGAGGTTCCAAGCCTCGAAGGCGGCGGCGCGATGAGCGCCTCCGAGTTCAAGGCGGCCAAGGAGGCCTGGACCAAGGGGTTCGCGGCCGAGCTCAAGGCCGCGGGCTATCCGGCTAAGGCCGACTCCGCCAAGGTCAACAAGCCGTTGGTCGTGGGCCTGCTGTTCCTGCTCGTGCTCTATGTGACCATGGTCTATGGGCCCATCGCTGCGGCCCTCGTCGAAATGTTCCCCGCGCGGATCCGCTACACCTCGATGTCCCTGCCCTATCACCTGGGCAACGGCTGGCTGGGCGGCTTTCTCCCGACCACCGCCTTCGCCATGGTCGCGGCGACGGGGGATATCTATTACGGCCTGTGGTATCCGATCGTGGTCGCCACGGTCTCCGCGGTGATCGGCATCCTCTGGGTCAAGGAAATGCGCGACAATCCCATCGAGGCCTGACGGTCGGGCCCCGGATCCGCCAGGGCCAATGGTGCAGTCGCTAACCGCCTTTGTCGTCGTCGCCCTGGTCATGGAACTGACCCCAGGGCCGAACATGGCCTATCTGGCCCTGGTCAGCGCCGGCCAGGGCCGAAAGGCGGGCCTGCTGGCTGTGGTGGGCGTCACGCTCGGCCTCCTGACCTATCTGATCGCGGCGGTGCTGGGCCTTGCGGAAGTCGCGCTTCGGTGGCCGGCGGTCTACCAGGCGCTGCGCTGGCTGGGCGTGGGCTATCTCTTGTGGATGGCGTGGGACGCGTGGCGTGAGGCCGGGGCGCCCGCAACTGGGGCTCCGGACCCCGCCTCGGCCCGGACCTTGGTGCTGAGAGGCTACCTCGCCAATGTGCTCAATCCCAAGGCCGCCATGCTCTATGTGGCGCTGCTGCCCGGGTTCATGTCGGGTCGCAATCCGGCCATGGAGGCGCTGGGCCTCGGCGCCATCCACCTCGGGATCAGCCTGATGGTGCACCTGTCGATCGTCGTCGCCGGCGGACAGGCCGCCGCCCTTCTGGACAATGGACCGGCGTCGCGCAGACGCAGGGTCGAGCGCGGCTTCGCCGTCGCCCTGGCCCTGGTCGCGATCTGGCTCGCCTGGGGAACCCGGACGGCCTGAAGGAAGGCTTTACTCGGCCGCCGCCCGGGTGATGCCGACCTTGGGCGCAAGTTCGCCGCCGGCATAACGCTTGGCCATGGCCGAGAGCGGAATGGGCGTGATCTTGTCGGCGTGGCCAGCCGTGCCGAACTCTTCGAAGCGCTGGATGCAGACCTTGCGCATGGCCTCCTTGGCCGGCTTCAGATAGCCGCGGGGATCGAACTCGCCGGGCTTCTCGACGAACACTTTCCGGATCGCCGCGGTAATGGCCATGCGGTTGTCGGTGTCGATGTTGATCTTGCGCACGCCGTGCTTGATGCCGCGCTGGATCTCTTCCACCGGCACGCCCCAGGTCTGCGGCATCTCGCCGCCGTACTTGTTGATCAGGTCCTGCAGATCCTGCGGCACCGACGA
>NZ_JBILUK010000168.1:0-6892 GCF_044371015.1 Phenylobacterium sp.
ACGGGTCTTGCCCTTCGCGGGCTTCAGAACCGGCGCCGGCACCAGATCGCGGGCGGTGTCAAACTTACGAAGCAGTCGCTCCATGTTGTCCACATAGACAGCGCCTTCTTCCGAATAGCGGGCGTAGGGGTTTCGCGACGTGCCGCGCGTGAAGTAGCCGCCCTTTGTCGGGTGGACGCCTGGATAGGTCCGATAGGGAATGCCGTCGCCGTCCACTTCCTTGTAGCGGCCGAAGTCCATGCCGGCGTCGAGCATCTCGGCGGTCATCACCTTGCCGCGATCCAGCTTGCGGCTGTCATCCCACTGGAACGGCTCGGTCAGCCACTCGTTCATGCCGATGTCGAGGTCGAGCATCACGAAGACCGTAGTCTGCAACCGGTCGGCAAGATCAAACGCCTGCGCGCCCATTTCGAAGCATTCACCGGGATCCGCCGGCAACAGCAGCGGATGTTTCGAGTCGCCATGGCCGGCATAGGCGGCGGAGATCAGGTCCGCCTGTTGCGTCCGCGTCGGCATGCCGGTCGAAGGCCCGCCGCGCTGCACATCGAAGATCACGGCCGGGATCTCGGCGAAGTAGCTGAGCCCGATGAACTCGGTCATCAGCGAAATGCCCGGCCCCGAGGTCGCCGTGAACGATCTGCACCCGTTCCAGCCTGCGCCGATGACGATGCCGATCGAGGCGATCTCGTCCTCGGCCTGTATGATCGCAAACCGCGACTTGCCGGTCTCCGGATCGATCCGCAGATCCTGGCAGTACTTGGTGAAGGCCTCGGCCAGTGAGGTCGAGGGCGTGATCGGATACCAGGCGCAGACGGTCGCCCCGCCATACACCGCGCCCAGCGCCGCCGCTTCGTTGCCCTCTACGTAGATGCGGTTGCCCACCGCATCGGCCTGACGCACCTGGAGCGGCAGAGGCGCGAGGTGCTTCATGACATAGGCGTGGCCCATGGCCAGGGCTTCGAAATTGGCGTCGATCAGACGCTGACGCCCGGCGAAATCCTCGGAGATCAGCGATTTCACCGCCTCAAGATCGATCCCCAGAAGCGCCGCCAGGGCGCCGACATAGATGATGTTCTTGAACAGCTGACGCTCGCGCGGAAGCTCATAGGCCTCGTTGCACATCGCCGTCAGCGGCACGCCGACCACGGTGATGTCGTCCCGGAACCGCGAGGGTGGGATCGGCTTGGTGGAGTCGTAGAACAGGAAGCCCCCGCTCTCGATCTCGGCCAAGTCCTTGTCCCAGGTCTGGGGATTCATGGCGACCATCAGGTCGACGCCGCCCCGGCGACCCATATGGCCGGCCTCCGTGATCCGCACCTCGTACCAGGTGGGCAGACCCTGGATATTGGACGGGAAGATGTTGCGCGCCGCCACCGGCACGCCCATCCGCATCACCGAGCGGGCGAACATCCCATTGGCCGAGGCCGAGCCCGAGCCGTTGACGTTGGCGAACTTGACGACGAAGTCGTTGATCTTGACGTCGCTCATGAGGCCAGCGCCTCCGGCCCCGCGTGGGTCATCTCAAGGTAGAACTTCTGCATGTCCCATGCGCCGGTCGGGCACCGTTCTGCGCAGAGGCCGCAGTGCAGGCAGACATCCTCGTCCTTGGCCATCACCCGCCCTGTCGGCAGCTTGCCCGAGACATAGAGGTCCTGGGTCAGATTATCGGCCGGCGCCTTCAGCCGTGTTCGCAGATCAGCCTCTTCGCCGTCATCCGTGAACGTGATGCAGTCCATCGGGCAGATATCGACGCAGGCGTCGCACTCGATGCACAGTTTGTCGGCGAACACGGTCTGGACGTCGCAGTTCAGACACCGCTGCGCCTCCTTGAAGCCGAGCTCCCGGTCAAACCCGAGCTCCACCTCGAGACGGACGTCCTTCAGCGCTTCGGTCTTGTCGCGCATCGGCACGCGATAGCGGTGGTCGTTGGAGACGTCGTTGTCGTAGCTCCACTCGTGGATGCCCATCTTCTGACTGACCAGGGTCGCCCCTGGCGGCGGTCGAACCGCCACATCCTGACCTTCGCAGAACTTGTGAATCGACACGGCCGCATCGTGCCCGTGCGCCACGGCCCAGATGATGTTCTTGGGCCCGAACGCCGCGTCGCCGCCGAAGAACACGCGCGGATTGGTCGACTGGAACGTCGCCTCGCCCACCACCGGCATGTCCCATTCGTTGAACTGAAGTCCGATGTCGCGCTCGATCCAGGGAAACGAATTCTCCTGGCCCACGGCCACCAGCACATCGTCGCACTCGTGGTGCTCGTCCGGCTCGCCCGAGGGGACCAGCCGACGCCGACCCTTCTCGTCGAACTCCGCCTTGACGATCTCGAAGGTCACTCCGGTCAGACGACCGTTCTCGTGCGTGAAGGCCTTGGGGACGCGGAAGTTGAGGATCGGGATGTCCTCGTGCATCGCGTCCTCCTTCTCCCAGGGAGACGCCTTCATCTCCTCGAAGCCCGAACGGACGATGACCTTAACGTTCTCGCCGCCCAGGCGGCGCGAGGTGCGGCAGCAGTCCATGGCCGTGTTGCCGCCGCCCAGCACGATCACCCGGCGACCGATCTTGTCCACGTGCCCGAACGACACCGAGCTCAGCCAGTCGATGCCGATGTGGATGTTGGCCGCGGCTTCCTTGCGCCCCGGAATCTCCAGATCCCGTCCGCGAGGCGCGCCCGAGCCGACGAAGATCGCGTCCCAGTCTTCAGCGAGCAGCGCCTTGAGGCTCTCAATCCGGTGGCCGAACTTCATCTCGATACCGCCGAGCCCGGCGATATAGCCCACCTCTTCGTCGATCACCTCTTCGGGCAGACGGAAGCGCGGGATCTGGCTTCGGATCATGCCCGCCGACTTCTGTTCGGCGTCGAAAACGGTGAGCTGATAGCCCAGCGGCGCAAGATCACGCGCCACAGTCAGCGAGGCCGGGCCGCAGCCGACCAGCGCGATGCGTCGACCATTCGGCGTCGCGGCCGGCGGCGGCATCCGATGCGACACGTCCGCCTTGTTGTCGGCCGCCACCCGCTTCAGCCGGCAGATCGCCACCGGCTCGTCCTCGACCCGAACCCGCCGACAGGCCGGTTCGCAGGGCCGATCACAGGTGCGTCCCAGCACGCCCGGAAAGACGTTGGACTTCCAGTTGATCATGTAGGCGTCGTCGTATCGCCCTTCGGCGATCAGCCGGATGTACTCCGGCACCGGCGTGTGGGCCGGACAGGCCCACTGACAATCGACGACCTTGTGAAAATGGTCCGTTCCGGCGTCGCGCGTGCGCTGCAATACTCTGTTCCTTCCCGCGGCGCTCTTCTCACTCGGTCCCCTTAAGGTCCGCGCGGGCGTCTTGATGTTTCCGGACGTTACGTCCCCCACCTAACGGAAGCCAACCGATTCGTGCGCTGCGGCGCACGCGAGGCATGATCTTGCACACCAACCTGTGATCGCGTCGTCATGCCGCAACGCGAAAGTCCACTTGGCGGCCGCCAAAGGTGAATGATACCTTAATCGTCGGGAGAGGCCCCGCTCGCGCGGGTCACTGGGGGAAGACGGCATGGACATTGAGGCCCAGCGCGTTCTGGAAGGCGCTCCGCTCAAGCCGGAGGAGGTCTCCGCCTCTGCGCTCGGTCGGCTCGACCCCACCGATACCCTTGACCTGCACCGCGCCATCAACGAGCGCCGCGCCCGCGTCGAGAACGCCGAGCTGCTGAAACATCTGCGGTCGATGTAGGCTTCAAAAGCCTTAGACCACCGCCATCACCTCTACCGCCACCTCGGCGGTGACCAGCCTGTCGGTCGCCATGATGCGGGGGCGGTCGCAGCGGTTCGGCGCGGCCGAGTGCAAAACGCGCGGGTCCATCACATGGACGTCGCCGGGCTCTCCAGAGAGTTCCACCAGCTCGAGTTCCACGCCCTCGACCGAGTCGCGGTGGGCCTTCAGGTCTTCGACCCCGCCATAAAGCGCCTTGATGAAGTCCAGACGCCGCAAGCGCGTGTGAGTGTCGCCAATGGATAACGCTCGCCCCGCTTCCATCAGCCGATGGCTCCCGGCGACCACCCAGGCGCCGCCTCCGCCGGGCGCCACCATGTCGAACGCCACGAACACCTGGGCCCCAAACCGGCCCGGCCTCGCCAGATGCGGAAAGTCCCGATGCCAACCCCTAGGCGAAGGCCACGGCGCGGCGTTCGGCAGCGTGACCAGAAGCTGCGGTCGTTTCCAGATCGTGCGATCCGGCGCCGCGCCGTCCAGCAGCGCCGATGAAAGCGCGACCATCGCCGCCGCCGCGAACACCGCCTCGATCTCAGCCGGCCGCACGCCCAGCCGCTTCACGTTCAGGCCGCCCTTGGGCCAGACCTCGCCAGGCTGTCCGGCAGACCACAGCCCGCCCTCGCACAGGGCCCGCGTCACCGCCTCGCCCGCGGCCCTCGCCAGATCGGCAGGCGCAAAGCCGCGGAGCGTCACCACGCCCCGATCGGCCAACTCAGCCCGTTGAGCGGGCGTCAGGACAGAAGCTGTCATGACGCCATCGACCGCTACTCGGCGTAGCCCGCGGGCAGATCGTCTTCCTTCAGGAGCTCGTCCTTGGAGACCTTCTTGTCCTTCACCTTGGCCTTGCCGACGATCAGGTCGACGACCTTGTCCTCGAAGATCGGCGCGCGCAGCTGGGCCTGGGCGTTGGCGTTCTCGCGCAGCATGTTGAACACCTGCTGGGCCTGCGCGCCGTACTTGATGGCCTCGGCGCGGATGGCTTCAGCCAGTTCCTGCTCGGTCACCTGCACGTTATTGGCCCGGCCGATCTCAGCCAGCACGAGGCCGAGGCGCACGCGGCGCTCAGCGATCTTGCGATACTCCTTCTGGAGCTGGTCCTCGGACTTGTCGGCGTCTTCGGGCGGCAGTCCGCCCGCCGCCTTGTCCTGCTGGACCTGCTGCCAGATCGCGGCGAATTCAGCTTCGACCATGCGCGGCGGCAGCGGGAAGTCGTGCTTGGCGTCCAGCTCGTCGAGCAGGGCGCGCTTGAGCTTGAACTTCGAGGCGCCCGCGTACTGCTCCTCGAGGTTCGACTTCACCAGCTCGCGCAGCTTCTCGAGGCTCTCAAGGCCAAGGCGCTTGGCGAACTCATCGTCGGCCGGCGTTTCCACCGGCGCCTTGACGGCCTTCACCTTGGTCTCGAACTCGGCGTCCTTGCCGGCCAGATTGGCCGCCTGGTAGTCCGCCGGGAAGGTCACCTTCACCGTCAGTTCGGCGTCCGGCTTGGCGCCGATCAGCTGATCTTCGAACCCCGGGATGAACTGGCCCGAGCCCAGCACCAGCTCAGCGTCGGTCGCCGCGCCACCGTCGAAGGCCACCCCGTCCACGCGGCCGACGAAGTCGATCACAACCTGGTCGCCGCTCTTGGCTTTCACCGTCTTGCCGGTGCGCGGCTCATAGGTGCGGTTCTGCTTGGCCAGCTCGGCCACCGCCTCGTCGACCTCGGCGTCCTTCACCGGGTAGACCGGACGCGAAAGCGAGAGCGTGGCGGCGTCCACCGGCTCAAACTCGGGCATCAGGTCGATTGAGAGTTCGTAGGCGAGGTCGGCCTTGCCATCCATCACCGCCTCAAGGTCGCCCTCGGGCTTCAGTTCGGGCTCTCCGGCGGGCCGAAGATTGTTGTCCGTCATGATCTTCTGGGTGGACTCGTTGAGGCTGGCCTGCACCACCTCGCTCATCAGCGCCTTGCCATAGAGGCGGCGCACATGGGCCGCAGGCACCTTGCCCGGGCGGAACCCCTTGACGTTCAGGGTCGGCGCGATCTCCTTGATCCGGGCCTCGAGCTTTTCGGCCAGAAGCGCCACCGGCACCGTCACGCCATAAACGCGGTTCAGGCCTTCGCCAGATTTTTCAACGATCTGCATCGACATTTTCAAACTCTCCGGGCGCGCGCACCGGCGCAGGACACCCGCCTCTTTCGGCAAACAAGGTCAGCCGCCGAACAGGGCCCGGCGGCGCGAAGCGGCCCTTATGTCATGCTCACTTCGCAGGTAAAAGCCCCGCGCGCCTGCGAAGGTCACGTGCTTTGAGCCCCGGAGGGCGAAGCAGGATGGTGCGGCTAGAGGGACTCGAACCCCCACGGTTGCCCGACGGTACCTAAAACCGTTGCGTCTACCAATTCCGCCATAGCCGCGCGGTCTCCCGCTTACACAAACTCCCGCCCGATCCAAAGCCCTGCTAGAGGGGCCGCCATGCCCCGCGGCGTCCTCTTCGTGCACAACAACTTCCCGGCCCAGTTCGGCGACCTGGCGCGCGCCCTGGTCTCGCGCGGCGTACCGGTGAGCGCCGTGGGTCAGGAACACGCGACGGCGGTCGAAGGCGTTCGCATGGCGCGCTATCGCCTTCCGCGCGGCACCACCGACGGAATCTATCCCCTGGCGATCCGGGCCGAGGCCGACCTCATCCGCGGCCGTACGGCCGTCGACGCCGCTCGCGCGCTCAGGAACGAAGGCTGGGATCCACAGGTCATCGTCGGCCATCCCGGCTGGGGCGAGATGACCTTTCTGGATGAGGTGTTCCCGGCCGCCCGCCGGGTGGCCTTCGCTGAGTTCTGGTACCACGGGCGCGGTTATGACGTCGGCTTCGACCCTACCTTCGGCGTCGACGATCCTGAGGCTGCGGTCCGCGCCAAGGCCAAAAACGCCGTGATGAGCATCGCCTACGCCGAAGCGGACGTGATCGTCTCGCCGACCGAGTTCCAGGCGGGCGCCCTGCCCCCGGCCTTCCGGCCCCGCACCCGGGTGATCCACGAGGGAATCGACACCGCCGCCATCACACCCGGCCCGGCCGAGCCGTTCATCCTCGACGACGGGCGGGTGATCGCGCCCGGAACCCCGGTGATCACCCACGTCAACAATCACCTGGAGCCGCTCCG
>NZ_JBILUK010000169.1:0-6864 GCF_044371015.1 Phenylobacterium sp.
GCGGACATTGGGAGGGTCCGCTTTTGGCCCAGATGCCAATGTCCCCTCCTGGCGCAAAGCTGACGCCGATGAGCTACCGACCGGAGCGCGAGCCGAACGTCGGCCTCCTAAGCGTCGGGTCGCGCCGCTGCTCTCGCCAACTCCGCAGGTCAAAGCCCGGTTCTCGACGCGTCTTCTCGTCGGGGATCGTCTGGTCAATCAAGCGCACGAAATAGTCGACGTACTTGATGTCGTCCTCGTAGACGTGCGCATCCTCCGGCGAGCGGGCAACCTCAGCCTTCAGCTCCTCTAGTTCCTCCTTGAACGCGTCCCGGCGCTGCAACAGCTTGTCCCACTCCGCCTTTTCGTCGTGGCTCGCGGGGCCGTTGTAGCGAATGCGCAGCGTGTCTTCGTCGACTACGATCTCGTCGGGGTGAGGCACCGTTTCGGGCCGCTGCTCGTCACGCGCATCATAGTCGGCGAAGATCTTACGGTAGCGATCTTTGTAGTCCTTCACCGCTTGGTAGACCGTCCGGCGCGCGTCGAGAAGCTTGTCCTGTGTCGTTTGAACCATGCTGGCCGCGGCGAGCTGAGCCCGTCGATCACCCTTCAGCGCCGCGACACTGAGGCTGCGGAGGATCGCCTGTATCATCGGCAGCTCGACGATCTGGTCGTTCTCACGGATTTGCACCGGACGCGCCGCTTCGAGCAGGATCAGGTCCGCGATGTGGTAGTCCCAGAGGAGGTCCTTCACCGGTGGCTTCGCCTTGCGCGGGCGACCGCGAGGGTTGCCGGACCTGCCCTTCTTGAACTGATGCTCCACCGGCGGACTTCGGTATCCGACGACCGATTTCGAAGGGTTGCCGTCACCGTCGCTCACGCTACGGCCTCCTGTGACCGTGATGCCTCTGCCTCTTCGAAGGCGAGGTCGCTTTCCGCGTGCCTTGCGGACTTCCCGGTGAGCCGCTCATACCGGCGAATGATGGTGTCGCAGTAGAGTGGATCGAACTCGATCAAGCGCGCCGAACGCCCGCAGGTTTCAGCAGCGATCAGCGTCGTGCCGGATCCGCCGAACGCGTCCAGGACGATGTCGCCGCGCCTGGAGCAGTCGCGGATGGCGTCGGCGACCAACGCGGTCGGCTTGACCGTGGGATGCAGCTCCAGGCTCTCGTTGCGCTTGGACCCCAGGCTGCTGATCCCGGGATAGTCCCAGACATTGGTCCGGTAGCGGCCGGTGTCGCCAAGGCCGAAGGTGTTGGTGTGTGGCTCGGTCCCCACTTTGAACACGAAGACCATCTCGTGCTTGGAGCGGTAGAAGGCGCCCATGCCACCGTTGGTCTTGTTCCAGACGCAGACGTTCTTCAGTTCGCTGAACACGGCCTCGCCGGCCTCGAGCAATTCGCCCATGTGACGCCAGTCCATGCAGACGAAAGCGATGGCGCCATCTCGGCAGACTGACGCCATGGCGCCGAGGGTCTCGGTGAGAAAGCCGGTGAAGGCGTCCCGGGACATTTCGCCGACACCCATCGCGAACTCCCGATGCCGGATACGGCCGAGTCCGCAGACGTGGCCATCGATCGGCACGTTGTACGGGGGGTCGGTGAAGACCAGATCGACGGTCTCACTCTGCAGCAGGTCGGCGTAGTGCTGCCGGTTGCGGGCGTCACCGCAGATCAGCCGATGGCGCCCGAGGTTCCAGACGTCGCCCTGCCGGCTGACGGCCTGGGTGGCCATCTCGGGGATGTCATCCTCAGGGCCGGCAGGCCCGTCCGCATCGCTGGCGCGGGCCAGGTCCAGGGTGAGGTCGATCTCGGCCAGGGAAAAGCCCGTCAGCGTTACGTCAAATTGCAGGTCGACGAGGGCCTGGAGTTCGATCGCCAGGATCTCCTGATCCCAGCCGGCGTTGAGCGCCAGCTTGTTGTCGGCCAGCACATAGGCCCGACGCTCGGTCTCGTTCAGATGGGAGAGCCGCAGGGTCGGCACGCTCTCCATGCCCAGGAGCTTGGCTGCGGCGACGCGGCCGTGGCCGGCGATGATCTCATCGGCGTCGCCGATCAAAACCGGATTTGTGAAGCCGAAGCGTTCGATGCTGTCGGCGATCTGCCGGATCTGCTTTTTGGAGTGGGTCCGAGCATTGCGCTCGTATGGTCGCAACGAGCTTGGCGCCCGATGTTCGATGCTGTGCGCTGATTGCGAAGAAGCACCGTCCATAGAGAGAACGTACGGGCAACTTTCTCGATTCGCAACTTTGGTGATCGCCGCCTGAAGAGCTGTCGCAGGTTCGACTGGACTGCCGCCCAGCGGCGAGCATTGCTGTGAACGTCCAGCCCGGCGGTCCCGGGCTCTGCTCAGTGCGGGCCGGCCCTTCGGCCCCGCTGTGCAAAGGACAACGACAATGACGATCAAGCAGCGCCGCAGCCGCGAAAAAGCGAAGCGCCAGGATACCGAAACCCAGGCGAAGGCTCCTAAGGTCACCCGCGCGGAGACGCTCATCACTCTGATGGGGACAGAGACCGGCGCCACAGCCGCCGACCTCGCCGCCGCTGTCGGATGGCAGGTCCACTCGGTGCGCGGCTTCATCGCCGGGACGCTAAAGAAAAGGACCGACCTGAGCGTGACCGCCGTAAGGGTGGACGGCGTGACCCGCTACCTGGTGGCGGCGGTATGAGCGATCCGCACGCCCTTGAAGGCTTGAGCCTTGAGGACCTGCGGGCGCGCTGGCGGGAGCGCTACGGCGCCCCGCCCACGCTGCGGTCCCCAGAGCTGCTCGCCCACATACTGGCCTGGCGTATCCAGGCGGAACGCGAAGGTGGACTGGATGCCGACCTGCGCCGTGCGCTGCGGCGACCGGTGAGTGTCCGCGCCGCGGCTGAACCTGCGGGCGGCACGCGGATTGTCCGCGAGTGGGAGGGAGTGGCCCACGAGGTGATCGCCATAACCGGCGGGGGCTTTCTCTATCGCGGGGATCGCTACCGCAGCCTTTCTCAGATCGCTCGCCTGATCACCGGGGTCCGCTGGAACGGGCCCAGGTTCTTTGGGCTTCGCGATCCGGCGGACGCAAAATGACCCGCAAGGTGGCCTCGCCGGCCAAGGTCATCCGGTGCGCGATCTACACCCGCAAATCCTCGGAGGAGGGCCTCGACCAGAGCTTCAACAGCCTGCATGCCCAGCGCGAGGCCTGCGAGGCCTATGTGAAGAGCCAGGTCGCCGAGGGCTGGAAGGTCCTGCCGACGGCCTATGACGACGGCGGCTTCTCGGGCGGCAACCTGACCCGGCCGGGCCTGGAGAAGCTGCTAGCCGATGTCGACAGCGGCCGTATCGATATCGTCGTGGTCTATAAGGTCGACCGCCTGACCCGATCGCTGTCGGACTTCGCCAAGATCGTCGATCGGCTGGATGCGGCCGGCGCTTCGTTCGTGTCCGTGACCCAGGCGTTCAACACCACAAACTCGATGGGACGCTTGACGCTGAACGTCCTGCTGTCGTTCGCGCAGTTCGAGCGTGAAGTCACCGGCGAGCGGATCCGCGACAAGATCGCCGCCTCCAAGGCCAAGGGCATGTGGATGGGCGGCAACCTGCCGCTGGGCTACGACGCACCCATTGACCCGCAGACCCGAGCGCTGGTCGTCAATCCGGCTGAGGCCGAGACCGTCCGCCGGATCTTCCAGACCTACCTGGAGCTAGGCTCGGTCCATGCCCTGGAGGCCCGCCTGGATGCTGATGGGATTCGGTCGAAGCGGTGGGTCGCGAAGAACGGCCGATCCATCGGCGGCGTCCGGCTCTCAAGGGGCGCGTTGTTTCACCTGCTGAAGAACCGGGTTTACCTCGGCGAGATCCCGCACGGGGAGAAGTCCTATCCCGGGTGCCATCCAGCGATCATCGATCCCGATGTCTTCGAGGCCGCCAAGACCCTCCTCGCGGGAAACCGCGGGGCGTGGAAGCAGCGGCCACTGCGATCGGCGACCATGGCCCTAAAGGGACTGCTTTTCGATCTCGACGGCGCGCCGATGAGCCCCAGCTTCACCCACGGCAAGTCGGGGCAGGTCTATCGCTACTACGTCTCCTCACCCCTGCAGCTGGGCCGTCCGACACGCCCGGACCCCGACGCCGTCCGCCGTGTGTCCGCCCCCGAAATCGAGGAACTCCTACAGCATCATCTCGCCGGCCGGGTTCAGGCGCCGGATGGCGCTGACTTGCGGACGCTCTTGATGGCCGTGACCCGTGTCGAGGTTGGGGCCGCGGCCGTGCGAGTCACGCTCCTGAAGACGCGCCTACTTCGCGCGGGGCTCGCAGGTTGCGAAGTCATGATCGAAGATCCCAACCTGGCGATCCTCAGCCTGCCCATACGGTGCAAGCTCCGCGGGGGGCGCACCTGGCTCGTGCCGCCCGACGGTTCCGCCCACGGGCGAAACGCCCGCCGCGATCCGGCGCTGATCCGAGGCCTGCGTTTGGGTCACCGGATCGCGGGCGCCTTGGGCTGGAGCGCGGTTGATGGCGCGCTCGCCGCCACGGACATCAAGGCCCCCTCCAATGCCTATGAGCGCCGGATCTGCCGTTTGGCTTTCCTTGCGCCGGACATTCAGCGGCTGATCCTGGAAGGCAGCCAGCCACCGGGGTTCAACATGGAACTGCTGGTCCACGGACCGATCCCGACCTCCTGGGCGGCGCAGCGGCGGGCGTTCGGTTTTCCCGAAAGATAGTCCCTGTTACGGCGGGAATTGATCCCTGTTCCGCTGATTTACGATCCCTGTTCTGCGCGAAAATGTTCCCTGTTGTTTTCGTCGCGAACTTCGGCTTCAGGATCTCGTAAGTCACTCACAACACGCAAGAAAGTGCGGGTTCCGCGGTGATCGGGCCCGGATTTCGACCCCTGAAAAATGCACGAATTCCCTGTTAGCAGGGAATAACAGGGAAACTCGACCGGATCGCGGACCGGCAGAGACGGGGGCGGTATTGCCGCTCGCAGGCGCGCGAATTAGTGTGGAAACGGCTCGCGCCGCCGCGGTTTGGCGGCGAATAGCGCCGCGAATTCCGCGCCTTGCGTCAGAGCAGGGAATTCAGAGACCGGTTGGGGGTCTGAGTGGCGGTGAGAGAGGGATTCGAACCCTCGATAGGCTTTCACCTATACACGCGTTCCAGGCGTGCGCCTTCAACCACTCGGCCACCTCACCTCCGTCTCGGCGCGCCCGGGGGCGCGTGCGGAGGCGCGCATATACCGTCAGGGACGGTCGGGCTGCAAGCCGCTCAGGCGGGCCGGCGCGTAGAGGCTTTCGGCTTCGCGGGCGGCGAGCCGGCGCTCCAGCCGCCGCGAGTCCGACAGCCAGCCGTCGAGGTCGCGGGCGAGGTCCGGTGCGCCGGCGCGGGCGGCGGCTTGCAGGGGCGCGAGGCGGGCGGCGGCGGCGCGGAGCGCCTGCGTCTCCGCGGGCAGCCGCTGGTAGCGCTCATCCACGAGGAACAAGGCCGCCCGGGCCGCAGCGACCATGCGGGCGGCGGTCTCGGGGTCGGGCGCCGTGGCGGCGGCGGCCAGCGCGCGGCGGGCGTTGGCGAGGTGGCCGGCCAGCGTCACCGGAGCCTCCCGCGCCCGCGGGCAGGCGGCGGGGTCAAGGGCGGCCATATAGTCGACGAGCCCTTGGAGAACGGCGGCGGGCGGCTCGGCGCCGTCGAACTCCTCGACCACCAGCCCGCGGAGGAAGGCCGGCAGCGCCTCGGGCGGGGTTTTCAGCGTCGCGCGCGGCCCGGCGAGATCGGGGATGGGGCGAGGGTTGAAGACGGCGTCGCCGCGCACCCTTGAGAACAGCGAGCTGGTGACATCGGCGGTGCCCGGCGGGCCGGAGAGACCCGGAAAACGAAAGCGGGGATTGTCGCGTCCGCCGGCGTGGCAGCTCTCGCAGGAGAGCCCGGCGCGCGCCGCCTGACCGCCGAGCAGCAACGGATCTCGGAACGCCGCCCGGCCGATCTCGACTGAGCGGGCCAGCGCGGGATCAGCGGGTGTCTTCAGGCATTCGGCCGGTTCGCGCCCCAGGGCGGCGGCGAGGTCGGCCCCAGGCGCCAACCAGGCCATCGCCCGCAACGGGCGCAGGCGATCCGATGCAAGCGCAGTCGACGCCGCCAGGGCCAGCGCAAGGCCGGCAGCCGCGCGGAGCCGGCTCAGCGGCCGGGCTCGCCGCCCGCGTCGATCCAAGACCGTAGAGTTTCGGCCTCGGCGCAACCGTAGGCGCAGACCTGTTCCAGCCGGGCCAGCATGCGCCGCGCCCCGGCGACGTCGCCGCGCTCGACCTTGAGTTCACCGTAGTATTCCAGCGCGCCCCGGTGATCCGGCGCTGCGGCGAGCGCCTGGCGATAGTAGCCCTCAGCTGTTTCGAACCGACCGAGCTTGCGATGCGCAAAACCTTGGTAGGTCAGCACGTCGGGGTGCGGTCCGAAGGCGGCGCGGGCCGCATCCAGGCTCTCCAGCGCCGACTCGTAGCGGCGCTCGTTGATCAGGCCCACGGCGTCGAGATAGGCACGGTCGCCGACGGCGGCGAGGATCAGCGGCTGATCAAGTCGGGCGCTGGGGCCGGGCGCAGCGCCGAGCGCCTTTTCCACCTCTGTGGTCAGGTTGCGAAGAGCTGCGGCGTCGCAGCCGGCGCCGCAGTTGGCGGCCTTGGCCTTCAGCCAGTCGAGCTGCTCCTGGGCCTTAGGGTCCTTCAGACGGGCCAGCGCCAGGCCCAGGCCCCCGCGCGCGCCCAGATCGTCGGGCGCCATTTTCACCGCGCGCTCGTAGGCCCGACGGGCGCCCTTCCAGTTTTCCGCGCCGGTCTGGGCCGCGCCCAGCAGCTTCCAGCCGTCGAGGTTCTGCGGCACGGCGTCGGTGACACGCGAGGCGGCGCGGGCGGCGCCCTTGTA
>NZ_JBILUK010000170.1:0-6853 GCF_044371015.1 Phenylobacterium sp.
GAGCCGCTTTACACCCTCAAGCCCGTCGCCCCTGACATCTGGCTCGTCGACGGTGGCTGGATCCGGTTTTATGGCCTGCCGTTTCCGACTCGCATGATCGTGGTGCGGCTCTCGTGCGGGGGCGTCTGGGTGCACTCGCCAATCTTCGATCCGGGCGGGCTGGCCGACGCGGTGGCCGACCTTGGTCCCGTACGCCACCTGATCGCGCCAAACTGGATTCACTACGCGTGGGCGCCTGACTGGCAGGCGCGCTTCCCGCAGGCCATCACCTGGGGCAGCCCAGGCGTGGCGGTTCGGGCGGAAAGCCGAGGGGTTCGGCTGCACCTGGATCATGTGCTGACCGATGCCGCGCCTGCTGAATGGGCCGGGCAGATTGACCAGCGCCTCGCCGATTCCGGCTATCATCGTGAACTGGTCTTCTTCCATCGCGCGAGCCGCAGCCTGATCCTGACCGACCTGATCGAGAATTTCGAACCTGCGAACATGCCCCTATGGAGCTTGCCGCTGCTGAAGCTGGGCCGCGTCTGCGATCCCGACGGGCGGATGCCTCGCGACATGGCCGTCAGCTTCCGTCTCCGCCGCGCCCATCTCCGAGATGTCGTTGAGACGATGATCAGCTGGGCGCCTGAGCGAGTGCTTCTAGCCCATGGCCGCTGCCACCTTCGAGACGGTGTCGCGGAACTGCGCCGCGCATTTCGAGACGTGATCGGACCTGGCGCAAAGCCCTAAGGGTACTGACCCCGATCTCGCCAATGTGTGAGTTGGCGCGGCGGATCGCCGCACGGATGGCCGACGCCCTGGGGGGTTAACCACCGCGCAGCCGCCTGCGACATCCCGTCGCTTGAATTTCCGTCACATCGCTGGTGTAGGCCGCGCCATCAACGCCACAACAGCTGGGCAAGTGCTGATGCTTCGCAACCTCCTCCTCGCCGCGCCTGCGGCCCTGCTCGTCCTGGTCGCCGCGAGCGGCGCGCAGGCCGCTGTCGTCGTCTCGGGCCCGAGCGCGACCGCCTACCTGACCAGCGAAGCCGGCGGTGAGCGGCTGCGCGCCTTCAATCGCCCTTCGGAAGCGGAGCTGTTTGTCGGCAAGTCGGACCTGGGTGTGGGCGGCAACCGCTCCAACGGCCAGGTGACCTACACTCAGAACGGCGACAACGCCTTCTCGCTGGAATACGATGCTGACACCGACCAGCTGATCGGAAAGCTGAAGTCGACAACGACGGTCTACAACAATTTTCTGGCCAATCTGTCGCCGACGATCAGCGCGCTGTCATTCAACACGCTGCAGATCGCCATCACCGACCGAGCTGCCGGCGCCGGTCTCATCACGCTCAAGAACCTGAAGCTGAACAATGTGGCCCTGCCGACGTCGACACTCGGCGGTCTGGACAACGCGACCAACTACTGGGCGGTGACAGGCTACAACTTCAAGACCGACTTCGTTCTCTCGGGCGATCTGGCGCTCTCGGGAACTTTCGCAACCTCCGCCGAGCTCAACAAGGTCGACATCCTGGTGGGCCACAACGCCAACCTCGCCATTCCTGAGCCGGCGACCTGGGCGCTGATGATCGGTGGCTTCGGCCTGGCCGGCGCGACGCTGCGGGCGAAACGGCGACTGGCCCGCGCCGCCGCCTGATCTGCGCGCCACCGTCACTGGACATGAGAGCGGCCGGCGTGCGAACGCCGGTCGTTTTCATACGTGGAGAAGCCTGTGGCGCCGGGACCCCAAATCGCTGTCGTCCGCCTGCCGCACGGGCGCGGCCTGCCGCTCCCGGCCTATGAGACCGATCAGGCCGCCGGGATGGACCTGCGGGCGGCCGTGGCGGACGACGCCCCGGTCACGCTCGCGCCCGGCGCCCGCGACGCCGTGCCGACCGGGCTCGCCATCGCCCTGCCGCCCGGGTTCGAGGCCCAGGTGCGGCCGCGCTCCGGGCTGGCGCTGAAATCCGGGATCACCTGCCTCAACAGCCCGGGCACCGTCGACGCCGACTATCGCGGCGAGGTGAAGGTGATCCTGATCAATCACGGCGCCGAGCCGTTCGTCATCCGTCGCGGCGACCGCATCGCCCAGCTGGTCATCGCGCCGGTGATCCAGGCGCGCTGGACGGAGGTCGACACCCTGGATGAGACCGCGCGCGGCGCGGGCGGCTTTGGGTCGACGGGCAAGGCGTAGGGTTCAGGCGAAGATCAGCGGACCTTCTCCACCTCGCGGGGCGCCGAGACCTTGACCGGTTTGGCCTGGGCCCTGGGCTTCGGCAGCAACCTGAAGCGGGTCTGGCACCAGGCGAACTCCACGCCAACGTCGAGCAGGGCGTCGGACCGACCACAGGGACAGGCGAAGTCCATGACGGTGAGCACGCGATAGGTCTCGCCGGCCCGAAGGTTCGAGGGCCGCCCCGTGGCGTGGTTGGGGCCGGCGTTGACGCACAGTACAAGATCGCCCGGCCCGATGGCGTCACTCATGGCTTCAAGCCTCCAGCCTGCGGCGGTTCGTGTCGGAACCGCCCGGGACAGGGTACTCCGTTCCAGCAGCCTTTGAACCCGGCGCGTTTGGCGACCAGGCTTCGAGGGTGATTCATTCCGGTGGTGGGGGACGCAAGAAAAAGGGCGGCCGGATCGCTCCGGCCGCCCCTCTCAATTCACGCAAGCCTCAGGCTCAGGCGTCGGCGGCTTCGGCCTGCTTGGCCGACAGGTCTTCGCCGGTTTCCTGGTCGACGACCTTCATGGAGAGGCGCGTCTTGCCCCGGTCATCGAAGCCGAGAAGCTTGACCTTCACCTGCTGACCCTCGGTCAGCACGTCGGAGACCTTGTTCACACGCTCGTTGGCGATCTGGCTCACATGAACCAGGCCGTCCTTGGCGCCGAAGAAGTTCACGAAGGCGCCGAAGTCGACGATCTTGACCACCTTGCCGGTGTAGATCGCGCCGAGTTCCGGCTCCGAGGCGATCGACTTGATCCAGTCGCGGGCCGCGTCGATCTTGGCCTGGTCGGCGGCGGCGATCTTGATCGTGCCGTCTTCGCCGATGTCGACCTTGGCGCCGGTTTCGGCGGTGATCTCGCGGATCACCTTGCCGCCGGAACCGATCACTTCGCGGATCTTGTCGACCGGGATCTTGATGGTCTCGATCTTCGGCGCGAACTCGCCCAGCTCGGCGCGGGGCGCCTCCATGGCCTTGTTCATCTCACCCAGGATGTGATCGCGGCCGCCCTTCGCCTGAGCGAGGGCCTGCTTCATGATCTCCTCGGTGATGCCGGCGATCTTGATGTCCATCTGCAGCGAGGTGATGCCGTCGGCGGTGCCGGCGACCTTGAAGTCCATGTCGCCGAGGTGATCCTCGTCGCCCAGGATGTCCGAAAGAACGGCGAACCCGTCGCTCTCCAGGATCAGGCCCATGGCGATGCCCGACACCGGCTTCTTCAGCGGCACGCCCGCATCCATCAGCGCCAGCGACGAGCCGCAGACCGAGGCCATCGACGAGGAGCCGTTGGACTCGAAGATCTCCGATACCAGACGGATCGTGTAGGGGAACTCGTCATAGGCCGGGAGCATCGGACGGATCGCCCGCCAGGCCAGCTTGCCGTGGCCGACTTCGCGGCGTCCCGGCGCGCCCATGCGGCCCGTTTCCCCCACCGAGAAGGGGGGGAAATTGTAGTGCAGCATGAACTTCTCATAGTACTTGCCCTCAAGGGCGTCGATCATCTGCTCGTCGTCGCCGGTGCCCAGAGTGGCCACCACCAGCGCCTGGGTCTCGCCGCGCGTGAACAGCGCTGAGCCGTGGGCCCGGGGCAGAACGCCCACTTCGCCGACGATCTGGCGCACCTGATCGACCTTGCGGCCGTCGATGCGGACGCCGGTGTCGAGGATGTTGCGACGGACGACGTCGGCTTCCAGTTCCTTGAACACGCCGCCCAGCTTGTCTGGGGCGTAGCCGGTGGGGTTGGCTTCCGACTTGGCGAACTTCTCGCTGGCCTTGGCCTTGGCCTTGGCGACCGCGTCCTGACGCTCGCCTTTGGCGACGATCTTGTAGGCGGAGGCGAGATCCTTGCCGATCAGCTTCTTGACCTCGGCCTTGATGGCGTCGGTGTCGTCCGGCTGGAAGTCGAAGGGCTCCTTGGCCGCATGCTCGGCCAGTTCGATGATCGCCTCGATCACCTCCTGGTTTCCGGCATGGGCGAACATCACGCCCTTGAGGACTTCATCCTCGGTGAGCTCCTGGATCTCGGACTCGACCATCATGACCGCGTCGCTGGTGGAGGCGACGACGAGGTCCATACGGCTGTCCTTCATCTCCTCGAGCGTCGGGTTGAGGACATACTCGCCGTTGATGAAGCCGACGCGCGCGCCGCCGATCGGGCCCATGAAGGGCGCGCCGGAGATCACCAACGCCGCCGAGGCGGCGACCATGGCGACGATGTCGGGATCGTTCTCTAGGTCGTGGGCCAACACGGTGGTGACGACCTGCACTTCGTTCTTGAAGCCCTTGACGAACAGCGGGCGGATCGGACGGTCGATCAGGCGGCTGGTCAGGGTTTCCTTCTGGCTCGGCGCGCCTTCGCGGCGCGGGAAACTGCCGGGGATCTTGCCGGCGGCGTAGAACTTTTCCTGATAGTTCACGGTCAGGGGGAAGAAGTCCTGACCGGGCTTGGCGCTTTTGGCGTAGACGGCGGTGGCCAGCACCATGGTCTCGCCGTAGGTCGCCAGCACCGCGCCGTCGGCCTGACGGGCCATGCGACCGGTTTCCAGCGTGAGGGTTTTGCCCCCCCACGTGATGGTCTTTCTCTTGATATCGAACATGTTTGCTTCTTTCTGATCCCGCGGGCGTATTCCCGAGCGGGGGCGGACAGGGATCGGCTTTCCGAAATCCTCTCCAATGGCATGGACGGTGAGGATTTCTCTCGAACCCTCGGCGTGTGATGGACGCTTGGGCCACATGGCCCGCGCCGCTCGCCGCATCGATCCTCCGGCCCATGACGGAGGAGCGGCCTTCTGTCTTCAGTCCGCTCATCCCGGCGGAGGCCGGGACCCAGATGAGCGCCTGGGGTGTTGCGCGTTCCGCTTGGGCCCCGGCTTTCGCCGGGGTCAGCGGCGGGTCTAGCGGCGCAGACCGAGCGTCTCGATCAGCTTCTGATAGCGGCCCACATCGGACTTCTTCAGATGGTCAAGCAGCGACCGGCGGGCCGACACCAGCTTGAGCAGCCCACGACGGGAGTGGTTGTCCTTCTTGTGCGTCTTGAAGTGCTCGGTGAGGTTCGCAATCCGTTCGGACATGATCGCCACCTGGACTTCAGCGCTGCCCGTGTCCGCTTCGCCGCGGGCATGGGTCTTGATCACTTCAGCCTTACGTTCGGTCGTAATCGACATCGGGGTCTCCAGCTCGGCTACAGATGAAAGACGCGACTGGGCTCGAGCCGGCCCGCACGCATCTCGCAGAGCGCCACCATCATCCCGCCCGCCATCGCCGAAACGGTGCGCGAGCCCGGCTTGAGCCCGGCTCTGACCATTTCCACCTGTCGGGGAACGAGAACGACCGATCGTCCCTGCTTCAATCGGAAGGCGTCTTCGTCGGTCACGGCCAGCACCGGGATGTCGTCCAGTGCGGTCTCGACCGGAAGCAATGCCTCCGAACGGCGGGCCTCATAGCCCATTTCCTCCAGCATATCCAGTGTGACGCCGTCGGCCTCGTGGAACCGCCCCACCCGGGTGCGGCGCAGGGCGCTCACATGGCCGCAGGCGCCCAGGCCCTCGGCCAGATCGCGGACCAGCGCGCGAACATAGGTTCCCTTGCCGCAGTCGATCTCCAGCGTGACGTGATCGGCGTCGGGCGCCTCGGCCAGCCGGGCGGCGTGGATCACCACCTTGCGGGCCGCGAGCTCCACCGTTTCGCCGGCGCGGGCGAGGTCGTAGGCGCGCTCGCCATCGACCTTGATGGCCGAGTAGGCGGGCGGGATCTGATCGATCTCGCCGATGAACCGGGGCAGCAGAGCGGCCACCGCATCAGGCCCCGGGCGCACGTCGGAGGTCGCCAGCGTTTCGCCCTCGCGGTCGTAGGTGGCGGTGGTGCGGCCCCAGGCGATGGTGAAGCGATAGCTCTTGTCGGCGTCCATCAGGAAGGGGACGGTCTTGGTCGCCTCGCCGAGCGCGATGGGCAGGACGCCGGTGGCCAGCGGATCGAGCGTGCCCGCGTGGCCCGCCTTCTGAGCGTCGAACAGACGCCGTACGCGCGTCACCGCCGTGGTCGAGCCCAGATCGTAGCCCTTGTCGAGATTGATCCAGCCGGAAACGGCCTGGCCCTTGCGGCGCCGGGCCATCAGTCCTCGTCCTTCCAGGAGTCCGAGGGCGGATCGGGCCGCAAATCCTGGCGCACCCGCGGATCGTCGAACAGGCGGCCGATGCGGGCGGCCTCGTTGAAGCTCTCGTCGTGCAGGAACTTGAGGTCGGGTGTGAAGCGCAGGTCGATGCGCCGGCCCAGACAGCCGCGGATGAACTTGGCATGCCGGTTGAGCGCCGCCACCACCTCGGCGTGTCGCTCACCGCCGAGCGGTTCGACGAACACAACGCCGTGGCGCAGGTCGGGACTGACCCGGGCCTCGGTGACGGTCACCGCCACGCCGGCCAGATCCGGATCGGCGATATCTTCCTCGCGGAACACATCGACCAGCGCATGGCGGACGAGTTCTCCCGCGCGGAGCTGGCGTTGCGACGGACCCTTGGGGGAGGGCTTTCCGGATGTCGGGGATCGTTTCATCGAGTTTTGGGCCTCGCTCCCGGCGGCCGGATCGGACGGCGGCGCGGGAAAGCGGCGGCTTCTAGTCGCGACGGGCCTGGAAGTCCAGTGACGCGGAGCCGGGAGAA
>NZ_JBILUK010000171.1:0-6823 GCF_044371015.1 Phenylobacterium sp.
CGCTCGGCCGATGGTCCCCCTCCCCCGCTTCGCGGGGGAGGTAAGATCCTACTTGATCCGGTTGGCGCGGATGGCGCGTTGGCCGTCGACGTTGAGGAAGTAGCCGCCCATCGCGGTCTTGCGGATCTCGATGGTCGATCCGGCGCGGGCGCCCTTGCGCAGCGGCTCGGTGTCGGTCTGCAGCCAGACGGCCCCGTCCTCCAGCTCAAACACCCACTTGCCGTCGCCGCGAAGCGAGGCCCGCTTGACCGTCGTGGTGATGCGATCCAGCGGCGGGGGTGGTTCGGTCCGCGCGCTTTCCGGCGCATCGGCCCGAGCCGCACGGGCCGGACGGTCGAAAATATCCAGCGAGGGGAGCGAGAAGCCGAACGCCTGGCGACGCACCTTCTCGGCGCGGGCGCGGTCGACCACCACGATCTCGCCCTTGGCCTCGGCCTGCACCAGGCTGGCGGCGGCCGCGTCGTAGCAGGCGAGGCGCTGGGCGTTGTCGGTCAGCGCCCGGCAGGCGCCCAGCGCCTTGACGACGGCGGGCGGCTCCTCCGGTGTTTGCGCAGAGGCGCTTTGGGCCAGGGTGGCGGCGACGCCCGCGAGCAGGACAACAAACAGGCGCATGGGGTGAATCTCCGGTCGGACCGGTGGTCATTGAACCCGGTGCGCGGCGGGGGCGCAATCGCGGCGGGAAACGCAACGAAATTGGTACGTTGATACTTATTTCGGGATACATCATGCGCGGCGTTACCGATCCCGCCAAATCTGTGGCCGGAATGCGACAGTCACAGGATCGTTGCGTTGCGCATAGCGTTGATCGTTGACCCTTGGACAAGGACCCTCGTAACAGGCCCCCAACCGGCATCGCGTTTGCGTTCCGGGACGACTTTACCTGGGGAGCGGACGCCCGCGTGGCAGTCCCGCTGGAGGATCTGAAATCGTGACATTCATGAACACCCGGAAGCGCCTGATGGCGTCTTCCATGATCTGTGGCGCCGCATTCGCCGCGCTTTCCGCCACCAGCGCTCAGGCCCAGGCCGAGGATGACGGCTCCGTCGCCGAAGTCGTGGTCACCGGCTCGCGCATCGTCCGCCAGGACTTCGTGGCCGCCAGCCCGATCGCCACCGTGACCGGCGACGCCACCACGGCCAACGCCGACGTGACGCTGGAAACGTTCCTCAACACCCTGCCGCAAGTGAACCCGGCGGGCACGTCGAGCTCGAACAACCCGGGCAACGCCGGTCAGTCCAACGTCGACCTCCGCGGTCTCGGCGCCAACCGCAACCTGGTGCTGGTCGATGGCCGCCGTCCGATGTTCTCGGACAACCAGAGCCGCGTCGACCTGAACACCATTCCGCAGGCGCTCATCGAAAGCATCGAAGTGATCTCCGGCGGCGCGGGCGCGACCTACGGCGCCGACGCCGTGTCGGGCGTCGTCAATATGAAGCTGAAGAAGAACTTCGAAGGCCTCGATATCCGCGCCACCTACGGCGACTCCACCGACTATTCTGACGCGCGCGAATACCAGTTTTCGGCTGTCGTCGGCGGCAACTTCGCCGACGGCCGCGGCAACGCGGTGCTGGGTTTTGACCGCGCGGTGCGGGAAGAAGTCAGCAAGGGCCAGCGCGCCTTCGCGGCGCTCGCCACGTCGACCACGGGCACCCCGCCGGCCGGCGCCATCCGCTTCAACAACGGCAACGCCATTCCGCTGGCGGCCGTTCAGGCTTTGTTTGGCACCTACGGCGTCGCGCCGACGGCAGTGTCCTCGGGCTCGGGCCTTCTGGGGTTCAACCTTGACGGTTCGCTGTACTACGCCGGTGTCGCCAACAACCCGACCCTGCAGGTCCAGAACTTCCGCTATCCGATCGACGTGGCGGTCAACACCCGCTTCTTCCCGGACTTCTACAGCTACAACTTCGATGCCCCGAACGCGCTCGTGCTGCCGCTCGACCGCTACTCGTTCATGTCGAAGATCGACTACGAGTTCGAGAACAAGGTGAAGGTCTTCGCCAACGTCGGCTACACCGAGTACACGGCAATCACCGCTCTGGCTCCGACCCCGATCCCGACCGTTCAGACCGGCGCCATCGGCACCGCCACCTCGAACCAGGTGTCCTCGGCTCTGGTGACCCCGGGTTCGCGGGTGGGTAACAACCTCGTCGTTCCGGTGACCAACCCGTTCATTCCGGCGGCCCTGCGCACGCTTCTGGCGGCCCGGACCGGGGACGACCCGTTGCTGGTCGGCGCCGGCGCGACGGAGCCCTGGCTCTATGCGTTCCGCCCGCTTTCGTTCGGCGCCCGGACGGCCAACTATGACAACCGCGTCGTCCAGTACCTGGGCGGCCTGTCGTTCCCGATCGGTGAGAACTGGACTGTCGAGGCCTACATCAGCCGCGGCACCACCGACATCACCCGGACGCAGGGCGGCAACATCGACACCCAGCGCCTGAGCGATGTCCTGGCCCATCCGACGCAAAACGCCACTGGTTCGAACGGCGCCTGCGTCAACGACAACTTCTTCGGTGACCGCGCGCTCTCCGACTCCTGCCGCCGCTACCTGGCCACCTTCGTGACCCGGGTCGAGCGTTACGAGCAGATCGTCGGTCAGGCCTTCATCCGCGGCGACCTGATGGAAGTTCCCGCGGGCATGGTTCAGTTGGTCGGCGGCGCCGAGCGTCGGGAGATGGAGTACAACCTCCGCTTCACCTCGAACCCCGGTCCGTTCTCCGGCTTCACCGTCGGCAATCCGGAAGCCGGCTCCTCGAACTTCACCGACGTGTTCGGCGAACTGCTGATCCCGATCGTGAAGGACGTCGAATTCGCCGAAAACCTCGAGCTGATCCTGGGCGGCCGCTACTCCTGGTCGCAGTTCGAAAACCTGCTCACCGGCGCCCGCAGCGACTCGCGCGGTTCGTTCACCTACAAGGCCGAGGTCAACTGGGCCGTGAACGACTGGGCCCGCCTGCGCGGTTCGTTCCAGCGCGCGAACCGTGAGCCGAACTTCAACGAACTGTTCGTCGGTTCGGCCTCGGCCCCGCAGATCTTCGACCCCTGCTCGGCCTTCACCAACGCCTTCACCACCAACGCCCAGGTCCGTGCGCTCTGCACGGCGCAGGGCGTCGGCGCGGCGGGCGCGAACACGGCGCCGGGTTCGCAGGCCAACATCAACCTGGCCGGCAATCAGAACCTGACGGCGGAAAAGGCCGACACCTTCACCATCGGCGGCGTGTTCAATTCGCCGTGGGAAGGCCAATGGACCGACCGCCTGACGGTGTCGCTCGACTACTACAACATCAAGATCAAGGATCCGATCCTGGTGTTCGACACCAACACCGCCATCGCGTCGTGCTTCAACTACAACGGCGCGAACCCGACGTACTCGAACACCAACGTCTATTGCGCCGGGATCCAGCGGACGGGCGGCAGCCTGACCAACGCCACGATCAACAACCCGCTGGCGCCGCTGGCTGGGGACCGGGCGTGGCCATTCGAGAATGGTGGCCTGGTCAAGACCTCGGGCATCGACTTCCAGGTTGCCTACGGCTTCGACTGGGCGTGGATGGGCCTGCCGGATTGGATGGGCCGCGTGGACATGAGCCTCCTGCTCACCCACGTGCTCGAGTACAAGCAGGCCGACCGTCAGGGTCTGCCGGCGACCGACTACACCGGCACGATCTCCTACTTCGGCTCCGGCCTCGGTTCGAGCTACCCGGACTGGAAGGCGACGTTCAACACCCGTCTGGCGTTCGACAAGATCGGCATGATGGGCTGGGAGACGAGCGACTTCAGCCTCGGCAGCCGGGTCCGCTTCATCGACGCGATGCAGAACCGTCAGCTGGCCCAGTATCCGGGCGAGACGTTCCTCGGCACCGCCGGCGTGAACCAGAACGTGAAGTCGACCTTCTACTGGGATCTCGACGCCACGCTCGGCCTGACGGACAACGTGGAACTGAAGATCGGGGTCAACAACGTCCTCGACCAGCAGCCGCGCCTCTACGCGCCGAACGTGCAGTCGGGCACCGACCCGTCGACCTACGACATCATCGGCCGCCGTCTGTTCGGCCAAGTGAAGATGCGCTTCTAAGCGCGTCACGATCCTCTAGAGATGGGGCGGCGGAGCGATCCGCCGCCCTTTTTCGTTGCCGGACTGTCGGCGTGCGGGCCGGCGCCGACTGACGGAGTCGCCGAGTGAGCTTGAGGATCGCGCTTTCGCCGGACGGGAAGACCGACGCGCAGGCGCGCGCCTTCGCCGCGCGCGGACGACTGCATGCGCCGGACTTCCTGACTTCGCCGTCGGCCGAGGCGCTGGCGGACGTGCTGACCGGTCTCGCCTGGACTCAGTCGGTGCTCGTCAACGGCAAGCCCTATGATCTGGGTCCGGAGGCGCTCGCGGCTCTGCCCCCAGAGCGGGCTTTAGAGCTCGACGCGGCCGTCGGGCGGGGCGCCCGCGAGGGCTTCCAGTACCGGTTCGACACCTGGCGCATCAGCGACGTCGCGGAGGCGGGCGGCGCGGAGGCCGAGACCGCGCCGCCGCCGCTGATGGCGCTCTATGACCTCCTCAACGGCGAGGCGTTCCTCGACTGGGTGCGCGCGGTGACGGGCGAGCCCGCCTGCGCCTATGTGGACGCCCAGGCGACCCGCTACCGGGCCGGCGACTTCCTGACCGCGCACGACGATGACGTCGACGGCAAGCATCGACTGTTCGCCATTGTCCTGGGGCTGACCCGGGAATGGCGCGCCGACTGGGGCGGTCTGCTGGTGTTTCACGACGACGATGGGCACGTGGAGGGCGGCTACACCCCCACGTTCAACTCGCTCAACCTGTTCCGGGTGCCGCAGTCGCATGCCGTCACCCAGGTGGCGAGCTACGTTGAGGCCGAAAGATTGTCCGTCACGGGCTGGATCCGGACCGCCGAAGCGCGTCCGCGATAGGACGGATCAGCGCCGCTCGTTCCAGCCGTAGGCCACCCAGTGATGGCCGCCAAGATGGCGAGCTTCGATCACACCGGCGTCGGCGTGCGCCGTGGCCCGACGTCGCCGCGCCCTCGCGGTAAGGGCGGCCAAGCCGAGCAAGGCGCTGGCGATCACGGCCAGCACCGCCACGGTGGCGGCTGCGAACACCGCGAGTACGGCGCCCATGACCACGGTGAGCGTGGTGATGATCAAGGCGGCGGCATTGCGGAACATCGGCGCTCCCGGGTGGGCAGGTCGGTGGTCGTACGACAGAGGCATGACAACACACCTCGCATGATCGTCAACTGGGAACTCGATGACGTTTCGGCAAGATGGGTCAGATTGCGCCCGCGAGGGCTTTTCGTTCACGCTGTATCTGGCTGAAGGCGGCATTGATGGCGCTGGCCTTGGCCTCGGCCACCTCCATGAAGGCCGCCGGGAGGCCCCGGGCGTGCAGCCGGTCCGGGTGCGCCTCGGACAGCCGGGCCCGCCAGGCGCTCCGCACCACATCGTCCGGAGCGTCGGCCGGGACATCCAGGATCACGTAAGGGTCGTCGTCGCCGGCCCCCAGGTGGGTCGCCTTCAGCCGTCGCACGGTCAGCGGCGAGAGCCCGAAGAGCTCGCCCACGCGCTCAAGATAGGCCAGCTCGTCGCCGGTCACCACGCCGTCGGAACTCGCGATGTGGAACAGGCCGTCGAGCACGTCCTCCAGAAGTTCCGGACACCCGCCGTAGCGCTTCCGCAGTCGGCGCGCGTAACCCTCGAAGCCGCGCGTGGTCTGACGTGCGAGCTGATAGAGGCGGCGCACCGCGCCCTCGCTGCCGTCGTCCGCCTGGAAGACCGTCGAGAAGGCCGCGTATTCCTGGGTTTGAGCGAGGCCATCGGCCTTGGCGAGCTTGGCGCCGAGCGCCGTGACCGCCGTCGAGAACGCAGGGTCCGCGCCCGGCGGACCGGGGGGGCAGAGTTCGCACTCTGCTTCATCGACCCCGCGCACGGCGAGACCGGCGATTTTGCGCCAGAAGCTCATTTCGGTAAGGGCTTGCATTAGGCTGGTGGCGGAAGCGTGACAATCGGGCCGGGAGGTTAAGTTTTGGAGAGGCGCTGCGCCTTCGCGATCGACCGGGGCGGCACCTTCACCGATGTGATCGCCCGCTGGGACGACGGCGAGACGGTTTCGCTGAAGCTGCCCTCGGCCTCGGCGGCCTATGCCGACGCCGCCGTGGAGGCGATGCGGCGGATCCTGGACGCGACGCCGGGCGCGCCGTTTCCGGCCCATCGGGTCGAGGCGATCCGCATGGGTACGACGGTGGCCACCAACGCCCTGCTTGAGCGACGCGGCGCCAAGACCCTGTTCGTGACGACCCGCGGGTTCGGCGACGCGCTGATGATCGGCGACCAGGCGCGGCCCGACCTCTTCGCCTTGGATGTGGTGCGACCGCCGCCGCTTTATGCCGGCGTGGTGGAAGCTGACGAGCGGTTGGCCGCAGATGGGGCGGAGGTGACGCCGCTGGACGAAGGGGCGCTTGCGGACGCGCTGCGCGCCGCCGTGGCCGATGGCTTCGAGGCCTGCGCCATCGCCTTCCTGCACGCCGACCTGAACGCCGATCACGAGCGGCGGGCGGCTGAACTCGCTCGGGTCGCGGGATTCGGCTTCGTGGCGACCAGCCATGAGGTTTCGCCTCTGCCGCGCTTCCTGCCGCGCGCCGAGACCACGGTGGCGGACGCCTATCTGACGCCGGGCTTGAGGGCCTATGTGCGCCAGGTCTCGCAGGCTGTGGCGGGCGCGCCGCTGTGGTTCATGACCTCGGCCGGCGGGCTGGTTCGGGCCGAAGCGTTCCGGGGCCGCGATGCGGTGGTTTCCGGACCCGCCGGCGGCGTGGTC
>NZ_JBILUK010000023.1:0-23855 GCF_044371015.1 Phenylobacterium sp.
GCACCTCGCGCCGGATAGCCTCGGCCAGGTCATAGCCCGGCTTCCGACCCTCGATCCGGCCCGCGTAGAAGAACACGCCCAGCATGCCCCACTGCTTGTAGGTCTCGTTGCGACTCATCACGCTCATGCCGATCACACAGCGGACGTCCGCGCGTATGGCCTCTCGCTCGTCTGTCGCAGCTTCATCAGCGGAAGCTATCCCGCCCATGGCTGCAAACAGGCCTAACGCCAGCAACTCTCTCCGCATCGACCGCCTCCTTGTCTTCAGGCGAGTGAGCCATAGACGAGCAGGCTCCGCCAGGGGCGGCTCGGTGGACTATTTGGCGGTTGGCGGCGTCGCGCCCAGCCGGGTCGCGATGCGCGTGTTGGCGGCTCTCAATGTGTTGGTCTGCTGGTTCAGCTCGGCCCCGCAACGGGTTAACTCAGCCTGGTTCTTCGGCTGGCTGTTGAGCCCCTGCCCCTCTGTAAGCATGACCGCCTCCAGACGGCTCGAGGCGCCGCGCGCCGCGAGCTTCCCGAGATAGAAGTAGAGACCTCTGCCGGCCTGCTCCTGCTGCTTCGGATCCCGGGCGATCGCCTGAAGCACCAGCAGGCACCGGACATCAGCGCCGTCGCCACCTGTCTGCGCAACCGCAGGGGATGTCGCAACCAGGGCGGCCGTAGCGGCGGCGAACAGCAGCATGCGCATTGCAACCTCCATGGCTCGATCGGAGCTCGGACTCAGACCGCAAGTTTGGCCAGTTCCGCCAGGACGCGTTCCGCGGCGTCGAGGCGCTGACGCGGCGTGTCCCACTCCCCCTTAACAACCACCTTGTTGTCGGGACGTAGACGCCAGGCGATGGCGTTCTTGCCAATGAAGCCCACCAGGCCGCCCGGATTGGGGAAATCATCGTTGCGGAAACTGACCACAGCGCCCTTCGGACCGACGTCGATCTTTGCCACGTTGGCTTCGCGGCAAAGGCCTTTGATGGCGACCACTTTCAGCAGCTGGTCGGCTTCCGCTGGCAGGGGACCAAACCGGTCGATCAGCTCGGCGGCAAGGGCTTCGCGGTCCTGCGACTTCTCCGCCTCGGAGATACGCCGGTAGAGCGAGAGACGCACATTGAGGTCGGGCACGTAATCATCGGGAATGAGCACAGCCGCGCCGGTGTTGATCTGCGGGCTCCAGCCTCGATCCGGACCGGCCTCGCCGGCGCCGGCCCTGGCTTTGAGCTCGTTGACCGCGTCTTCCAGCATCTGCTGGTAGAGCTCGACTCCGATCTCACGGATATGCCCCGACTGCTCCTCGCCGAGCAGATTGCCCCCGCCCCGGATGTCGAGATCATGGCTCGCCAGCTGGAAGCCGGCGCCAAGACTGTCCAGAGATTGCAACACCTTCAGCCGCTTCTCCGCCGAAAGCGTGATCGACCGGTCGGCCGGCGTGGTCAGATAGGCATAGGCGCGCGCCTTTGAGCGTCCGACCCGGCCTCGCAGCTGGTACATCTGGGCCAGGCCGAACATGTCGGCGCGATTCAGGATGATGGTGTTGGCCGTCGGGATATCCAGGCCGCTCTCGACGATCGTGGTCGACAGCAGCAGGTCGTACTGGCCGTCATAGAACGCGGTCATCACCTCTTCGAGCTGGGTGGGCGCCATTTGGCCGTGGCCAACCACGAACTTCACCTCTGGCACCTGTTCGCGCAGGAACTGCTCCAGGTCCGGCAGGTCGCGGACCCGAGGCGTCACAAAGTAGATCTGGCCGCCACGATACTTCTCGCGCAACAGCGCCTCGCGGAGCACCACGGGATCCCATGGCGTGACATAGGTCCGCACCGCCAGCCGGTCGACCGGCGGTGTGGCGATGATCGACATCTCACGGATGCCGGAGAGCGACATCTGCAAAGTGCGCGGGATCGGCGTCGCCGTGAGCGTCAGCATATGGACGTCAGCGCGCAGCTCCTTGAGCTTCTCCTTGTGCTTGACGCCGAAGTGCTGCTCCTCGTCGACGATCACCAGGCCCAGATCGCGGAAACTCACCTGCTTCGAGAGCACGGCGTGAGTGCCGATGACGATCTCCACCTCGCCCCTGGAAAGACCATCGCGGGTTTCAACCTGTTCCTTGGCAGGGACCAGTCGCGAGAGGCGGCGCACGCGCACCGGCCAGCCCTCGAACCGCTCCGAGAACGTCTTGAAGTGCTGTCGCGCCAGGAGCGTCGTCGGCGCCACGACCGCCACCTGCCGCCCGCTCATCGCCACGACGAAGGCCGCGCGGAGCGCCACCTCAGTCTTGCCGAAGCCGACATCGCCGCAGATCAGCCGGTCCATCGGTCGGCCGGCCGCCAGGTCCTCCAGCACATCGCCGATGGCCGACAACTGGTCGTCGGTTTCTTCGTATGGGAAGCGCGCGCAGAACTCGTCGAACAGGCCCGCAGGCGGCTCGGCGGGGTCGCTGACCTTGGTGGCGCGCTCGGCGGCGATGCGGATCAGGCCGTCGGCCATCTCACGCAGGCGCTCCTTGGCCCGCGCCTTGCGCGATTGCCACGCCGCCCCGCCGAGGCGGTCAAGCACCACGCCGTCGCTCTCGGCGCCGTAGCGGGTCAGCAGGTCGATGTTCTCGACGGGGAGGTAGAGTTTGGCCTCTCCGCCATACTGGAGTTCCAGCGTGTCGTGCGGCGCCCCCTGGATATCGAGCGTCTTCAGGCCCTCATAGCGGGCAATGCCGTGGTCGATATGCACCACCAGATCGCCGGGCGTCAGCGCCGACGCTTCGGCCAGAAAATTGGCCGCCCGACGCCGTTTACGCGGCCGCGCCAGCCGATCACCCAGAATGTCGGTTTCAGAAATGACCGCCAGGGTGTCGGTCTCGAAACCGGCGTCGAGCGGCAGCACCACCCGCTGCGGCGTCTTCGGATCGGCGGCCCGAGCGGCGTCCCAGTAGGGGGCAAGTGAGAGTTTCGCGAGGCCATGGTCGGCCAACATGTGGCCCAGCCTTTCGGACGATCCCTCCGACCAGGACGCGAACAGCACCCGCTTGCCTTGCCCGGCCAGCGCGCGGGCGTGATCCCCGGCGGCTGTGAACAGGTTGACGCTGTCCATCTTGCGCTCGGCGATGAAGGCCCGACCGGCGCGCGCGCCCAGATCGACAGACGCCTCCCCCTCCGCCGCATTGAACGCCGTGAACGCGCGCACCGGCCGTCCCGCGAGCGCCCGATCCCACTCCCCGGCATCCAGATAGAGGCCCTGAGGCGGCAAGGGGCGGTAGTTGGCGCGCCGTTCGGCGCGCGCGTCATAGGCGTCGGCGACCGTTGTCCAGCGCTCGTCCCGGGCGTCCCTGGCCAGATGATCTAGCGCGATCAGGGCGTCGCCAGGCAGGTAGTCGAACAGGGTCGAGAGCTCGGGATAGAAGAGCGGCAGGTAGTGTTCCAGGCCAGCCCGCCGCCCGCCTTCCGAGATCGCCGCATAGAGCGGATCATCCCCAGGCGCGCCGAACGTTTCGAGATAGCCTGTGCGGAAACGGCTGATCGCCGTCTTGTCGAGCAACGCCTCGCTCACCGGCAGCAGCGTCACATCCTTCAGTTGTTTGGTCGAACGCTGGGTCTCAGGGTCGAAGGCGCGGATCGACTCCAGCGTGTCGCCGAACAGGTCCAACCGGACAGGTTCCTCCGCGCTGGGCGGAAAGACATCGATCACCCCGCCCCGGATGGCGAACTCGCCCTTTTCCGAGACGGTGGACGCGCGGCTGTATCCGTTGACCGCGAAATAGCGCTCCAGGTCAGCGATCTCGACCACATGTCCGACGCGCGCCGCATAGCCTGCCCCCCGGACCGTATCGATCGGCGGCGTTCGCTGCATCAGAGCCGGAACGCTGGTGATCAACAGCCTGGGGCCGGTGAGCGCGCCGGCGGCAAGCCGCGACAGAAGGGCCATGCGCTGCGCCGCCGAGCCCGCAGAAGGACCGACCCGGTCGTAGGGCAGGCAATCCCAGCCTGGGAAATTCAGGATTTCAATACCCTGTCCGAAAAACCTGAACGCATCCGCGAACGCTGACATCCGCGCGCTGTCGCGGGCGACAAACACCACCAGTCCCTTTCGGGCCCGGACAATGTCGGCCAGCACAAGGGCGTCGAAACCCTCCGGCGCGCCGATCAGGTCCAGGCGACCAGGGTCCTCGGCGACACGGCGCATGGCCGCGGCCGGATTCAAGGGTCGGGCGTCGTCAGCCATTGGGTCCGGACTTGTGGGCGATATCTCGAAAGGCCTTGAGCCGGTCCATCAAGGGCCCATCGAACTCAGGCGGCGTCGGCGCGCGCTCCAGGATCCAGCCGTAGAGATCCTGGTCGGGCTGATCGAGGATGATCTCGAACCAATCGAGTTCGGACTCGGTGAAATCCGGGACATAGCGATCCGCAAACGGCCCCAGAATGAGGTCCGCCTCTCTGAAGCCCCGCCGCCAGGCGCGCAACTTCAGCTTCTTCCGGCGAGGTTCGTGATCGGTCGGCACGGAACGGCGGCATATAGGCCCCCCACGCGCGCGCCGCCAGCGCTATGATCGCCCTCATGCGGCCGGAGATTCTGTTCCCTCTGTTTGCGCCGGTCTCGACGCTGAAGGGCGCGGGCCCGAAGGTGGCGCCGTTGCTTGCGCGTGTCGCGGGACCGCTGGTGCGCGATGTGGCGTTCCTGGCGCCCCACAGTGTCATCCAGCGTAAGCCCGGAGTGATCTCGGACGCCCTCGACGGCGAGGTGATGACCTTTCAGGTCACGCTGGAGAGCTATCAGGCGCCCCGGACCCGCCAGCATCCCTGGCGCCTGAGGGTTTTCGACCAAACCGGTTTCATGACCCTAGTGTTCTTCGGGAGCTATGGCGGGAGCCTCGAAGCCCGCCATCCGGTCAACGCCCGGCGGATGATTTCCGGCAAGGTCGAACTGACCGACTTCGGCCTGCAGATGGCCCATCCAGACTACATGCTACCGCTCGAGCGCGCCGACGAGATTCCGTCGGTTGAACCTGTGTATCCCGCCACTGAAGGCCTCCCGCCCCGCCGGGTTCGAGGGTTCGTACAGGGTGCGATGGAGCGGGCGCCGGACCTGCCGGAGTGGCAAGATCCGGCCTTCCATGCCCGTGAGGGGTTCGGCGGATGGCGTGAGAGTCTGGCCCGTCTGCATGCGCCTCAGGTCGAGGGCGATCTGGCGCCGACGGCGCTGCACCGCCGACGCCTGGCCTATGATGAACTTCTGGCTCAGCAACTGGCCATGGCTCAGCGGCGTGCGGACCGGCGGCGGGAGCCCGCCGCCCAAGTGCGGGCCGGTGAACTGGCGGACCGTCTTCGCGCCGCCCTGCCCTTCGCCTTCACCAGCGCTCAGGCTCGCGCCCTGGCCGAAATCCGCGCCGATCTCGCCTCGGGCGAACGCATGAGCCGCCTGATCCAGGGCGACGTCGGCTCCGGGAAAACGGTCGTGGCCATGTGCGCCATGGCCGACGTCGCCGAGGCCGGCGGTCAGAGCGCCCTGATGGCGCCAACGGAGATCCTCGCCCGGCAGCACTTCGAAACGCTGTCCGCGCCGCTGGCGGCCGTGGGGATCGAGGCGCTGCTGCTGACCGGCCGGGACAAGGGCGCCGCCCGGGCTGAGAAGCTCCGTGCGCTGGCGTCGGGCGGGGCGAAGGTGGCGGTCGGCACCCACGCGCTGTTCCAGGATGACGTCGGCTTCCTGAATTTGGCCTTCGCGGTCATCGACGAGCAGCACCGTTTCGGCGTCGCCGAACGCCAGCGACTGCAGGCCAAGGGCGTGGGCGTCCATCTCGCCGCGATGTCCGCCACGCCGATCCCGCGCACCCTCGAACTGACGATGTACGGCGACCTCGATGTCAGCCGTATCGACGAGAAGCCGCCTGGCCGCACGCCGGTGGCCACCCGCGCCGCGCCCATGACCCGATTGCCGGAGACGGTTGCGCGGCTCAAGGCGGCGACGGCGGCGGGCGCCCAGGCCTTCTGGATTTGCCCCCTCGTCGCGGAGTCTGAGTTGAGCGACCTGGCGGCGGCCGAAAGCCGCGCCGTCGCCCTGACCCAGGCGCTGGGGGCCGGCGTCGGCCTCATTCACGGCCGCCTCGCGCCGGCGGCCAAGGACGCGGTGATGACCGAGTTCGCCGAAGGACGCCTCTCGGTGCTGGTGGCGACCACGGTGGTTGAGGTCGGCGTCAACGTCCCCAACGCCACCATCATGGTGATTGAGCAGGCGGAAAGGTTCGGTCTGGCGCAACTGCATCAACTTCGCGGACGCGTCGGACGTGGCGTTCGAGAGAGCGCGTGCGTCCTGCTCTACGATCCGCCGCTCTCCGAGACCGCCCAGCGGCGGCTGGACATTCTGCGTCGCACCGACGACGGCTTCGTCATCGCCGAGACGGACCTCGAGCTGCGCGGCGGCGGCGATCCACTCGGCCTCCGGCAGTCGGGCCTGCCAGACTATGTGTTTGCCGATCCCTTTGCGCATCGCGACCTGATCGCCATCGCCGGCGACGATGCACGCCTGATCATCGCCCGGGACCCCGGGCTGACATCACCTCGGGGCCAGGCGCTGCGTGTTCTGCAGGAACTGTTCGACTGGAAGGAAGGGCTCAGTCGACGCGGTGCGGGTTGAGACGACTTGAACACGAGTTTGCCGCAGCGAGCGCGCCGGCGCCCAACCGTTCGCACGCGACGCCCGGGCTTCGGAGAGCGGTATCCAATCCGCGAGCCAGGGCTCGTTCGAGATCCTGGGCCGAGACCCGATCGGTGACGAAAGCTCGCAGGTCTTCAAGCGGGTGCGCGTCGCCACCACCGTGAATGATCGCCTGAGGTGAAGTCGCTTGCTTTGCGGCGTGACCGCGCCATCTATGGCGACGAGGGACACGAGAGATGAGTGGAGACACGCCGATGCGCGCCATCCTGATCGCCGCCGCCACCCTGTTGGCCACACCCGCCTTGGCCGCACCGGCCGAAGTGAGCGTGACGATCGCGCCCGCCCTGCAGAAGACCTTCAAGACCCAGTACGGAGATCGCGAAGCTGTCCGCCTCTCCGACAGCCTCAAGACTTCGGTTGAGCGGGCGCTGGTCAAGTCGGCTGCGCACGACGGCGCGCGGATCGAACTCGAACTCGTCGAGGTGAAGCCCAATCGCCCGACCTTCAAGCAACTTGGGGACAAGCCCGGCCTCTCAATGCAGAGCTTCGGCGTCGGGGGCGCGGCCCTTAAGGGCCGGATGGTCGCCGCTGATGGCCGCGAGACACCGCTAAGCTATCGCTGGTTCGAAACCGACATCGAGAACACCTACGCCAACTGGGTCTGGTCCGACGCCGAGTGGGCGTTCGATCGCTTTGCCCGGAAACTCGCCAAGGGCGAGGCCGTCGCCAGCCGATAGTTGCCGATCTCGCAAGGCGGCGGGAGGTAGCTGTCGACGGGCGGCGCTCAGCACTGTCAGATAGCCGCAACGCCGTCTGACTGAGTCCCCCATGACCCGCCCCGCGCCGCCCGAGACGCTTCGACCGATTGATCGGCTGCTCGCGATCATGGCGCGGCTGCGGGATCGCCAGGACGGCTGCCCGTGGGACCAGGCCCAGACCTTCGCCACCATCGCCCCCTACACCGTGGAGGAGGCCTATGAGGTCGCTGACGCCATCGAGCGCGGCGACCTTGACGATCTAAGGGATGAACTCGGCGACCTGTTGCTTCAGGTCGTTTTTCACGCCCGCATGGCCGAGGAGTCCGGCCGCTTCGACTTCGATGACGTCGTCCGGGCGATCAACGACAAGATGGTGCGCCGGCACCCCCACGTCTTCGCCGACGGAACCTACGCGACCCCAGGGGCCCAGCGCGCCGACTGGGAAGCGATCAAGGCCGCCGAGCGCGCCGCCAAGCCCCATTCCGACGGCAGCATCCTCGATGACGTGCCCGTGGGCATGCCGGGTCTGACCCGAGCCGTGAAGCTCTCCAAGCGCGCGGCCCAGGTCGGTTTCGTCTGGCCGCACATCGACGACGTCCTGGCCAAGCTTCGCGAGGAGGTCGCTGAGCTTGAGGCGGAAGTCGCCGGTGGCGATCTCGATCGCATCCAGGACGAACTGGGCGACGTCCTGTTCGTCGCCGCCAACATCGCCCGGACACTGGACATCGACCCCGAAGCCGCCGTGCGCGGAACCAACGCCAAGTTCACCCGCCGCTTCGCCTTCGTGGAACGCGCTTTGGCAGATCGTGGCCGGACGCCTGATCAGTCGGATCTTGCGGAAATGGACGCCCTCTGGGACGCCGCGAAGGCCGCCGAGAGGGCCTAGAGCACGGTCAGATCAGACAGGAGGCGACAGGCTCTAACGCGACAAGGCCGCGGCCGGAAACATCTGCTCAAACCGCCCCAGCGCCTGTTCCGACAGACTGACCGAAAACCGCACCGTTCCGTCCTCAGCGTCATCCCGTGTGAGCACCCGCCCGTGCTGATAGAGCCAGGCCACCGCCGCACCGTCGCCGGCCGCGGTCGTTACATCCAACGGCGGCGATTCATCGACCCGCTGGGCGATGGCGGCCAGAAGATCGGCGACGCCCTCCCCGCTCACCGAGGAAACCAGGACCGCCGGCGGCCGGGCGCGTTCGGCGTAGCCCACAAGATCGGCCCGATCAGCTTCCGATACGAGGTCGGCCTTGTTCCAGACCTCCAGAATCCGGGAATCGTCGAGTTCGACCTCCAGACGACTCAAAACCTCGCGCACGTCATCCGCCTGAGCCGCGCTCTCGTCACTGGCGATATCGCGCACGTGCAGCACGACGTCGGCCTCCGACACTTCCTCCAGCGTGGCGCGGAACGCCTCCACAAGCTCGTGCGGCAGGTCGGAGATGAAGCCCACGGTGTCGGAGAGCACCGCTGAGCGTCCATCCGGCAGCTTCAGCGACCGCAATGTCGGGTCCAGCGTGGCGAACAGCATGTCCTTGGCCATAACGCCCGCGCCCGTCAGCCGATTGAACAGCGTCGACTTCCCGGCGTTGGTGTAGCCGACCAGCGCCACAGTCGGCGCGGGCGCGCGTTTGCGGGCCGAGCGCTGCAGGGTCCGCGTGCGCCGCACCTCCGACAGTTCATGTTTCAGCTTGCCGATCTTTTCGGCAATCAGGCGGCGGTCGGTTTCAATCTGGGTTTCCCCAGGACCGCCCATAACCCCGAATCCGCCGCGCTGGCGTTCCAGGTGGGTCCAGGTGCGCACCAGACGTGACCGTTCGTAGGTCAGCCGCGCCAGCTCGACTTGCAGCCGTCCTTCACGGGTCCGCGCCCGCCGGGCGAAGATCTCCAGGATCAGACCCGTGCGGTCGATCACCTTGGCCTTCCAGGCTTTCTCCAGATTGCGCTGTTGGATCGGCGACAGTGCGTCGTCGATTATCACCACGTCGAGGCCCTCGATCTCAACCAGGGCGGCGATCTCCTCGACCTTGCCCTTGCCGAACAACGTGGCCGGCGTGAGCTTGCGCAACACGATGACCTGGCGCTCGCGCACTTCCAGATCCAGCGCGCGCGCGAGCCCCGCCGCCTCTTCGAGGCGCGCGTCGGCCGGTCGGGCGCCCATGCGTCCCTCCCGGACCGGATGGATCACCAGGGCGGTCTGAACCGGCGTCTGGCGGTCAACGAGTTTTGAAGAGCTCAATCGACCTCGTCGTCGGCGGGCTCGTATAGCTGAACGGGCTGCGCCGGCATGATTGTGGAAATAGCGTGCTTGTAGACCAGTTGTGACTGGCCGTCGCGGCGAAGAAGCACGCAGAAATTGTCAAACCAACTCACCACGCCCTGTAGTTTCACGCCATTTACCAGGAAGATGGTCAGCGGGGTCTTGGCTTTCCGCACGCTGTTCAGGAACGTGTCCTGCAGGTTTTGTTTCTTATCGCTCATGGGCTTACCGCCTGTTGTTCTGGTTCGGGCGGCCATCCGCCCACACACGAGGTCGACGCTATGCCGCATTTCGCGGCGGTTGCAATCGCGCGGGCGTCACTTCCTCGGTTTTGCTGTCGAGGCGCCCGAAACGCCCGCGACAGGTCAGATCGCCGTGGCCCGCGCCCTCTCTATGTAGAGACGCCGAAGCCGGCTCGCCACTGGACCGACCCGCCCATCGGCTACAGGGTCTCCATCGATCTTCACCACCGGCAACACCAGAGATCCGGCCCCGGTGATGAACGCCTCACGCGCCGCCTTGGCCTCAGCGACCGAGAACGGGCGCTGCTGGACCTCGAATCCGGCCTCCTGCGCGACTTCGAGCAATGACAGTCGCGTCACCCCCCGAAGGATGTTGGCCTGTGTGTCCCGGGTCCGCAGCACGCCGTCGGCATCCACGATCCAGGCGTTCGACGAGGCCCCCTCGGTGACGAGGCCCAATTCGTCAACATACCAGGCCTCCACGGCTCCGGCTTCGCGCGCTGCCTGCTTGGCCAGGACGTTGGAAAGCAGGCCCACGGTCTTGATGTCGCAACGGCCCCAGCGGTTCTCAGGCGTGGTGGTCACCGCCACCCCCTGTGCGGCGCGGGCTTCGTCGGCGGCCCGATCCACCCGATTGACCGTGATCACGACCGCGGGCGGCACGGGGTTCTGCGGAAACGCGTGCATCCGTGGCGCGACCCCGCGGGTCACCTGCAGATAGAGGAGGCCCTCGCGCACGCCGTTCCGCCGCACCGCCTCGCGCAGCACCATCGTCAGCGCCTCCCGCGACATCGGCATGGGGATCCTAAGTTCACTGAGGCTGCGCTCCAAGCGGGCGAAGTGCCCCTCTGGGTCCGCCAGCTTGCCGTCAAACAGCGCCCAGACCTCATAGACCCCATCGGCCAGTTGGTAGCCGCGGTCCTCGATGTGGACGAACGCCTCGGCCCGGCGGGTGAAGCGACCGTTGACGTAGGCAATACGGCTCATGCTTCCTCCACCGCCCGTCCGCTGGAAAGACCGAGCGACTTCAGCTTGCGGTGCAGAGCCGACCGTTCCATGCCGATGAAGGCCGCCGTCCGTGAAATATTGCCGGAGAAGCGCAGCATCTGGGCGTTCAGATATTCCCGTTCAAAGACCTCGCGCGCTTCGCGCAATGGCAGCGCGATGATCCGTTCGGCCCCCAGCGAAGCAGGATTGTCATTCACCGAGGCCTCCGGCGGCAGCATGTCGGCGGTGAGCGGATCGCCCGGGCCACCCGGCGCCAGGATCAGCATACGTTCGACGTTGTTGCGCAGCTGACGTAGATTTCCAGGCCAGGCGTGGACCTGCAGCATGGCCAGCGCGTCATCCGACAATGTCCGTCGGGGCATGCCCGAGGCGTCACAGATCCGGCTGATGAAATCCTCTACGAGGTCCGGAATATCCTCCCGGCGCTCGGAGAGGCCGGGAACATTGACCGGCACCACGTTCAGTCGATGAAACAGATCCTCGCGGAAACGTCCGGCCGCGATCTCTTCGCGCAGGTCCCGTGACGTGGATGAAATCACCCGGACGTCGACTTGCACGTCAGCGTCGCCGCCGACCCGCCGAAAGCGCTGCTCGACCAGCACGCGGAGAATCCGGCCCTGGGTCTCGCGCGGCATGTCGGCGGCTTCATCCAGATAGAGCGTACCGCCGTGCGCGCGCTCGAACACGCCGATCTTGGCGGGCCGCCCCCCGGCGCCCTCTTCACCGAACAGTTCGACGTCCATCCGCTCCGGGGTCATGCCGGCGGCGCTGATTGGGACGAATTCGTTTCGCGCCCGATGGCTGGCGTTGTGGATCAGCCGCGCCACCGTCTCCTTGCCCGATCCCGGCGGCCCCGAGATCAGCACCCGGCTGTTGGCGCCGGCAAGCTTGGCGATCATCTGGCGCAGGTGCTGCGCCGCCACCGAACGACCGAGCAGGCCCTCCGGCGTGATTGCCTGCGTCCGCAGGCGACGGTTCTCCCGCCGAAGAGACGTGGCCTCCAGGGCCCTTTGCACCACCAGAACCAGCCGATCCGCCTTGAACGGCTTTTCCAGGAACTCGTAGGCGCCGCGTTTGATCGAATTGACAGCCGTTTCGATATTGCCGTGCCCCGAAATCATGATCACCGGCAGGTCGGCGTCTAGACCCTTCACCAGGTCCAGGAGCTCAAGTCCGTCGATGCCGCCGCCGGACATCCAGATGTCCAGGATCAATAGCGACGGCTTGCGGGCGCGGACCGCCGCAAGGGCGCTTTCGCCATCATTGGCGGTGCGCACCTCGTAACCCTCGTCGGCGAGAATGCCCGCAACCAGCTCGCGGATGTCGGCCTCGTCGTCGACCACCAGAATGTCAGCCGCCATCGTTCCTCACTCCGCCGCCACCGGCCTGGCCGAACCCGGCGCCGAGGCGCGAAGGGGCAGGCGCAGGATGGCCAGGGCCCCCTTCCCACTCCGCGCGTCGCCCAGTTCAAGGTCGCCGCCATGGTCTTCCAGGATACGCTTGACGATCGCCAGGCCGAGCCCGGTCCCCTTCTCGCGCGTTGTCACATAGGGCTCAGTCAGGCGGTCGCGGTCGCGGGCGGGCAGGCCCACCCCGTTGTCTTCGACCTCGACGACGGCGACCTCGCCATCCACAATCAAGCGTACGCGGACCTTACCCTTGATCCGCGGTTCCGCTGCGCGTCGCGCCTCCACCGCCTCGGCGGCATTCTTCAGCACATTGGTCAGCGCCTGGCCGATCATCCGGTTGTCGGCCCAGAGCGCTACGGTTTCACCCGGCTCCACCAGTTCCACGTCGATGTCCGGGCTCGCCACCCGCTGGGCGAACACCGCGGCGCGCAGCAGTTCCCCCGCATCCAGCATCGCAAACTGCGGCGCGGGCATCCGCGCAAAGGCGGAGAACTCGTCCACCATCCGGCCGATGTCGCCCACCTGTCGCACGATGGTGTCGGTGCAACGATCGAACACCTCTACATCCGATGGTGCGATATCCTTGCGGTACTTCCGCCGCAGCCGCTCGGCCGAGAGCTGAATCGGCGTGAGCGGGTTCTTGATCTCGTGAGCGATCCGCCGCGCAACATCCCGCCAGGCGGCGTTCCGCTGCGCGGCGACCAACCGGGTGACATCATCAAACGTCAGCACCAGCCCGCCCTCCGTCGGGCTGGCCCGCACTCTCAGGCGGCGCGTGTCGCGACCCCGCACCAGATCGATTTCAGCTTCCGCATCCTCACCGGCCCGCGCGAGCTCCACCAGCTCGGGCGCTACGTCCTCCAGCGTCTGTCCACGCCCGCCATCGCTCGACAACGCCAAGAGGCCAACGGCCTGCCGATTGGCCACGCGGATGAGGCCCTGGCCATCCAGGCCGATCACGCCGGCGCTGACCTCCGCCAGAACGGTCTCGATGAACCGTCGCCGCGCCTCAGCCTCCTCTCCGGCCCGACGCAGCGCTTCCTGCTGGGCCTGAAGATCATGTGTCATGCTGTTGAAGGCGCGGCTCAGGACGGCGATTTCTTCAGGATCCGAGTCCGCGTCGACACGCGCGCTCAGATCCCCGCCGGCGACGCGACCAGCCGCCTGCACCAGGCGCGCCACCGGGCCGGTGATGCTGTTGGCGGCCGCCAGCCCCAACCAGACCGCGCCAACCAGCACCAGCAGCGCGGTCTCAGCGTAGCTCAGCGCGAAGATGGTCTGGATGCGCTCCCGGTTCTGAGCTGTCTCGCGGTATGAGACCAGCGCGCCCTCGGACTCGCGCATGTAGCCCATGATCCCCTGCTGCAGAGGGCGGGTCACATAGAGATAGACGTTCTCGAACGCCCGCAGCCGATAGACACCCCGCATTACATCGGCGCCAAAGTCGGGAATGTAGATTTCCCCCTGGTCTGCGGCCGCATAGGCCGCCGCGGGCGGCGCCGTGAAGGGCGGCGCGTTGGGACTCTCCGCCCGCGCCAGGATTCGCCCGTCCCGGTCGATGAGATAGGCCGAGGGAAAGGCGTGATAGGTGGCCAGCGCGCTCAAGTACTCTTCGACGCTGCCGGGGCGGGCCTTCATCGCCTCCGCCTCGCGATTGAGGTCGGCAGCCATCGGCGTTACGTGATCCCGGATATAGCCGGTCTGCTCGTCGATGTAGGATCGGAACACCGTGGCCGAGTTTTCCACCACGGTCTGAACCCGTTCGTTGAACCAGTTCTCCACGCCGCGACTGACCAGCACGCCATAGAACAGGAACACGACCGCCGCCGGCGCGAGCGCCGCCAACGCGAACAGCCGTACGAATCTCAGATGCAGCCGCGCGCCCGGATCATGGGAATCGATCAGCTCATAGATGCGCAGCGCCGCCGCCGCCATCAGCCCCAGGATCAGGACCAGGTTGAGGCCCAGCACGGTCAGGATCACGCGTCCGAGCGGCGCCACGGGACCGCTCGCCGGCGGAGCGGCCGCCAAGAGGATCGCCAGCCCCGTCAGAGCACAGGCGACGCCATATCCGACGCCAAGCACCACGCGCGACTTCAGCGCCGCGCGCAACCGCAGCACGAGAGGATGCTGGAGAAGGGTCTGGGCCGGCTCCGTCATGGCCCCCTGGAGTCTAGGGGCCTGTGCCCTGAAATCAACAGCCATGTGGCCGTCGCGCAATGCCCTGGTTGTCGACCTATCGACGTCCGCGCGCCATCTCCACGCCCAGGTCCTGGATCTTCTTGCGCAGAGTGTTGCGGTTGAGACCGAGAATCTCGGCTGCTCGCACCTGATTGCCTCGGGTCGCCGCCAGCGTCAGCTGGATCAGCGGCCGCTCAACCTCCTCCAGCACCCGCTCATAAAGGCCGACCGGCGGAATTCCGTCGGGCTGTTCGGCGAAATAGCCGGCCAGTTTCTGCTCTACGATCTGGGAGAGGGTCGCTGGGCCCTCCTGGCCCTGGATGACGGGTTGCTGGTCGGCGAGTTCCTTCTCAATGATCCGGGCGGTGATGAGATCTTCGCCGTAGAGCGCGCAGATGCGGCGGACCAGGTTCTCCAACTCGCGCACGTTGCCGGGCCAGCTGTGCCGCTTAAGCCGATCCAGCGCGTTCGCATCAATGGTCTTCGAGGGCAGCCCTTCCCGATTGGCCCGCAAAAGGAACGCCCGCGCCAGGTCGGGGATATCCTCCGCCCGGTCCCGCAGAGGCGGAATGCGCAGCGGCGCAACATTGAGCCGGAAGAAGAGGTCTTCACGGAACAAACCCTGCTGGATCAACGCGCGCAGATCGCGGTTGGTCGCCGCGATGATCCGCACGTTGGGCCGCCGGCCCGTCTTGGGATTGAGCGCCGGCTCAGAGCCATCGATCACCCGCAGCAATCGAGTCTGTGCGTCCAGCGGCATGTCGCCAATCTCATCGAGGAACAACGTGCCGCCATCCGCCTCAACCAGCTTGCCGTAGTCCCCGTCTTCCTTGCCGAACAACTCCGTCTCGACGCGCTCGCGCGGGGTCGCCGCCAGATTGATCACCACAAACCGACCATCCCGCCGACGCCCCATGTCGTGCAGCGCCCTGGCCACCAGCTCCTTGCCGGCGCCCGACTCTCCTGTGATCAGCACCGTCAGGTCCGCGCCGACCAGCCGCGCGATGGTGCGATAGACATCCTGCATCGGCCCCGACCGACCGATCAGAGGCAGCCGATCGTCTCGCACAGCGCGCGCCTGGGCCTTGGCGGCTTCCGCGTCGGCGGGGCGGGCCAGCGCCCGACGCGCGGCCGAGGTCATGTCGTCCAGATCGAACGGCTTTGGTACGTACTCGAACGCGCCGACCTCTGCCGCATTGACGGCCGTGATGAGGTTGTTCTGGGCGCTCATCACGATGATGGGCAGTTTGGGCCGCTGCTTCTTTATCCGAGGCAAAACGTCGAAAACGTTCTCGTCGGGCATCACCACGTCGGTGACCACAAGGTCGCCGTCGCCGTCCGTCACCCATTTCAGCAGCGTGGTGGCGTTGCCGGTTGCGCGGACCTGGTAACCCAGGCGCGTGAAGGCCTGGGACAGCACCAGCCGTATGGAGGCGTCGTCGTCGGCGATCAGGATCTTCTTGGCGATGGCGTTCATGCGCGCGGGTCCTCGCGGGCGGCAATGGGCAACAACACGCGAAAAATCGTGCGCCCTGGTTCAGATTCGAAATCGATCAGGCCGCCATGCGCGGCGACCAGCTTGGCGACCAGAGCAAGGCCCAGCCCGGCGCCGTTCGCCTTGGAGGTGACGAACGGCTGGAAGAGGCTTTCCCGGATGTGGTCCGGAATGCCCGGGCCGTTGTCCTGCACCCGGACCTCAAGCGGCGCCCCACGCAGCGCCTGGCCACGCGCCGCCCGGACCCGCACACCGTGCCGATAGGCTGTCTGGATCGACACTTCGCCCCGCCCGTCACCACGCGAGTGGGCTGCCTCGGCGGCGTTCTTCACCAGGTTCAGGAACACCTGGATCAGCTGATCATGATCGCCGAGCACAGGCGGCAGAGAGGGGTCATAGGTCTCTTTCAGGCCAAGCCCGTCCGCCACCCCATTCGCCGCCAGCGCGCGAACACGGTCCAGGACCTGGTGGATGTTGACCGCCTCCAGCGCCGGCAGGGCGTCGTCGGAAAACGCCTCCATCCGATCCACAAGCCGGCGGACCCGGTCTGTCTCGTCCATGATCAGTTGGGCCAGCGGGATATCCTCGGCCTTGGCCCCGCCCTTCAGCAGTTGAGCGGCGCCGCGGATTCCGGCCAAGGGGTTCTTGATCTCGTGGGCCAACATCCGGCCGAGGCCCACCAAAGACCGCAAGCCAGCCGCCTCCTGGGCCCCACGCTCGGCGCCACGCCCCGCCTTGATCGTTAGAGTCAGCAGGACAGATCCATCATTCAACGGCGCCGCGGCGCCGTCGGCCTCGAAAGGTGGAAGGCCGAACAGGCTGATGTGGATCCCGCGCTCGCGGACCCTCGCGTCTTCCTCGATCGCCCGGTTCAAGAGCGCAACCAAGGCCGATCCCGGCGGTAGCGCCGCCTGGAACCGTCCGCGCGCCAAAAGGCCAAGGCCCTGCCCAAACAGCGCTTCGGCCGCTTCGTTGACGGCCACCAATGCGCCGTCGGCGTTCACGACGAGCGAAGGATCCGGGCTGAGGTCAAAAGCCGCGGCCTTCAGCACATCCATCGACTGCCCAGCGCCCTGCATCATCACCCGGCCGCTCATGCGGCGAGCCTCTCGGGCTCGCCAAGCCAAAGCGCCGTCAGCCCCGCCTCGATTGCTGCCGGGTCGTCCAATCGACAGAGTGCGGCCCTGATGGTCCGCCGGTCCCCCGCATCCGCCGGCTCCGCGCCGGCTTCCACATAGGCCGCAAGGTGCTTGCGGAATATCTTCAGGCCCAGTTTCGTTCCATAGAACGACAGGCTGTCGCGGAAGTGCGCGAGGACGATCTCCAGCCGCTCTGCGCCGCCAGGCGCCGCAAACGGCCGTCCGGAAAGTTCGGCCTCGATCTGCGCCGCGATCCAGGGTCGCCCGTAAACCCCGCGCCCGACCATCACCCCGTCGGCGCCCGAAAGCTCCAACGCGCGGGCCGCGCTCGCACCATCTACAATGTCGCCGTTCACGATCACCGGGATCGAGACGGCGTCCTTCACCGCACGGACCGCCGCCCAGTCCGCGGCGCCCTTGTAGAACTGACAACGCGTGCGGCCGTGCACGGTGACCGCCTTCACCCCCAACGCCTCAGCCTGCATCGCAAGGTCCGGCGCATTCCGCACTGAGTCATCCCAGCCCAGACGCATCTTTACGGTCACTGGAACGTCTACAGTCGCCACAGTCGCCGCCATGATCTCGGCCGCGAGCGCCGGCTCCCGCATCAGGGCGGAGCCGCCGTGGCCGCCAGTCACCTCGCGCGCCGGACAACCAAAGTTGAGATCGATAATGTGCGCGCCGGCCGCAGCCGCCATTCGCGCACCTTGGGCCACCATGGCCGGATCCCGTCCGACAAGTTGAACCACCATCAGCGGGAGCCCCTCGCCGACAGCCGCGCGTCGCACGACGTCCGGTCTCCCGCGCGCCAGTTCGGCGCATGCCACCATCTCGGTGGCCACGTAGGGCGCCGCCAAGCGGCTCGCAGCCCTTCGAAACGGCAGATCCGAGACCCCTGTCATGGGCGCAATCCAGACGCGGCCCGGAACCCGCACCTCGCCCACCCCGATCACATTGCTCAAATTATAGTCATTCATGTAGCACTGTTTTTAGGCAATCGAGACGCAGACGTAAAGCTCTGAGTTCTGGCGTCTTTCGGTCCATCGCGGTTATGAACGGATCTCATGGAATTCAGCGCGATAGTTGTGGCGGCCGGCGAAGGCGTTCGCGCCGGGCCCGGCGGGCCTAAAACCTGGCGCACCCTGGGGGGGCGGCCGATTCTGCGCTGGTCGGTCGAAGCGATGCTGGCGGCAGGCGCGCGGCAGGTCGTGGTCGTGGTCGCGCCAGACCGTTTGGGGGAACTTGCCCGCGCTCTGTCAGGCCTGGAAGGCTGGATCAGCGTCGGCGGCGGCGCGACGCGGACGGCTTCGGTTCAGGCCGGCTTGTTGCCGATCAACACCCGCCATGCCGTGCTGGTCCATGATGCGGCAAGGCCATTCCTGGCGCCGGATCATGTCGCGCGCCTCCTCACCGCTCTGGACACGGCCCCCGCCGCCACCCTCGCCCTGCCGGTCGCCGACACGCTGAAACGCGGCGAGGCCGGCCGGATCATCTCGACCGTGGATCGCGAAGGGCTCTGGCGCGCCCAGACCCCGCAGGCCTTCGCCCCTGGAGTCCTACAGACGGCCCTCTCCGTCACAGGCAGCGATCAAAGCCCGACCGACGATGTCGCGCTTATCGAACGCCAGGGCCTTACGGCCGCCCTTGTCGCCGGCGATCCCCTGCTGATGAAGCTGACCTACCCGGAGGATTTCGAAATGGCCGAGCGCCTTGCGGGTGGACAGCGGCTGTCCCGGATCGGCCAAGGCGTCGACGCCCACCGGTTCGGCCCCGGAGATCACGTCTGGCTGTGCGGAGTCCGCATTCCTCACAATCAGGGCCTCATCGGCCATTCCGACGCCGACGCGGGCCTGCACGCCCTAACCGACGCCATCCTCGGCGCCGTAGGCGAAGGCGACATCGGTCAACACTTCCCGCCTTCAGACCCGCAATGGCGGGGCGCAGCGTCCGACCGCTTCCTGACCCATGCCGCGAGCCTTGTCGCTGCACGCGGCGGCCGGATCATCAATGTCGATATCACCCTGGTTTGCGAGCGCCCCAGGATCGGCCCGCACCGTGAGGCCATGCGCGCCCGTCTGGCCGAGATCCTCGCTCTGCCGCTGGACAGGGTGAGCGTTAAAGCCACCACGACAGAGGGAATGGGCTTCACCGGCCGTGAAGAAGGCGTCCTGGCCCAAGCGGTGGCGATTGTAGAGACCCCTTAGGGCAGCCACCCCACCCTGCCCTTCAGGTTCGCGTAAAGCGCGCCGGCGAGATTTGTATAGTCGTCCGTCCAGGGTCTCGCCTTGAACGGATCTCCTCCGGTCCATTTGCCGCTGGCGAGATATCGCTCCAGCACGGCGCGATCCCGCACCACGATGATGGCGTTCTCTGACGACTCCCAGGTGCCAGGCGGATCGACCTCCGGCGCGACGTAGTATTGTTCCGCAGGCCAACCGCCAGCCGCGCGCGCCACGGCGTTGGCCGGGTTCATCAGGTCAAGGTTTCGGTTCGACAGGTGCAGGATCAGCACGCCATCCGGCCTGAGCTTGGCCAGGTAGCCCCTCACCGCCTCGACGGTCAAAAGGTGGGCCGGCACTGCGTCGGATGAGAAGGCGTCGATCAGCAGAATGTCGAACAGGCCGTCCGGCTCCTTGGCCACGGTAAGACGCGCATCGCCGACGACGAAATCCACCCGGCCCTTGGCGCACTCGGTAGTGTAGGTGAAGTGCTTGGGATCGTTGGCGATCCGCACGACCAGAGGATCGATCTCGTAGAAGGTCAGATGGTCGCCCGGCCGGGTGTAGGCGGCCACTGTCCCGGTTCCCAAGCCGACCGCGCCGATCCGCACGCTGGCCTTCGCCTTCTGCTCGGCGATGAACACCTGACCGATCGGCGTGCTGGGCGTGTAGTAGACCATCGGCGTACAACGGTAGTTGGGGTCCTGAGCCTGTCCGCCGTGAAGGGTTGTGCCATGCGCCAGCATCTTCACCCGTCCGCCGATGTTGGGGACGATGGTCTCTGACTTCTTCAAAACCCCGAAGAAGCTCCGCCAGCTCTCTCGCGTGTCAGTCCGATCCGCCGCGGTCTCCGAGGCGATGGTAAGGACGGCGATCACCCCGAACATGAAGATCGCATGGCGGCGCACCATGAACGCGGAAATCACAGCCAGGACCAGCAGGCCCTTCATGCCCATATCGAAGAACTCGGCCTGGCTGAACGAGCCGACCACATCCTTGCCGTTCAAACCGCCTGACGCAAAGGTGACGGCCACCGGCGTGCCGACAGCCGCCGCCACGCCAAGGAAAAACATCGTCCACGTCCAGATCGGCACCCGGCCGAGATTGCCCCAAGGGCGAGCCAGGCAGGCGAGCGCCAGGATGATGGGATACTCCCACACGTCGTTGAACAGGATCGGCGCGGCGAAGGCGTTGAACGCCCCCCCCACCACGCCGCCGAGCGACAGGCAGATGTAGAAATCCGTCAGGTGTTCCGGGGCGGGCCTGCGCGCAACCAGGCGCTGATGGCACATCAGGGCGGTCAGGAAGAACGCGATCAGGTGCACCGGCAGCTGGATCCCGAACACCGTTGACCGGAACGGCAACAGCGCCACGCAGGCCGCCAGCGCCGCTGCCTGCAGGGTTAAGGTCAGCTCGGGCGAAATCGCCGGCTTGTCCTGGAAGGCGATGATGAAGGTGGTCAGGTAGAGCGCCAGTGGCAGCACCCAGAGGAACGGCGCCGAGGCCACGTCAGTGGTGATGTAGGTGGTCACCCCCAGCATGAGGCTTGAGGGAATCGCCGCCAGCGCGACCCATATGGCCCGATCCCGCCACGAAGGCGCTGCGGTGGTGGTCTGGCCCGAGCTCTGCGCAGATATGGGCCCTCGCGAAATGGTCAGCGCCAGCATGCCGATGATCAGTACAAAGGCCGCATAGCCGGCCGACCACCCCACCCGCTGCTGCGCCAACAGCGTCAATGGCTCCAGGATCACAGGATAAGCCAGGAGCGCCAGCAGACTGCCCAGGTTGCTGGCCGCATAGAGCGCATAGGGTTCGCGTCCGTCGACCGCGCCCAATGTGCGCGCGTACCAGGCCTGAACCAGTGGCGCGGTGGCCGATAACACCGCGAACGGCGCGCCGATCGACAATGCCAGCACGGCCATCAACCATAGGTTCGGGTGATCCGACGAGGGCGGCCCCGCCAGACCGTTGATACGCAGCGGCAGCGCCAGTCCGGCCGCCAACAGCAGGCCAAGATGAATAAGCGCCTGATGCTTCAGGGATCCGATGCGCTGCAGCAGGTGCGCGTAGACGTAGCCGGCCAGCAACGCGATCTGGAAGAACGCCATTGAGGTGTTCCAGACCGAAGGACTGCCGCCCAGCAGCGGCAAAACCAGCCTGGCCACCATTGGCTGCACCGTGAACACCAGCGCAGCGCTGGTGAAGACGGTGAGGACAAACAGTCCCTGCGGCGCGGAGCGGGCGGCCGGCCCGGTGGCGGTTAAGGTCATGAGGTCTCGAATCGCCTTGATCGAACCGGACGAGCGATGCTCTGTGCTGGCATCGGAGGACCCTTATGTCGATGTTCAACCTGGAGATCGTAACGCTGGCGCGGCTGCTGATCGATGAAGCGCGCGAGCGTTCGTTGCGCATCGTCACCGCGGAGAGCTGCACTGGCGGACTGGTGTCCGGCGCAATCTGTTCCATCCCGGGCTCTTCCGACGTTCTTGAGCGCGGCTTTGTCACCTATTCCAACCGGGCGAAGCAGGAACTGCTCGGGGTCCAGGGCGATCTCATCGCCGACCTGGGCGCGGTGTCGGAACCCGTGGCGCGGATGATGGCCGAGGGCGCCCTTGAGGCCTCCAACGCCCACCTGGCGGTCGCCATCACCGGCGTCGCCGGCCCCGGCGGCGGCACCCGACTCAAGCCCGTGGGCACCGTCCATATCGCCACCGCGCGCACCAACCAGCGGATCGTGCACGAGGAACACTTCTTCGAATTCGAAACCCGCGAAGAGATCCAGCTGGCCGCCGTCCAGGCTGCATTGCAGATGCTCCGGGATCGCCTCGTCTGAACCCGACCTCCAGCCTTCTTCGCGCGCTTCGGCGTCGCGACCTCGCGGGCATGCTGATCAACGCCATGGTCGGAGCCGGCTTGTTGGCGGCTCCGGCGCGGGTGTTCGGCCTCGTTGGCGATTGGGGTTTCCTCGTGCTCGCCGCCGCAGGTGCGATCATCGCGCCGCTAGTGCTGTGCTTCGCCGATCTCGGCAGTCGCTTTCAGGGCACCGGCGGCCCGTACCTCTACGCCCGCGCCGCCCTACCGGGCTGGGTCGCCTTTTCGGTAGGCTGGCTGATCTGGGCCAGCCAAGGGCTGGCGGTCGCGACGCTCTGCAATCTCTTGATCGACTATCTCTCAGGCTTTGCGCCCTGGGTGTCGCAAGACGGGCCCCGGGCCGCGATCATCGTGATCCTGGGCCTGGGGTTCACAGCCATCGTGCTGGCGGGCATCGGGCCGTCGACACGCGTGGGCAACGTACTGGCCGGGATCAAGGTCGCCTTCGTCGTCGGCTTCGCCCTGGCCGCCGCCGCTTTCATCCGCCCGGAGAACCTGGCGGCGGCGTCGCCGCCGCCTGCGCCGCTCGACTTCGCACAGGCGCTGCTGGTCTATCTCTTCGCCTATACAGGCTTTGAGCGCGCCTCGATCCTGGCCGGCGAGGCCCGCGATCCGCAGCGCGACGTGCCCATCGCACTGATCGCCAGCGTCGCAGGCGTCACCCTCCTCTACGCCGCGGTTCTCGCCGCTTGCCAGGGCGTGCTGGGCGATCCTTCGGCGACCGACAGGCCTCTCGCCGAAGTGGGCGCACTGTTGTTCGGCGCGCCTGGTCAGGCCCTGATCACGGCGGGCGCGCTGGTGGTGATCCTGGGGACCCTACTGAACATCGTCATTTCAATGCCTCGGCTTATCCTGGCGCTGGCGGAGAACGGCCAGCTCCCAGTGCGGCTGGGCGCCGTCAATGCGCGCTGGCGCACGCCCCACTGGGCGATCCTACTGTCCTCGGTCGTCGCTTTCGGCGCGGCGCTGAGCAGCGACCTCCTGGGCAGCCTGACCATTTCGACGGCGGCGCGGGTCGGCGCCTACATCCTGTGTTGTGTGGCGTTGTGGCGGCTCGCGGGCCGGACGGATGCGCCCGCACCGCTGTTTGATTTGCCGGCGCGCCGGAGCATCGCTGCGATCACCGGCATGATCTTCCTTGCGGTTCTGATCTTCGGGGCGTCCCGCGAGTTTCTGCCGCTTGCCGGCGTTCTTGCAGCGGGTCTCGTTCTGTTGTGGGTCAGCCGCCGTGCAATGCCCGCGCCCGGTCCTCAAAGCAGGTCATGAGCCGGTCCACCGCATGGTGGAAGTTGGCTGCCAGAAGGTTCTCCAGCATGCGCGACTTGAACTGAAAGTCGATTTCGAAATCGACCCGTGTCCCCTCCCCTTCCTGCGTGAACCGCCAACGGTTCAGGAGCTTGCGAAAGGGTCCCGATATCAGATTGACGTCGACCGTCCGGGCCACGGCGTCCCGACGCACCCGGGTGGCGAACCGCTCTGTCAGAAACGAAAACCGGATGCCAGCCTCCGCGTCCAAGCTGTCCACGCCGTCGCCGAGATCGCGCGCATTCCAGGTCCGCATGGACGTGATCCAGGGCACGAACTCGGGATAGCGCTTAACGTCACCCACGAGCCGGAAAAGATCGTCCGGCGCGTAGGGCAGC
>NZ_JBILUK010000024.1:0-23768 GCF_044371015.1 Phenylobacterium sp.
CAACAACAAGACGAACTACGAGAACCCAAGAACTTCCCGATAAAGCGCGACCGAGGCTTCGATGGAGGGCGTGGCCACGCCCACATGGTTCAGCTTTCCGATCATGTCGCGGCATATAAGCCGTGCGGGCCGACCTGACGAGACGCCGTTGCGTCAGGGGGCAGGCAAACGGATCAGAAGCCGTGCGCCGCGGGAATGGCCGACGGCGGACCTGCCGGCATCGTCAGAAGTTCGTCTTCAGAGGCGCCCGCCTTCCAACGGCCGAGCAGGTTGTCCGGATCGTAGACCACGCCGATCGGATTGACCGCAAAGGCCTCGCTGCGCATGTAGGCGTTGGCCGCCTCGACCGCACAGGCGTCAACCTGCAGTTCCATCCGGTTGCCGTCAGGATCCGCGTAATACATTGAGAGGGTCGGCCCGTGATGGATGGGCCAGTAGGGCAGAATGCCCTCCGCCTTCAGCCGCTCGTAGTTGGACAGCAGATCGCCTGCGCTCGCGTAGGTGTAGGCCACATGGTTCACCCCCACTTCGGCGCGATGATCCCCGCCGCCCGGGTTCAGCACGGAGAGGTTGGCGAAGGCGAAGCGGTGATGCTCATCGTCGTAGGTCAGGAACGCCAGCGCCGGATCGCGGTGCACGACGGTCGCACCGAAAACCGTCTCGTACCAGGCGATCATCTCTTCATAGCGACGGGTCTGGTAGACCACGTGCGCGAACTTCACCGGCTTGGACATCGTTTGCTCCCTGAGGTCCCGACTGTGTCAGGAGGTTCGGGAGTGGGGCAATCCCAATCGCGATTCAGCCGAACACCGCCCCTGTGGTCCGCGCCTTGGCCACCCGGTCGGCCTCGATCCCATAGTCCGCCAGCACCTTGTCAGAGTGCTCGCCGAGGTCGGGTGTCGGCCGCGTGAAGCCCGAAGGCGTCGCGCTGAAATCGGCATAGGCTCGAGCACTCACCGCTGGCCCCAGCCTGGGATGCACCCACGGTGCGGTCATGCCGTTTGACTTCAGCCATGGATCCTCGAGCGCCTCGTCGAACCGCCGCACCGGCGCCGCAGGCACACCCTGGGCGATCAGAGCCTCCACAGTCACGTCCCGCGCCCGCCCGGCCAATGCGGCTTCCAGCGCCTGGGCCAGAGGGCCGTCGCGCGATTCAGAAAGCGGCGCTGCGCCCAGCGCGACACCCAGCGCGCGCCCAACGCCCAGAGCCTCCTGATCCGTCTCACAGGCCAGAGCCACCCAGCCGTCCGCGCAGGCATAGTATCGGGTCAGCGCCGAGATCCCCAGGCAGTCGCGTCCGCCCTTTGGATTGAACGGCCGACCCGGATAGTCGACCATCCGGTCAAGCTGGAAGAGCAGGCTCTGCGCCAGGAGGCTGGAAACAACCTCCTGCCCTTCTCCAGTCCGATCCCGCGCGTTCAACGCCGCCACGACAGAAGCCGCGACCACCGAGGCCGTTGCGACGTCGTTCACCGCGATGGTGTAGAGGATCGGGTCGTCGTCGCCCCCCTGGGCGGCCATCATGCCACCCTCGGCCTGCAACAGCGGATCAAACCCCGGCCTGGCGGCCAGCGGGCCGGAATCGCCATAGGCGTTGATCGAGCACGAAATCAGACGCGGATTCAGCGCCTTCAGCGCCGCGTAGTCGATCCCCAGCCGCTCGCGCACGCCGAGGCGATAGTTGTCGATCACCACATCGGCGGTGCGCGCCATGTCGAGGAACAATCCGCGCGCCTCGGGCTGCTTCAGATCCAGCCCCAGCGCCCGGACGCCCCGGTTGTAGGCCAGGAACTGCGCCCCATCCGCCCGGAACGGGTCCGCCTCGGGCCCTTCGATCTTGATTACGTCGGCGCCGAGATTGGCCAGGATCGTGCCGGCATAGGCGCCGGCGATCACCGTGCCCAGATTCAGCACCTTAACGCCCGCCAGCGGCCCGCCGGCCCGCCGCTCGCCCGCCGTTGCGTTCGGGCGGGATGTCCAGGAGGGCGCCGCCTCAATTCGTCTCGGCAGGCTCGTCACCCTCGCGGGCGTCGCCGAGAACCGCGCCGGCGGCGCCGGCATGACCACCTTCCCACGGTCCGGATCCGTGAACTCCAGCCGCATCTTCGCCTCAGCGACGATGGGACTGGCCATCCAGTCCTCGCCCCGTCGCACAGGCCCGGCCGGCACATCGTGCGCCGCCAGGAGTTCCAGCCATTCAGCGCGCGTCCGGGTCTCGAAGATCCCCATCAGCAACTCACGCGCGCCGACCATGTCGAGTTCCAGCGCGTCGAACAGATCGCCCAACTCCAAGGCCTCAAAGGCCTTGCGATAGAAGTTGGTGAACAGGGTGCCGAGAAAGAACCATTCCCCGTCGAGGCAGCGATAGAGGCGATAGCGAGGATTTGCGCCCGGGGGGATTCCGCGCGGGATCGGGTCCAGCGACGGCACCCGGATCGGCGGCGCGCACTCCGCCGCGCCGTTAAGTCCGCTCACGGTCACCGCCTGGCCCCGCCCGCTCCGCGCCCGCTCGTGAAGCGCCGATCCGATGGCCGCTGCGCCCAGCACCGCCTGTGCCGAGTGGGCGATCGGCAGGACCATATGCACCGGCTGGTCGGTCCAGGCCCCCTGGCGGAATGGCATGCCGACGAGGGCCGCCAGCAGACTATGGCGCGCGGGCAGTTCGCTCCAGCGGCCTTCGGTCCCGTAGGGCGGAAGCCAGGCAGGAACCAGACCCGGATGCGCCGCGCACAGCGTCCCGCCCTCAAGCCGCAACGCCGCCATCCGGCTGGGTGCGAAGTCGAAGACCGCGACATCCGCGCCGGCGATCAATGCATCCGCTTCGGCGCGCCCCCCGTCGGTGTCGATATCAAGGGTCAGCACCTGCTTATTGCGGTTCCAGGCCAGATAGCCTGGATGATCCCGCGCCGGATCTCCGCCCGGCGGCTCGACCTTCACCACCTCGGCCCCGAGATCGGCCAAAAGCATTACGGCCATGGGCCCCACCATGCCGCGGCTGAAATCGACGATGCGGACGCCCTGATACGCGGACATATGGATGCGCCCTCCCCGACGCGACGGGTGGCGCGTCTCCCGCGTCTCACCCGACCCCATCAAACCGAGAGTTCGAACGGGCGGCAAGGCCGTGCTAACGCCTCAACGAAACTGGAGAGCACAATGCGCAAGGCCAACCTCGGATCGCTCGGCCCCGTCGGCCGCCTCACGCTCGGCGGCGGCGGCATCGGTCAGGTTTGGGGCGAAACCAGCCGGGATGAAGCCTTGGCGACCCTGACCATGGCCGTCGACGGCGGCGTCGACGTCATCGATTGCGCCCCGATCTACAAGAACTGCGAGGCCTTCGTGGGCGAGGCGTTCGGGGGCCGCCCGCCCCAGCACCTCAAGTTCACCACAAAGCACTATCTCGCGACCCCGGAGCCCGGAACCGGCGCCCAGCGCCTGGAAGCCTCGCTTGAGGCCAGCCTGGCGGCCATGCGCCTGCCCCGCGTGGATGTGTTCTTCCTGCACTCCAACCTGCATCTGGACGACTACGTCTATGCCCGCTCCGACGCCCGAAAGGCGGAGTTCTCCACATCCTGGTCCGCCTATGTGAACGAGGTCATTCCAGCGATGGAGGCCCTCAAGGCCCAGGGCCGTATCGGCGCCTGGGGCGTCACCGGCATAGGCGCGCCATCGGCCGTCCTGGCGGCGCTTGATCAAACGCCACGACCCGACGTCGTGCAGGTCATCGCCAATCTGATGGATTCGCCCGGCGCCCTTCGCCGCTACGCAGAACCGCCGCACCCGCGCGCGATCGCCGCCAGCGCACAGGCCAACGGCGTCGGCGTTATGGGAATTCGCGCCGTCCAGGCGGGCGCCCTGACCCTCGCGGTCGACCGCGAACTCTCCCCCAACAGTCCGGATCGCACCGACTATGACCGCGCGCAGCCCTATCGCGCCCTTTGCGCCGGCTGGGGCGAGGATCCGGCGGCCGTCGCGCACCGCTATGCGCTGGGCATGGCGGGCTTCGACACCATCGTCCTGGGCGTCAAAAATCGCGCCGAGCTGCGCCAGTGTCTCGACGCCGAGGTCGCCGGGCCGCTCGATCCCGCCCAGGTCGCCGCGATTGATGCGCTGGGGCTGGCCAACGCCTGATCACTCGCGATCGGCCTCGGCCAGCCGGTCCAGCAGCCAGACCCGCGCCGGCGGCAGCGGCCGGTTTAGCGGTCCGAAGATGTGCGTCTCGAGAAAGTGGCCGGTCAGCGCAAAGCCGGCGCGAACGTCGTCAGGCCCCAGTCCCTGCTGCGCCGCCAGGAGGAACGGCGGCAACGCAAGCAACCGCTCCGCATAGGGCGCGCCGGCCGCTCGGCTCACCGCACGACCGGTCCGCGGACTGACATATATCAGGTCATCCAAAGCGCCCGTGGCAGCGCATTTCGAGAGATCCAGGCCGAAACCCAGCTCGGCCAGCAATCCAGCCTCGAAGCGCACGAACACAGCCGGCCAGATGTCCGGATCGGCGAACGCATCGACCAAGGCCGCGAACGCCAGATAGGCGCCCGGATGCGGCTCCCGTTCCGGCAACGCACCCGCCGCCACCGCCGCGGCGGCCGCGATACCGGCCAGCGCCAACGGATCGTCGAACAAGGCCGACGGCCCTGGCCCTGCCGCCTCCAGGCTGGCCGATCCCAGTTGATCCGACACCCGCGCGCGATAGCTGAACGTCACCGGCGCGCCTGGCTGCAGCAGCGGCTTGATCCGGCGAGAGGCGCCGCCGGCCACATGCGCGGCCCATCGCCCGTGATGCTGGGTCAGCAGCTCGACAATCGCCCCGGTTTCCCCGTGCGCTCGCGCCGCCAGCACAAAGGCTTCGTCGGTGAACTCCATGGTCAGCGCGCGTCGACCCCCTTACGCATCATAGTCGAGCCCCAGGTCGCCGTAGAACGCCCGCTTGTCCGCCCAGCGCTCATCGACGGTGACGTGCAGGAACAGATGCACCGGCCGATCCAGGATCACCGACAGGTCCTCCCGCGACTTCTGACCGATCCATTTCAGGGTCTGCCCCCCCTTGCCCAGGATGATCGGTCGCTGGCTCTCACGTTCCACATAGATGGTCTGCTCGATGCGCACGCCGCCGTCCTTGCGCTCCTGGAAGGCCGTGGTCTCGACCGCGGCCGAATAGGGCAATTCTTCATGCACCCGCAGATACAGCTTCTCCCGGGTGATCTCCGCCGCCAGCAGCCGCGCCGGCAGGTCGGCGGTCTGGTCTTCAGGATAGAGCCATTCGCCTTCCGGCATCCGCTCGGCGAGTTTGGCCTTGAGATCGTCAACGCCCGATCCCGTGGACGCCGAGATCATGAACGCCTCATCATAAGCGCCCGTCTCGTAGAGCGCCGCCGAGACGCCCAACAGCGCCTCACGCTTCACCGCGTCGACCTTGTTGAGCGCCAGAATCGCCGCCTTCCCGGACGCCTTGAGCCCAGCGATGATCGTCTCGACATCGGCCTGCGCCCGTCGATCGGCCGGACTGTCGCCGAGCTGCGCCGGCGCATCGACCAAATGCACCACTGCGTCCGCGTCCTCGGCCCCACCCCAGGCCGAGCGCACCATCGCCCGGTCCAGCCGCCGCCTCGGTTGGAAGATGCCGGGCGTATCCACCAGCACGATCTGCGCCTCATCCGCCAACGCCACCCCGCGCACCGGAAACCGGGTCGTCTGCACCTTCTGGGTGACGATCGAAACCTTGGCCCCCACCAGCCGATTGGTCAGGGTCGACTTGCCCGCATTGGGCGCGCCGATCACGGCGGCGAATCCGCACCGGCGGGTCATTGGGCGGATCCTTCTCGCTTCAACAGCATGGCCTGCGCCGCCGCCTTTTCCGCGGCCTGCCGCGATCCGGCCTCTCCGCGCTCGGCCTCAAAACCGTCCACCGCGACCTCGACCGTGAACACGGGCTGGTGCGGCGGCCCCTCGCGCGCCACAACCACATAACGCGGCAGCGGCAGGCCCAGGCCCTGGGCCCACTCCTGGAGCTGCGTTTTCGGGTCCATGCGGCGGGTGTCGCCGGTATCTGAAGTGAACTCTTCCGCCCAGAACTGCGCGAAGAACGCCCGCGCCGCTTCAAGGCCCGCGTCGATGTAAAGCGCGGCGATGAGCGCCTCGCAGGCGTCGCCCAGCACCGAGTCCGAGTTCCGCGCGCCGCGCGCGCCGGCCGAGAGCCGGAGCGCCGGCGGCAATCCCGCCCGCCGCGCCGCCCGCGCGCAGGCGTGCGAGTTTACCAGCTGTACGTGGCGACGGTGCATCTCGCCTTCACGAGCGTCCGGGTCCATCGCCATCAGATGTTCGGCCGCGCAAAGGTTCAACACCCGGTCGCCGAGGAATTCGAGCCGCTCGTTGTGGCGCACCTGACGGGCCCCGTCGCCGACGCTGGAATGGGTCAGCGCGCGCTCCAGCAGCTCCCGGTCAGCGAACACATGGCCGATGCGACGCTCGAGCTCCTCAATCGCCGCAACGCGCGCGTTCATGCCGGTCCGATCAATGGAAGGCCGTCACTTGAGGATCTTGAAGAAGCGGCTCGGACGCGCATCGAGGATCCAGGTCCACGGCTGGAAGATCGACGCCTCCGGCTTCCACGACAGCATGATGATCTGCGCCTTGCCCACCAGATGGTCGGCGGGAATCATGCCCACGCCCATGTTGGCCGGGTCGACCCGGCTGTCAGTGGAATTGTCGCGATTGTCGCCCAAGGCGAAGTAGTGACCTTCCGGCACGACGAACACCTGGGTGTTGTCGAGCGCCTCGCGGGTGCTGAAGTCCTGGGTGATGTAGGTGCGCCCTGACTCGAGTTTTTCCTGAAACCGCGCGACCTCTCGTACATAACCGCCAAGGTCGGTTTCCACCGGCGACATCTGCTCGCGCGGCACCTGCTTGTCGTTCAGATAGAGCAGCCCGTCGCGCACCTGGATGCGATCTCCGGGCAGGCCGATGATGCGCTTCACATAGTCCGTGCGGCCGTCGAGCGGCAGCTTGAACACCGCGACATCGCCGCGCTCCGGCGACTTGGCCAGAATCCGACCTTCGAACAGCGGCGGGCTGAACGGAATCGAGTGCCTGGAATAGCCGTAGGACCACTTCGAAACGATGATGTAGTCGCCCTCATAAAGGTTGGGCTCCATCGAGGCCGACGGGATCGTAAACGGCTGGAAAAACACGACCCGGAGCACCAGCGCGATCAGCAGCGCATAGACGACGGTCTTTATGATCTCGACCAGCTCGTTCAGCGCGCCCGACTTCTTGGGCGCCTCTGCGGCCTGCGCGTCATCGCTCATTCAAATTCTCCGGCCCAAGAGAGCGCCACGCCCCCGCGCCTCGCGGCGCCTGCCTATCCGCTCCCTAGAGCATGAGCAAGTTTCACGCCCGTGAACTCTGTGACATGCACGCGCGACCGATCGTCCCGCCCGCTATTTGATTTTGATCGTGGCGGTCCCCGCCGGACCTGTGACCTCGAAGCTGTCGCCGGACACCTTGTCCCTTGGATACTCCACGCATTGTTCTGCCGGCTCAAAGTTGGATGTGGTGCAGAACTTGTCGCCATCGATGCGCCAGGTCCCGGTCACCTGGCCCTCCGCGGCGGTGAACTTTCCATCTGGGGTATAGGCCACCTCGATCTCAACCCCCGGCGCCGAGAGCACCACCCCGTGCTTGACGACTTCCTCAAGCGTCCCGGCTTGTGCAGCCGTGGCGAAAGCGGTGACGATCATGACAATCAGCAGGCGCATCGGTTTTCTCCTCACTCTCCGCGGACGAGCCTAGCCTCGCCCAGGGCGTCGCTCAACGGAACTTGACACCCCCAAGGCGGAACCGCCCAAGTCCTACCGACAAGAGGAAACGATCAACAATGTACCCCGCCGCGAAAGCCCGCACCCATCCGGACCACCGCGCCTTCATCATGGCCGCGACCGGCGAGACGGTGACCTATGGCGAGCTCGAGAGGCGCACCAACCGGCTGGCCCACTTTCTGCGCGGACGAGGCCTCAACCGCCTCGATCACTACGCCATCTTTATGGAAAACCACGCCCGCTACATCGAGACCTGCGGGGCCGGCGAACGCTCGGGACTGTACTACACCTGCATCAACTCGTTCCTGACCGCCGAAGAGGTGGCCTACATCCTCGACAACAGCCTCTCCAAGGTGCTCATCACGTCGCAGGCCAAGCGCGAAACCGCGCTCAAGGCCATGGCGCTATCCCCCCGAATAGAATGCTGTCTGATCGTCGACGGTCCGGGCGACGGCGACCGGGTCCTGAACCTGGACGAGGCCCTCGCGGCTTTCCCCGGCACGCCGATTGCGGATGAATGGTGCGGCAGTTCGATGCTCTATTCGTCGGGCACGACCGGTCGTCCCAAGGGGATCCTGCGGCCGTTGCCGGAAGTGAAGCCCAGCGAAGCCGCTGCGCTATACACGTTCCTCGACGCCCTTTGGCGCTACCGGGAAGGGATGATCTACCTCTCACCGGCGCCGCTCTATCACTCGGCGCCCCAGGCCGCCGTGGGCCTGACGATTCGCAAGGGCGGAACGGCGGTGATCATGGAGCACTTCGACCCCGAACAATACCTGGCGTTGATCGAACGCTACAAGGTCACCCACAGCCAGCTCGTGCCGACCATGTTCTCGCGCATGCTCAAGCTGCCTGACGAAGTGCGCACGCGTTACGATCTCTCGTCGCTCGAATTCACGGTTCACGCCGCCGCCCCCTGCCCGCCCCAGGTCAAGGAGCAGATGATCGCCTGGTGGGGCCCGATCATCCACGAGTACTATGGCGCGACCGAGGGCATGGGTTTCACGGCATGTGATTCCCACGAGTGGCTTGCGCATCGCGGAACCGTCGGGCGCGTGGTGGCGGGCGAACTCCACGTCCTCGACGAGGAGATGAACCCGGTTCCGCCTGGAGAGCCGGGCACCCTCTGGTTCAAGATGGCCAACGCTTTCGAGTACTTCCGGGACGAGGCCCGCACCGCCGAGTCACGCTCGAGCGACGGCACGATGGCGACCGTCGGGGATGTGGGTTTCCTGGATGCCGACGGCTTCCTGCACCTGACTGACCGCGCCACATTCATGATCATCTCAGGCGGGGTGAACATCTATCCGCAGGAATGCGAGAACCTGCTGATCACGCACCCCAAGGTCGCCGACGCCGCCGTGTTTGGGGTGCCGCACGAGGACCTGGGTGAAGAGGTGAAGGCCGTGGTTCAGCCGATGCCTGGCGTCGAACCTGGCCCTGAGCTGGCCGCCGAGCTTTTGGCCTTCTGCCGCGAGCATCTCGCCAAGCTGAAGTGCCCGCGCACCATCGACTTCGAAGCCGAACTTCCGCGCCTGCCCACCGGCAAGCTCTACAAACGCGTATTGCGCGACCGCTACTGGGGCGACCGGAAGAGTCGGATCGTCTGATCCATCAGGTCGCCGGCACCGCCTCGATGATCACATAGGCCATGGCGTACGGAATCTCGTCGCTGAGGCTCACATGGATGACCGCCAACATGCCGGGCGGCGTGATGGCCTCTAGCCGCTTCAGCGCGCCTCCGGTCAGGGCCATGGTCGGCCGGCCTGAGCGCATGTTGACCACGCCCATGTCGCGCCAGAAAACGCCCGCTCGCATCCCGGTGCCCAGCGCCTTGGCGCACGCCTCCTTGGCGGCGAACCGCTTGGCGTAACTGGCCGCCGGGTCGCCCTTGCGCTCCGAGCGCGTGCGCTCGATCTCGGTAAAAACTCGCTCCCGGAACCGATCCCCGAACCGGTCGAGACTCGTCTGGATGCGCCGGATGTCGGAAAGGTCCGAGCCGATCCCCAGGATCATGCGACCCCTCCCGGCATTTCGAACAGAATGCCGCTCACCCCTGCGTGGCCCGGTCGAATGCAGGATCGGCGTGCGAAGCGGCGCGCGCCTCATCCATCAGCCCACGCATCCGCTGGATCGCCGGACCCAGCCCCATGAAAATCGCCTCGCCGATCAGAAAGTGCCCGATGTTGAGCTCGACCACCTCGGGAATGGCGGCAATGGGCTTCACGGTTTCAAAGTCGATCCCATGCCCGGCGTGCACCTCCAGCCCCAGCTCGGACGCGTGCGCCGAAGCCGCGCGCAGGTTGCGCAGTAGCGCCTCGGCCTGAGGCAACCGCTCCCGCACCGCTTGGCAATAGGCGCCGGTGTGCAGTTCCACCACATGGGCGCCCGCCGCCTTTGCGGCCGTGACCTGGGCATCATCTGCGTCGATAAAGGCCGAAACCCGGATCCCCGCCGCCGCCAGACGCCGGACCACCGGGGTGATGGTGTTGGCGCCGCGGATCATGTCCAGGCCGCCCTCGGTGGTCACCTCCTCACGCCGTTCGGGCACCAGACAGGCGGCGTGTGGCCGATGCGCCAGAGCAATGGCCTCCATCTCCGGTGTCACCGCGCATTCAAAGTTCAGCGGCCGCCCTCGCCGACGGCAGATGACCGCCAGGGCCTCGATATCGGTATCCGAGATATGCCGCCGGTCCTCGCGCAGGTGCGCGGTGATCCCATCAGCCCCGGCCGCCAGCGCCATCTCGGCCGCCCGCACCGGATCGGGATAGCCCTCGCCCCGCGCATTCCGAACGGTGGCGACGTGGTCGATATTCACACCCAGGCGAAGGCGCTTCACGTCCGCAGCCTCTTTGAGCCGGGCTCTTCCGCCGGCAAAGCTGCGAGCTCCGGCGGCACCTCATCGGGCGCATAGGACGGCACGTCCACGGTCGCCAGCGCCACCAGTGGCCAACCCACATCCGCCCGCCCGCCGGAGCGATCCACGATACAGGCGCAGCCAACCACATCCCCGCCAGCTTCGGTGATCGGCGCCACTGCCTCGCGGAATGATCCGCCGGTGGTGATCACGTCCTCAACCACCACAACCTTGGCGCCGGGCGCGATCCTGAACGCTCGCCGCAGACGAAACGCCCCGTCTTCCCGCTCCACATAGATCGACGGTACGCCAAGCGCGCGGGCCACCTCATAGCCCGGGATGATCGCGCCGACCGCCGGCGCCACGATCACGTCGGGAACACCGAAGCGTTCCACAATCTTTGCGGCCAGCGCCCGGCAAAGGCGCTCGGTGCGATCAGCGTACTGGAAGACCAAATTCTTCTGCAGGAACATCGGACTGTGCCGCCCGGACGCCAGGATGAAATGGCCTTCCCGAAGCGCGCCCGCGCCTCGGAACTCGTCGAGGACCTGTTCAGTGTTCATACGCCGACCAGATAGACGATCCATCCCGTCGTGTGGAAGTCCAGTTCGGCGCCCGCGCGCAGACCGCACCCGCGGGCCCCTGGAGCCCGCTGCCTTCAGACGGAACCGTCTGAGCCCGATAAAATGGGCTCGACCCTCTTGATGCCGCGGACATTTCGACGCTCAAGCGACTCCGTCTGATCGCATCGTGCTCTAGGATTTGGGGCCCCGACTTCCTAGCTCTTAACTGCGCCGTCGGGCGCATGCCGCCAACGAAGCGGTCGATTGCGTCCGACGCGATGCTTTCCTGGACACCGCCATGACCACGCCCCTCGTTGGCTCCGCAGGGGTCGACTCTCGTCCGATGCGGATCAAGACCGGCTTCGAGATCAGCTACCAGTGCCCGAGCGCGACGCCCATGCTGCTCATGCCGAGCGTGCACCCTTCAAGGCGCGGTGATCTGGAGACAATTGACACATTGCGTACCGAACCGCGTGTCTCCGTACACGCCTACACCGACGCCTACGGCAACATCTGCAACCGTTTGGTTGCGGGGCCCGGACGCATACGGCTCTCCACTGAGTTCGTTATCCGCGACCCCGGCCTGATCGACCCCTACGTCCCCGACGCCACGGAGCATCCTATCCACGAACTGCCTGACGAGGTGATCCTCTATCTGCTGGGCAGCCGGTACTGCGACACAGAGAAGTTGGTCGAGATCGCATGGTCGCTGTTCGGCCATACGCCCCCGGGCTGGGCGCGGGTGCAAGCCATCAGCGACTATGTCCACACCCACATCACGTTCAATTACGCGAACGCGCGACCGGACAAGACCGCTCACGACGCCTGGACCGAGGCAACCGGTGTGTGCAGGGACTATGCCCACCTGGCGATCGCGTTCTGCCGCTGCCTGAACATCCCGGCCCGCTACTGCACCGGATACATGGGCGACATCGGCGTTCCAGTGGTTGGCGTCATGGATTTCAGCGCCTGGATGGAGGTCTATCTGGGCGGCCGCTGGCGCACCTTCGACCCGCGCAACAACATGCCGCGCATGGCCCGGGTGCTGATCGCTCGCGGGCGCGACGCCATTGACGTGCCCATCGCGACCACGTTCGGGCCGGCGGTGCTCATCGGATTTGCAGTCACCAGTGTTGAAGTCGCTTCACCGCTAAGAGCCTAGGCCCCTGGCTGTGGCAGTACGCCAGACACCGTGTCGGGCGGTCCGACCTCTAGTTGGGCTCGCACCCGTCAGGCGGGATGGGCGCCCGAAGGGACGGACGCTGTGCGGGACGCCGGCTTCGCCTTGCGCTCGGGCAGGTAGCTGAGGATCGACACAGTTCCCACGACGCCCATGAACACGCCGAACATGGCGATGATGGCGATGATGAAAGGAACGCTTTCGGCCGGCATGACGGGCTCCAGGGTTGCCTCCGGCCAACTCGGCCAGGATTGGCGTCACCATCCCGAAACTCGCGCCAAGCGACCTTGATCGAGATCAATCCCCACGCGCCAGCAACGTCACCACCAAGGTAACCCAACTTCGAAAGACCTCCTTCAGGCCGCCTCCCTACCGTCGGAGCTGCACGACGGGGAACACGTGAACAACCAACCTAGCCTCAGCGCCCCCGCGTCTTCGGACCGGAGCGACTTCCCGGACGATTGTCCGGATGGCCTGAAGCCGCGACTGCGTCTGTTCTTCAGCGTCGATCTGGTCGGGGCCACCCACTACAAGCAGTCACGCAATCGCTGGCGACCGGAATTGCTAAGCTTTTACCGGGATTTCGACTTCATCCTTCAAACCGAGTACCGCGCCTTCGCCTCCAACCATACGGGGCGCCTGTCGTCGCTGGAGTTCTGGAAGAGCAATGGCGACGAGCTGCTCTACGCTTGTGATCTCCTCTGCCTCAGCCATGCGCATGGACTGATGCAGGTCTGGCTGCAGGCGCTCAATCGCTACCAGGCGCTGCATACTCCAGGCGCCGAGCACCTGGACGTCAAATCCACCGCCTGGATCGGCTTGTTCCCGGTGCCGAATGCCGAGGTGTTCTTCCGCCGCGGCGGCGGTGCGCTTGATGAAGGTCTGGCTCGAGACGCCCTCATGGTTCAGTCCGAGCTGCGGGATGAGTGGTACGCTAACGCCGCCAATCCGACGATAACCCGGGATTTCATCGGCCCGTCTATCGACACCGGCTTCCGGCTGACCGGTCTGGCGACACCGAGGCGCCTCATGCTCTCGGTGGACTTGGCCTTCCTGCTGGCCAGCGGCAACGGCGCGGGCGCCTCGCCGCTGAATCTTCGCCTTAGCGGCAAACAGCGGCTGAAGGGCGTTATGGACGACCAGCCCTATCCGGTGATCTGGATCCCCGTGGACCGGGACGAATGGATGTGCGCTGAGCTCGAACCGGTGGTTACCGACCGCGAGCTCATTCGCTCCTTCTGCAAGACGGTGTTCGAACTCAACTACGCCTCGGTGACCCCGCTGTTCCTCGAAGGCGAGCGGCAAAGCGCCTTCGATTGGGCCCCGCCCTACATTCTCAAGCGCATCGTTCGCCATTGGCATGAAGAAGTGCGCAATCGAGATGCGATCACCGTGCCGGCAGCTATTGCGGCGGGCTGATCCTACCCTTTGGTACGCTCGACATCCTCGACGCTGGGATTGGCCCGGAGCGCGGCGGCGATATGAGTCAGGTGACGGGCGTCGTTGACCTCGATATCCAGATCGACGCCGAAAAAGTCGCTCTGCCGGTGATGCATCCGCAGGCCCACGATGTTGCCGCCGGCCTCGCCGATGGTGGTGCAGACTTGGCCCAGCACGCCCGGCGCGTTGCGGATGGTAGCGGTCAGGCGTGCATGGGCGGTGGCGTTACGTTCGGCCTCTGGAGTCCATTGCAGGTCGCGCCACAGCTCTTCACGATCCTCGAACGCCGCAAGCCCTTCGCAGTCGATGGTGTGAACCTTCAGCCCGCCGCCCTCGCCATCCAGAATACCGACGATCCTGTCACCCGGCACTGGCGAGCAACAGGGTGCGAAGTGCAGGCTCACACCGGCGGTCAAACCCCCGCCCCGTACGTAGAGCCGCGCGGAACGGCCGTCCTGGATCGGCCGCCGGGCGGTTGCGGCTTCCCGCTCGGCCGCCTTTAGACCCGGAAATATCGCCTCAAGCACCTGGGCGGGCGTCGCCCGGCCCCGGCCGACAGCCTCGAAGAGATCCTCCTCGCCCGACACCGCGAAGCGATCCAGCGCCGGGCGCAGCGACACGTCCTTACGGCTCTTGCCCGCCGCCTCGAAGGTTTGATCCACTGTCGCCCGACCAAGCCGTACGAACTCCTCCCGCTCCGACTGGCGGATGTGACGCCGGATCGCCGAGCGGGCGCGGCCGGTCACGGTCAGGGATCGCCAGTCCGGCGGCACGACAGGCTTGCCGCCGCGGATGACCTCGACCACGTCACCGTTGGTCAGCGCTGTGCGCAGTGGCCGAAGCTCCCCGTTCACTTTGGCGCCCACACAGGTGTCGCCGATGTCGGTGTGCAGCGCGTAGGCGAAGTCCAGGGGCATCGCCCCGCGCGGCAAGCTGACCAGCTGGCCCTTGGGGGTGAACACAAACACCTGGTCGAGGAACATCTCCAGCTTGGCGTGCTCGACCAGTTCCTCGGCGTCGCCCCCGTGCTCCAGCACCTGAACGAGGTGGCGCAGGTTGACCAGCGGGTCCCGTCCGCCGGCCGCCTTCTGATGTTCGGCGTCGAAGCCATAGCTCTCGTTCTTGTAGCGCCAGTGGGCGGCGACGCCCTCTTCCGCCACCAGATCCATCGCCTCGGTGCGAATCTGCATCTCGATCCGCATGCCGCGATAACCCACCACCGTGGTGTGAAGGCTGCGGTAGTTGTTGCGTTTAGGTGTCGAGATGAAGTCCTTGAACCGCTCCGGAACGCTGGGCCAGGCCCGGTGGATCACCCCGAGCGCGCGATAGCAGTCCTCCTCGGACCCCACGATCACCCGAAAAGCATAGATGTCGGACAACTGCGAAAAGCCGATCGATTTGCGCTGCAGCTTCCGCCAGATCGAGTAGGCGTGTTTCTCGCGGCCATAGACCCGCGCCGAAAGTCCCGCCGCTTCCAGTCGCTGGGTGACCTCGCGGGTCACTGCGCTGACCGCCCCGCCCTGCTCGGCGCGGAGCGTCTCCAGCCGCCGCTGGATCGCGTTGCGCCCCACCGGATTGAGGTGCGCAAAGGCCAGCTCCTCCAATTCCTCGCAGATCCGATGAACGCCGATCGAGCGCGCCAGCGGCGCATAGATGTCCAGCGTCTCCCGCGCGATCCGTTCCCGCTTGGCCGCCTGTTTGATGAACCCCAGCGTGCGCATGTTGTGCAGCCGGTCCGCCAGCTTCACCAGCAGCACCCGAACGTCCTTCGAGATCGCCAGGATGAACTTCCGCAGGTTCTCGGCCTGACGCAGATGCTCCTGGCTGAGCTCCAGCTTGGAGAGTTTGGTCACCCCTTCGACCAGCTCCGCGATCTCCTCGCCGAACAGCTCCGCCACCTTCTCACGAGTGGTCTCAGTGTCCTCAATCACGTCGTGCAGCAGCGCCGTGACGATGGTCTCGGTGTCCAACCGATAGTCGGTCAGGATGCCCGCCACCTCGATCGGGTGCGCGAAATACGGATCGCCGGAAGCCCGCGTCTGCGCCCCGTGCGCCCGCATTGTGTAGACGTAGGCGCGGTTGAGCAGTGCTTCGTCGGCGCTGGGATCATAAGCCCGCACCTTGTCGATAAGCTCGAACTGGCGAAGCATGCGCGGGCGCGCCGGCGGAACCGGCGTCGCCTCGGTCTTGGTCACGTCTTTTGGAGGGGCGGCCGGCGAGGCCGCCGCGTCTTTGGTCTGAGGGTCTGCGCCTTCAGGGCTCAGTACCGCTCCTCCTGGCCGCCGTCGCGGTCGCTCTGCAGGGCGCGAACGAGCTCCAGCTCGCTCATCTGCATATGGGTCGGATCCGCCAGCAGGGCCAGGGTCTCGGCCTCTTCCTCGGCTTCCGAACGCTCGTCCACCCGCTGCAGGGAAGCAATCACCGCTTCACGCAGTTCCTCGCCATCGACCACGTCATCAGCGATCTCGCGAAGCGCCACCACGGGGTTCTTGTCGTTGTCCCGGTCGACCATGATCTGTGAACCGGCCGAGATCGCCCGCGCCCGATGCGCCGACAGCAGCACCAGCGAAAAGCGGTTCGGCACCTTCTCAATGCAGTCTTCGACGGTCACGCGGGCCATGGAGTCTCTCGGGAGCAGCAGGAGTTAGCCGATCAAAATAGAGGCCGCCGCGCCGTTGTGCAATGCAAGATAAGAGCCGTCAGTCCAGCCGAAGCGCCATGAACCGCCAGTCGTCGTGCAGCGCGACGGGAACCTCGGCCTCAGCATAAGGCGTTCGATCCACGAACCCCGACGTCTCGTAGAGCCGATGAGCGTCGGTCATGAACGGCGCCGTTTCCAGGTAGACCTCAGACATTCCAAAGGTGCGCGCGTCATCGATCAGCCGGTCTAAAACCAACCTGGCAAGCCCCTGCCCACGGGCGTTCGGCCGGACATAGATTCGCTTGATCTCAACTATGCCGGCCCGGATTGTCCGCAGCCCGCCCATAGCCACCGCGGCATCACCCAAATGCGCCAGATAGAAGACGCCCCGGGGCGGCAGATCCCCTGCGACCTTGTGCAGATTGGCCTCGGCATAGACGTGCGGCTCGGAGCCGACGACCTCGACCGGCGTCAACCCGAACCTCGCCTCCACGCCGTCCAGAACCCAGCGGACGTAGGCGACATTGAGGTCGAGAAGCTCAGTCCGATCAATGTTCAGGTCGGCGATGCGGAGCTCGGGTTGGGACGCCATGGCGGCGTGGACCCTCCCGATCCCATCCTCGGATGTCAATGCGCCTACCGGTACAGCGCACGGGCATGACGCCGCGCCGAAGCTCTGTTAAGAGGCGCGCCGCATCCGCCTCGGCCCCTCTCCGTCATGCTCCAGATCAACGACCTCGTCCTCGACGCCTGGGGCCGGCGCTTCTTTGATGGCGCCACGGTCTCGCTGCCGCGCGGCGCTCATGTGGGCCTCGTCGGACGCAACGGTGTGGGCAAGTCGACGTTGTTCAAGGTCATCCTGGGCCAGCTCACGCCCGGCGGCGGCGACATCGGCCTGCCCAAGAACGCCCGCATCGGCTCGGTCGACCAGGAGCATCCCGCCACACCCGTCACCCTGATCGACACGGTGCTTGAGGCCGATGCCGAACGACACGATCTGCTCGGCCGCCTCGAGACCGCGCCGCCTGAGGATCTGGGCGACATCTACGCCCGGCTGATCGAGATCGACGCTGACCGCGCGCCCTCCCGCGCCGCCGAGATCCTGGCGGGCCTGGGCTTCAGCCAGGCCGACCTGGGGCGCCCCATGGCCGAGTTTTCCGGCGGGTGGCGCATGCGCGTAGCCCTGGCCGCCAGCCTGTTTGCCGAACCCGACCTCCTGCTGCTCGATGAGCCGACCAACTACCTCGACCTGGAAGGCGCCCTGTGGCTCGAGGCGCGCCTCAAGAAGTACCCACATACCGCCATCGTCATCAGCCACGACCGGGAACTGCTCAACGGATCGGTCGACCACATCCTGCATCTCAAGGACGGCAAGCTAACGCTTTATCCGGGCGGATATGACGACTTCGAACGTCAACTGACCGAGAAACTGCGGCTGCAGGAGGCCAACCGGGTCAAGATCGAGGCCCGCCGCGCCCACCTCCAGTCCTTCGTCGACCGCTTCCGCGCCAAGGCCTCGAAGGCCGTCCAGGCCCAGTCGCGCCTGAAGATGATCGCCAAGTTGCCGCCGGTGTCGGCCGTCATCGAAGACCGGGTGACACCCTTCAGCCTGCCCTCGCCCGAGCGCCCGCTGGCGCCGCCGCTGCTGCGCCTCGAAGGCGCCTCGGTGGGCTATGGCGGCCCCCCGATTTTGAAGGGCCTAGATCTGCGGCTCGACATCGATGACCGCATTGGCCTGTTGGGTGTCAACGGCGCCGGCAAGTCCACCTTCGCCAAGCTCGTGGCTGGCGCGCTCAAGACCGAGACGGGCGGGTTGCATCGTTCACCACGCCTCAAGGTCGGATGGTTTCACCAGCACCAGATCGAGGCCATGGACCCCGACGACACGCCCCTGGAGATCATCCGCCGCGAAATGCCGCAGGCGTCCGAGGCGTCGCGCCGAAATCGTCTGGCGCAATACGGCATCAGCTTCGAGAAGGTCGAAACCACCGTCGCAAACCTCTCGGGCGGCGAGCGGGCGCGGCTGCTGCTAAACCTCGTGGCCGCAGAGGCGCCGCATCTGCTGATCCTCGACGAACCGACCAACCACCTCGACATCGACTCCCGGCGCGCGCTGCTGGACGCGCTCAATGACTATGAGGGTGCGGTGATCCTGATCACCCACGATCGCTCGCTGATGGAGTTGGTCGCCGATCGTCTCTGGCTGGCCGCGGAGGGTTCGATAAAGCCGTTCGACGGCGACATGGAGGATTACGCCGCCTTCGTGCTCGACCGCGCCCGCCAGGCCGCGCGGGCGCCCAGCCAGGTGCGCGCGCCCGAGCCCGTCGCCGCCCCTCCGCCGCCGCCCGCACCCCGCACAAAGGCCCCGACCGGAACCGCCCGCCGTCGCGCCGAGGCCGCCGAAGCCGCGCTCGCCCGCGCCAACCAGGCCCTCCAGGCCCTCGACGGCGAACTCACCCGCGCAGCCTCCGGCAAGGACGCACTCAAGCTCGCTGAACTCGGTCGCCGCCGCGACGCCGCCCAAGCTAGCCTTGACGCTGCCGAAGCCGAATGGCTCGCCGCCCAGGAAGCCTATGAGGCGATGGTGCGATAGAGATTTCCCTATTCGCCGCCGCCACTCTAGCCTGACCGTCATGGAACCCGACCGCAGCCTGCTGGGCGACGGCCCTTATCCGGTCACCGGACCGCTCGCGATCCTGGCGCGGGTGGGGTTCCTGGGCGCGCTCGGCGCCATCGCCACCGCCGTCCTGCTCCCACCCGAAATGGTCCCGCAGTTCGCGCGTTCTGGGTATCTTGAACACTTCGCCGCCTTTTATGTGGCGGGGCTCCTAGCCCTGGCCGCATCGCCACGCACCTCCGTGGCCGTTATCGCCACCCGGCTGGCGCTGTTCTCGGTCGCGCTGGAATCCACCCACCTACTGACAGGCGCCCGACTCTCGGTCGTAATCGACCATAGCGTGGCCGACTTCGGCGGCATCGCAGCGGCCCTGGCCCCCCTGGCCGTGGCCCGCTGGCGGCGGCGATTCGCATGAGCAGATCCCGCGAGACTCCGCCCGTCGATGTCGAAGCCGAGCTTCTCGAGGCCCTGCCCGAGACTCAGGGCTCTCGCTTCTTTCCCTGGCTTGGGCGCGTCCTTGGCCAGTTGCTGGCGTTCCTTCTGTTGGCCGGCGCGGTCTATATTCTCTGGCGGGAGTTCCATGACCTCAGCCCGGCCGAAGTAGCCGACGCGATCCGCGCCTGGGGGTGGGATTCGGTGGCGATGGCGCTGGCGCTCTCGGCTTCCAGCTTCATCCTGATGGGCTTTGTCGAGTTCATGGGCCTGCGCTGGGCCGGCGCACGCTTGCCGCTGCCTTCGGTCCTGCTGGGCTCGTTTATGGCCAGCGCGATGGCCCATAGCCTTGGGGCCAATCTCCTGGTCTCGGGGGCCGTGCGCGCCCGATACTACGGTCGGATGGGGGTTTCACTGCAACAGACCGCCGCGATCACCGTGTTTCAAAGCTTCTCCTTCACCGCGGGCCTGCTCGCGCTGGCGGGCGTTAGCCTCCTGATTGCTGGAAGTGACGAGATCGCGCGCGTCAGCCAGATCCCTGTGCCGGTGGCCAACGGCATCGGCATCGCCCTTGTCGTCGGTGTCGCGGTCTACATCACCGCCTGCCGGTTCGTACGAGGTACGGTCCGGATATTTGGCCATGGCGTCACGCTCCCGACCATGCCGGTCGCCGCCGCCCAGATCGCGCTAGGCGCGCTCGACAACGCGGTCGCAGCGGCCATCCTCTGGGTCCTGTTGCCTGCTGACGAAGTCGGATTCGCCACTTTTGTCGGCGCCTTCGCCCCGTCGGTCGCCATCGGCCTCGCCAGCCACGTGCCCGGCGGAGTCGGCGTATTCGAAGGGGCAATGTCGACACTGCTCGGCGGCGTCGATCCGGCGGCGCTGGCCGCGGGCTTCCTGGGTTATCGGCTGTTCTTCTTCGTCATCCCGCTCGCCATCGCCGGCATCGCCCTGGCCCTAGACACCCTGGCCCATCGCCGCGCGGCCTGACGAAACCCACTGCATCCACGACGCGGTTCCGGCCGTATCTTCGTTGTCCGCGCATCTCCCACACTTGTCGGACACCAAATCGGACGCGGTCTTGTTCCCCGACACCCGCGACCGACCGCCCCGGCCCCCGCCTCCCGTCGCGGGGCCGGGGCGACCCTGGGAGCCCGTTCAACGCCAATCCAATACGCACGTCTGCCTTGTGAAGGTCATGTGACAGGCGCCTCGGGGCTGCAGCTCTTCATTTGTCCCGACAGCCCTCGCCGCCCGCGCCGGCGCGATCCAGCCTGCGTTCCGGCGATGGTCCGCGGCTCAGCACGCGGACCACGACCCAGGTCGGAAGACCTGTGAGAGGCCGGCTCCAGGCCGAATGCGCACAATCGAGGGGATACTCATGCACCGTTCCGCTACCGCCCGACGCCTGACGCGTCTGGCCCTTTTCGCCGCCACAGCGCTCGCCACGCCGGCGCTGGCGCAGACCACCGCCGCGCCAACAGCGGTTGAGGAACTGGTCGTCACCGGCTCGCGGGTTTCTGAGGCCACCGTCGCCATCGGCACGGATGAGGCCACCGCCACCGTCTCCATCACCAGCGCCGCGCTGATGTCGGCGCCCGCCGGGATCACCGGCCTGAAGATGCTGGAGTCCCTGCCTGGCTTCAACGTCCAGGCCAACGACGCGCTGGGCATGTACGAGTTCGGCAACTCGGTTTCGGTCCGCGCCTTCGGCTTCCGTCAGATCGGCTTCCTGCTCGACGATATCCCCATGGGCCGTTCCGATCAGTTCGGCGGCAGCCCGATCTATCGTTACGTCGACAACGAAAACCTCTCCCGGGTCACGGCATCGGCAGGCTCCGGCGACGTCTCGCTCGCCAGCTACGCCTCGCTCGGGCCGATTGTGAGCTACATCACCCGCGAACCGCTTGATGAGATGGGCGGCCGGGTCAGCTTCACCCGCGGCAGCGACGATTTGATGCGCGCCTTCGGTCGCATCGACACCGGCGAGCACAACGGCTTCTCCGCCTTCGGCAGCGTCTCGGTCATCGAGGGAGATCTGTGGCGCGGCCCCGGCACGATCGACCGCACCCACTTCGAGGCCAAGGCGCGCTACCGCTGGGAGACCGGCTCGCTGACCTTCCAGACCGTGCACAACGACTACTTCGACTTCGACAGCCCCTCGATCACCAAGGCGCAGTATCTGGGAACGGCGGGCGACATCTTTGGTCGCAAGGGTCGCTCGTTCGCCTATCTGGGGTACATTCCGACACCGGGTGCGCTGGGTTCGGCGGCCACACCCACGAGCCTGCCGATCACGGCGGCGGGCATTCCCTTCTCCAACACAGCGTACAATCAGTATTTCAAGTTCGCGATCAACGAACGCAAGGACCACCTCTACGGCCTGACCCTGGCGAACACCTTCGGCGAGTCGATCAGCGTCTCGGCAACGGCCTACTACGAGGACAAGAACGGCTATGGGGTCTCACCGGAGGCCTACGCCACCTCGCTGGCCAGCCACAACGCCCAACGCCTGATCGTCGCGGGCCTGACCGCGCCAAAAGGCATCCAGTACGGGCTTTCCACCGCCGACGGCACGCGGAAAGGCCTGAACAGCCGCATCAGTTGGGACCTCGGCATGCATAAGCTGGAGGCCGGCCTCTGGCTGGAGGACGACGACTATCATCGCACGCAGAACCGCTTCAACGTCGAGGGGGGCAACCCGGATGGCGCCCCGCTGCTCAACGAGCCGGTGCACCGCCAGCGCGACTATGAGTCTAACCGGAAGACGACGCAGATCTTCTTCAAGGACACCATCAGCCTGCTCGATGACGCGCTGAAGCTCGATGTCGGCTTTAAGGGCCTGAGCATCGACTATTCGATCGAAGGGTTCCGGAACCCGGCCGACTACATCAATCGCCGTCAACCTCGGATCGAGGACTCCTGGAAAGACCTGTTCCTGCCCCAGATCGGCGCGGTCTGGTCCATAGGCCGCGAGCAGATCTTCGCGTCCTACTCGGAAAACATGGCCCTGCCCCAAGGCGCGGACGATTTATTCTCCCAGGCCAGCCCGCTCGCGCCCGGACCCGACCCGGAGACCGCCAAGAACTATGAGTTGGGCATCCGCACCAACCGCCCGACGTTCAACGCCTCCCTGGTGGCCTACATGACGAGCTTCACCAACAGGCTCCAAGCCTTCGCCTCGATCGTGCCCGGCAGCACCACCACCGAAACCTTCTTCCAGAACGTCGGCACGGTGGAGGCCCAAGGGGTGGAATTCAGCGGGCAGTGGAAACCTGAAATCTTCGGCGGAAAGGTGTATTTCAACACAAATCTGTCGTATAACATCTCGGAATTTCAGGATAATTTCTCGACCAACCTGATCCGGGGCAACACGGTGCCTGACTTCCCCAAGTGGTTGTTCCAGGGCGGGGTGACGGTTGAACCCATGCCCGGCGCGGTGCTCAACCTCTCGGCGCGCCATATCTCCAAGCGCTTCACCAACTTCACGAACGCCGAGAGCACCGGCGGATACATGGTCTACAACGCCTACATCGATATCGGCGACGGCTTCGAGTGGGGCCCGTTCAAGGAGATCAAGGCCCGGATCAACGTCGATAACCTGTTCGACAAGGACTATCTGGGCACCATCACTACCACCATCGCAACGCCGGCCACCTTCCGTCCTGGCCCGAAGCGCACGGTCCAGGTCAGCTTCACCACAGCGTTCTGATGGGCGTTCGCTTGCCGAAACCGCCTTCCCCTTTCACCGCCCAAGCTCTAGCTTGGGCGGACTGGGACTCGGCAAAAGAGGATCGCGTTCAGGGGCCGTTAGCCCTCTCGCGCGATAAGATCGCATGACGCTCCGCAAGCGCCTGTGCGCCTCGATCTTGTTCTGCGCGCTGGCCGCCACATCGCCTGTCGTGGCTGACTCGGCTCGCCCGTTGTCCGATACAGACGCCCAGGCTTACACGGCGGCCTTCCAGGCCGTCGACCAGGGCGACTTCCTGGGCGCCCAGATCACTGCATCCAGCATCAAGGATCGCTCGCTGGACGGATATCTGTCGTTCCGCGCCTTGATGCACCCTTCGGCGCACAAGGCGACTTTCGAGGAGCTCTCCTCCTGGCTCGGCAGGTTCCGAGACCTGCCGCTGGCGGACCGCGTGTTCTCACTGGCCGCCAAGCGCAACCCCGCCGAGGCGCCAGCCCTGCCCGTGCCACAGGTAGCCCTGGTCGACACGGCCC
>NZ_JBILUK010000172.1:0-6716 GCF_044371015.1 Phenylobacterium sp.
CGCCGGTTCACGGGGCTAACAACCAGTTTGCCGATAGCGCCACCGACAAGCTTCGCTGGGGCGGACTCTCGCCGTTGGGCGAGCGCTGGGTCGACGAGATGAACCGCCTTGGGATGGTGGTCGACGGATCGCACGCATCCGACGCGGCGATCGACCAGCTCATCGCCCGGTCAAAGACGCCGATCATCCTCTCCCATCACGGCGCCAAGGCGGTGTTCGACCACCCGCGCAATCTCGACGACGAACGCCTGAAGAAGGTCGCGGCCTCTGGCGGCGTGATCCAGATGAACTCCATGTACGTCGCGCCCTTGAGCGCGCCGGCCGACTTCAGGGCCCGAATGGGCGCGTTGCGATTCAAGATGACGCGCGTCGGCGCGATGTCCGCCTCCGAACGCAAGGCGCTGATGGCGGAGCTGAAGGCGCGCGAGGCCACGCCCGGCTGGCGCGGGACGTTCGAGGCCTACATGGAGAACATCCTGCACGTCCTGAAGCTGGTCGGTCCGGATCACGTCGGCATGGGCGCCGACTGGGACGGTGGCGGCGGCGTTGCGGGCTTTGAGAGCGTGGCGGACCTGCCCAAGATCACGGCCCGCCTGAAGGCGGCGGGTTATTCAGACGCCGACCTGGCCAAGATCTGGGGCGGCAACCTGCTGCGCCTGGTCGCACAGGCCGACGCCTACCGCGCTTCATTGGCGGCTCCGGCGCCCGCGGTCGCCGCGCGGTAGGTCCGGTCAGGCCAGGGCTGTCTTGTCTCGCTTGAACCGGACGCCGGCGAAGAAGAAGGCCGGCGCGGCGATCGCCGAGGCGATGGTGAAGCCCATCAGCGTCCACGTATAGGGCTCGGCCACGCCCGACGCGCGGAGCTGGTCAACGACGAAGCCTGTGCCGGTGATGCCGATGCCCAGACCGATGACGTTCAGGCAGAGGATGTAGAAGGCCGTCACCGTCGCCCGGGCGCCGGGCGGCGCCAATTCCTGCACCGTTGAGAAGGTCGGGCCATAGAAGGCCGCCAGTTGGAACACGCCAGCCGCGATGCCGATATAGAACAGCGGCGAATCGACCGGCACGATCCGGAACGCCACCGTCAGCGGCGCCAGCGCCAGGAACATCCAGAAGAGCAGCATCGGGCGACCGGATTTGCGTGTGCGCTGCCACCAGTCTCCGACGAATCCGCCGAACAGGTTGCCCGCGATGCCGGCGGCGACGGTGATGTAGCCGGTGAGCTGGGCGATGTGGGCGCGCTCGAACCCGCGCTCCTGCACGAACCACAGCTGATCGAAAGAAGCTGCGCCGACCGAGAGATGCAGCGCTACGCCGCCCAGCATCGTCGCGCCGAGGGAGGGTGAGCGGGCCAGCGCCTTGGTCAGCTCCTTGACTTGAGTGGCGACCGAGGGCCCGCGGTCGCCCGTCGCCCGCTTTGGTCGGGTCTCACGGACCGTGAGCATCAGGCCTGCGAAGACCAGGCCCAAAAGGCCCAGGGCGATGAAACAGTTGCGCCAGCCGATGACCGGACCGAGGTATCCCGCCACCAGCAGGCTGACCCCCGCTCCGATCGGCACACCCAGATAATAGATTCCCGCCGCAACCCCCAGTCGCGCGGCCGGAAACCGATCCGCCAGCAGTGACATGGCCGTCGGCGTAAGCGCTGACTCCCCGACCCCGATCAGGGCCCTGGGAATGGCCAGCGAGACGAAGCCTTTGGCCAGGCCCGAGGCCGCCGTCAGCAAGCTCCAGAGCGCGATAGCGCCGGCGATTAATCGCGGCCGGTGGGTGAGGTCGGCCAGCATGCCCATGAACAGGCCCGCCACTGCATAGAAGATCAGAAAGAACAGTCCGGTCAGCAGGCCGTACTGGGTGTCGGTCAGGCCGAGGTCAGGCTTGATGAAGTTCGCGAAACTCGGCAGCAGCTGCCGATCCACGAAATTCATCACATTGATCAACGTCAGAAGCAGGAGCAGCCCATAGGCGTTGCCCTGCGCCCGGCCCGCGCTGTGTGTCTCGTCGTTCATCTCGGCCGTCTCCCCCGGCGTTGTTTGACTGCGACCCTAGAGCGCAATCCCCCGAAGTGGAAACCGGTTCGGCGGCGGAACCGCGCGTCAGATCAAGGCGGCGCGGCGCGTCATCCGGGTCCGATTGATCCCATCGGATCGGGCGAGGCCCTGGGGTTGGGCCAGGGCGCCGCCAAGGCGCTTGCGGCCGGCGGCTGGGCGAGGGAGGGTTGGCGCGAGGGATGGGAGAGATCACGCGATGAGCGAGACTGCGCCGCTGGGCTATGATGTGGCGGCCGTCGAGGCCTGGATCACCGCCAATGTTCCGGCGCTTTCGCCGCCGCTTCGCTGGACGCGGCTGGAAGGCGGTCACTCCAACCTCACCTATCGAATTGACGACGCCCGCGGTCGCGCCGCCGTGATTCGCCGCCCGCCGCTGGGCGAACTTCTTCCCAAGGCGCACGACATGGGCCGCGAGTGGGCGGTGCTGAGCGGGCTAAAGGGTTCGGCCGTGCCGGTGCCCGAGGCGATGGGCTTTTGCGATGACCCCTCGGTCACCGGGGCGCGGTTCTATGTCATGGGTCTGGTCGAGGGCCGTCCGCTTTACTCCATCGACGACACGCTGCGTCTGGTCCCGGAAGCCCGGCGCGAGGCCATGGCTTTCTCCTTCATCGACGCCCTGGCCGCGCTCCACGCGCTGGACCCGGATGCCGTCGGTCTCGGCGATCTCGGCAAGCGCGACGGCTATATCGCCCGCCAACTTTCCACCTGGATGAAGTCGTGGCTCGCTTCAGTGGAGCCGGCCCAGTACGACGACCCGCGCGCCCATGAGCTGCAAGCCTTCTTTCTGGCCAATGCGCCGGATCAGGATCCGGCCCGGGTGGTGCACGGCGACTTCGGCCCGCACAACTGCCTCGTCGGACCGGATGGGACGGTGGCGGCCGTCGTCGACTGGGAAATCTCCACCCTGGGCGACCCGTTGGCCGACCTCGCCTATGCGCTCAACTTCTGGCCAGATCCTTCGGATCCTCAGCCGCCGTCGCCCACCGCCGCCACGGCCGCACCCGGGTTCCCAGGGCGTCGCGTGCTCGCGGCGCGCTATGCCGAGAAAACTGGCCGCGATCTTTCGAAGCTCGACTTCTATGTCGGCTTCAATCGCTGGAAGTCAGCCTGCATCAATCACGGGGTTTACGCCCGCTACCTGGAGGGGAAGAAGAGCACCGAAGGTGTCGACCTGGAGGGCTTGAAGGCCACCATCGACCGCAGCCTGACCCTTTCGGAGCAGGCGGTGGCGCGCCTCTAGGTGACCCACGACGCTCAGACCCTGGCGTGGCTCGGCTTCTTGATGGTCGCCGGGTTCATGGCGCTGATCATGACCGGCCGGCTCTCGCCGCTTGTCGCCCTGATAACCGTACCCACCGCAGTCGGCCTCGCCGCCGGATTCGGCGCCGGACTGGGTCCGATGATGCTGGAGGGCGTCGCCCGCATCGCACCGACCGCCGTGATGTTGATGTTCGCCATCCTCTACTTCGGGGTGATGGGGGACGCGGGCCTGTTCGACCCGCTGATCAAGGCGCTGCTGCGCGTGGTGGGCGAAGATCCCGTCCGGATCGTGATGGGCACCTTGGCGCTGGCGACCTTTGTCTCGCTCGATGGCGACGGCTCAACCACATACATGATCACGGTGGCGGCCCTGTTGCCGCTCTATCGGCGCCTGGGGCTCAACCCGCTGATCATGGCCTGCCTGATCATGCTCTCGTCCGGGGTGATGAATCTGACGCCCTGGGGCGGGCCGACGGCGCGGGCGGCGAGCGCGCTCGGCCTGGACGCGACGGCGGTCTTCCTGCCGCTCGTGCCCGCCATGCTGGTCGCCATCGCCTGGCTGATGATCCTGGGCTGGGCCTATGGACGGGCCGAGCGAAGGCGGCTCGGAGGGCTGTCGCCGAAGGTCTCGACCCCTGCGGTCGAGGTCGCCCCGGCGCCGGGGCGTTTCCGGTTCTGGATCAATCTCGGGCTGACGCTCAGCCTCCTGGGCCTCCTGATGCTGCAGGCTATGCCGCTGCCGCTGCTGTTCATGCTGGCCTTCTGTCTGGCGCTCGTCATCAACCATCCAAAGCCGGCGGATCAACGCGCGCGGATCGCCGCCCATGCGCCGGCGGTTCTGGCCGTGGTCTCGGTGATCTTCGCGGCCGGCGTTTTCACCGGCATCCTGAACGGCACGGGCATGGTCACGGCCATGTCAGGCGCCCTGGTTGATCTGATCCCGCCGGCATTGGGGCCCCACTTGGCGCCGCTGACCGCTTTGATCAGTCTGCCGATGACCTTCTTCATCTCCAATGACGCATTCTACTTCGGCATGCTGCCGGTGCTGGCGGAGACCGCCGGTCACTACGGCGTGGCCCCGCTGCATGTCGCCAGCGCTTCGCTGATCGGCCAGCCGCTGCACCTCCTCAGCCCGCTGGTGCCTTCGACCTATCTGCTGGTCAGCCTGGCCGGCGTGGAGTTCGGGGCGCACCAGCGCTTCACCCTGCCCTGGGCGATCCTGACCTGCCTGGTGATGCTGGCCGCCGCGCTGGCGCTGGGCGCCTTTCCGTGGCGAGCGGCTTGAGTTGAGCGCGGCTTGCGGCGAAGGTCGCCCCGCTTCCAAAAGGACCCCGTCATGACCTCGAGAATCGCCGCCGATCCCCGCATCGACCCGCGCATCAAGGCTGTGTTCGCCATGCCTGACGGGCCTCAGGCCGGCGACGTGGCGGACCGTGAGACCCTGCTTGCCGAGGCCAACACGCCGGCGGCCCTCGCCGCAGAACAGGCCATGGGCATGCTGTTCGCCGCCTGCGACTCCGAGGCGAACGCCCCCTCGAAGGGCTTGGTCCAGCGCGAGCTCAGCTTCACCTCGGCCCCCGACGGCAACACGATCAAACTTCACCTGATCGCGCCGGAGGGTCCCGGGCCCCACCCCTGCGTCTACTACATCCATGGCGGCGGGATGCAGACGATGAGCGCCTTCAACGGCATGTACCGCGCGTGGGGCCGGATCATCGCCGCACGGGGCGTGGCGGTGGCCATGGTGGACTTCCGCAACTGCCTGCGCCCCTCTTCCGCGCCCGAGGTGCTGCCGTTTCCGGCGGGGCTCAATGATTGCGTCTCCGGCCTGAAGTGGGTGGCGGCCTCGGCAGCGGCGCTCAACATCGATCCCGCGCGGATCGTCGTGGCGGGCGAAAGCGGGGGCGGCAACCTGGCGATCGCCACGGTGCTGAAGCTGAAGCGCGACGGCGACCTCGGCCTGATCAAGGGCCTCTATGCGCTCTGTCCCTACATCGCCGGACAATGGCCGCTGCCCGAGCATCCCTCGTCCACCGAGAACAACGGCCTGTTGCTCAGTCTGCACAACAACCGGGGCCGTGTCGCCTATGGCATCGAGGCCTTCGAGCGACGCGACCCGCTGGCCTGGCCGAGCTTCGCCACCGCCGAGGACCTGGCGGGCTTCCCGCCGACCGTAATCAGCGTCAACGAATGCGATCCGCTGCGGGACGAGGGTGTGGTGTTCTATCGGCGGCTGCTGGCGGCGGGGGTCGCAGCGCGCTGCCGGCAGGTGATGGGCACGATCCATGGTACAGAGGTGTTCTCAATCTCCGCGCCGGATATTAGCCGCGACACCGCCGCAGACCTCGCGCGTTTCTGCGCCGAGTAGCTCAGCGCTGAAAAATGCTGCGGGTCAGGCAGGAGAAGACCAGGCGGCCGGCTTCATCCAGCAGGTCTTGCTGGGCGATGACCACGCCCTTGCCCTCGCCGACGGGGTCCTTGGCCATCACGGTCATGCGGCCGCGCAACAGTTCCCCGGCCGGTGGGTTGCGCATCCAGCGGAGCGCGTCGACGCCCAGTCGCTTGGTCTGCGGCCAGTCGCCAGACGCCTGGGTGTCGAGCCGGGCCCAGATCGCATAGACCATGGCGTCAGGCGCGCCGTCCTCGGCCCGCCAGGTGGGTGCGAAGGCGGCGACGAAGGTGGCGAGCGCGCCCGGATCCACCGCCGCGACCCCCAGGCTGACGACTTGCCCGATCTCGATATCGTCAAAGGAAGCGGGCAAGGGCGGATCTCCTGGCGTGGGCGCGAATCCCGCCGATGATGGCGCGCGCGGCGGTCAAGTCGAGGCTTCCTTTGCGCGCGCGCGTCCGCCGCGCCATATAACCCGCCATGACGTTTCTGGGTGCGATCTTCCGACGGGCATTGGGCGCGATTCTGGCGGCGGCGCTGCCGGCGATGGCGTCGGCCGCGCCGGTCAACACCGGCCATCTGACCGCCGAGTTGGTGAGTTCGGTGACCGGGATCGCCCCGGGCCAGACCATCCAGGTGGCGCTGCGCCAGGATATCCAGAAGGGCTGGCACACCTATTGGCGCAATGCGGGCGACAGCGGCGAGGCGACCCAGATCAAGTGGACCCTGCCGTCCGGCTGGTCCGCCGGCGAATTCACCTGGCCCACCCCGCATCGGATGCCGCTCGGACCGCTGACCAACTATGGCTATTCGGGCCAGGTCTTGCTGCCCATGACGCTCACGGCTCCCGCCAATGCGACTCCGGGCGCGACTGTGACGCTGAAGGCCGCAGCCGCCTTTCTGGTCTGCGCCGACATCTGCATCCCTGAGGATGCGCTGCTGGAACTGAGGCTCCCAGTCGTGGCGGCGCCTGCAGCCATGGACCCGGAGTGGGGCGAACCGATCGCGCGAACCCT
>NZ_JBILUK010000173.1:0-6695 GCF_044371015.1 Phenylobacterium sp.
GCGAACCTCCAGCCAGAAGCGTGAGCCCTCGCCCTCGCGCGACCAGAACCCGACCTCGCCCTGCATCAGCTCGGCCAGGCGACGGGTGATGGCGAGCCCCAGGCCCGAGCCGCCGAACCGTCGCGTGGTGGAGGCGTCCGCCTGGCTGAAGCGCTCGAACAGGCGCGCCTGCGCCGCCTCGGGGATGCCGATCCCGGTGTCCTCGACTTCGAACCGCAGGACGCCAGGCTGAGCCCAGCAGGCCCTGACCGTGACCCGCCCGGTCTCGGTGAACTTCACCGCATTGCCCACCAGGTTGAACAGCGCCTGGCGCAGCCGCACGGGTTCGGATCGCACCCAGCCGACCCGCTCGTCGATCTCCAGGACGAGGTCCAGGCCCTTGGCGCGGGCCTGGGGCCCGAGAATCCGCGTGACGCCGGACACCAGCTCGCCGGGATCGAGGGTCTCGCTGTTGAGCTCCAGCCGACCCGCTTCAATCTTGGAGAAGTCGATCACGTCGTTCAGCAGCTCCGACAGCATGCCGCCGCAGGAGAGCGCCTCTTCCAGCAAGCCGCGGCCGTCGGCCGACAACGCCGTCTCGTTCTTCAGGAGGTGAAGCACGCCCATCACGCCGTTCATCGGCGTGCGAATCTCATGGCTCATGTTGGCCAGGAACGCCGACTTGGCCTCGGCCCCGGCTTCGGCCGCCCGCTGGGCTTCGACCAGGGCGAGTTCCTGCCGCTTGAGCGCATCGCAATCCTGGACCAGGCCGACCGCCTTCAGCCAGCGGCCGTTACGATTGAGCAGAACGTGATGATAGATCCGCACCCAGCGTTCGGAACCGTCGGGCCGCAGCAGCCGCGCCTCGAAGCTCTCGCCGGGGCGCTTCTCGCCACGATGCAGCGCGACGAACGCCTGACGGACGGCGGCGAGATCATCGGGATGGAAGCGCGGAAACTCCAGTCGACGGGTTGCCGCATAGCCGGGCGCAGGACCACCGACGATGCGCTCGAACTCCGGCGAGCCCCAGACCGTCTTGCGGACATGGTCGATCTCATAGACCCCGGCCTGGGCCGCCTCCAGCGCCAGGGACAGACGCGCCGCGCTGGCCTGCGCTTCGCGGCGCGCCTCGGAAAGCGCGGAGATATCATCGGCATAGACCACCATGCCGCCGACCTGGCCCTGGGCGTCAAACCAGGGCGCGGCTTCCCAGCGCAGCCAGTGAGCGCGTCCGGCGCCGTCGATGAACTGATCCTCACGACGGGAGACGGTAAAGCCCTCCATCACCTCGGCATGGGCCAGCAGGAATCGCTGGGGCGCGCGCGACATGGCCAGACCGGCGTCGCTGTCCGGCTCCAGGCCGAAGGTCTGGGCCCAGCGCGGGCTCACCACCACATAGCGCTGGTCGTGGTCCATCATGGCCACGGCGAAGGGCGCGGCCTCCACCAACTGGCGGATCTGCCGCTCGCTGCGGCGGGCGGCGTCGCGGGCGCCGGCCAGTTCGGTGATGTCTTCCGAAATGCCCTTGAGCACATACTGGCCGTCGATGGCGCGCTCGGTTCGCACGGTCACACGCATCACCAGCCAGCGATCCCGGGCCCAGATACGATGCTCCAGACTCACGGTCTCACCGCTGGCCCCGGCGCGCTCCAGCGCTTCCTCCGTGGGCGCACGGTCGTCCGGGTGAACCAGGCTGAACAACAGCTCCGGCGTCCACACCACCTCGGGATCAAAACCGGCCAGTTGGATCAGCTCGTCGGACCAGAAGATGGTGTCCGTGCTGGGGATGTATTCCCATGTGCCGATGCCGGCCGCCGAGCTGAGCGCTTTGCGGGTGCGCCGCGCTTCCTCCAGCTCCTCGGCCCGCGCCCGCTGGGCGGCCGCGTCGCGCAGAGTCACGATGTAGCGCCCGTCCTCCAGTTTCTGGGTGCGCGACGCCATCCACAGAAGCCGACCATCGCGCGTGCGGATGCGCGCTTCACGCTCAGAGACGACCCCGGAAGCCATGTCGCGCAGACGCGGCGCGGCCGCCTCGCCGTCTTCCGTGACGAAGTAGTCCAGCGCCGGAGAACCGACGAGTTCGGCCTCAGAATATCCGGTCAGCCGCACCCAGGCCGGGTTCACAAGGAGGAGGACGCCCGCGGAATCGACCACATGCATCAGGTCGCTGCTGTGCTCGAACAGCGCCCGGATCATCGCGGTCTTGTCGTCGTCAAACGGGCGCGGCTCGGCCATGAGGGTCCTCGTTGGAACCCCAGGTTGTAAGATGAGCGCGTAAATTTAGTGTTGGGCGACCGCCGGTATCAGAATGCGCTCTCACCGGTGATGGCGCGACCCAGGATCAGAGCGTGCACGTCGTGCGCCCCTTCGTAGGTGTTGACCGTCTCCAGGTTCGAGGCGTGGCGCATGACGTGATACTCGCCGGAGATGCCGTTGCCGCCGTGCATGTCGCGGGCGACGCGGGCGATATCCAGCGCCTTGCCGCAGTTGTTGCGCTTCAGCATCGAGATCGCTTCCGGCACCCAGGCGCCCTCGTCGATCAGCCGGCCGAGGGCCAGCGCGCCTTCGAAACCCAGCGCGATTTCGGTCGACATGTCGGCCAGCTTCTTCTGCACCAGCTGGCGGGAGGCCAGGGTGCGGCCGAACAGCGAACGGCTCGAAACATAATCGCGGCTGGCGTGGAAGCAGAACTCCGCCGCGCCCATGGCGCCCCAGGCGATGCCGTAGCGCGCCTTGTTGAGGCACGAGAACGGTCCGCGCAGGCCCTCGACGCCGGGCAGCATGGCGTCTTCCGGCACGTGCACGTCGGTCAGCGAGATCTCGCCGGTCACCGAGGCGCGGAGCGAGAGCTTGTTCTGGATCTTGGGGGTTTCGAAGCCCTTGGTCCCTCGCTCCACCAGGAAGCCGCGGATCTTGCCGTCCAGCTTCGCCCAGACCAGGGCCACGTCGCAGACCGGCGCGTTGGTGATCCACATCTTGGCGCCATTCAGCACATAGCCGTCCGACACCTTCGTCGCGACGGTGCGCATCGAAGCGGGGTCCGAGCCGCCATCCGGCTCGGTGAGGCCGAAGCAGCCGATAATCCGACCCGCCGCCATGCCGGGCAGGTACTTGCGGCGCTGCGCCTCGGACCCGAAGGCGTGAATCGGATACATCACCAGCGAGGACTGCACGCTCATCGCCGAGCGGTAGCCGCTGTCGATGGCCTCGATCTCACGGGCGATCAGACCATAGGCCACATGGTTGACCCCAGCGCAGCCATACTCTTCCGGCAGCGTCGGGCCGAGGAACCCGAGTTCGCCCATCTCGGTCATGATCTCGCGGTCGAACCGCTCTTCGGCATAGGCCGAGACCACCCGTGGCAGCAGCTTCTCACGCGCGTACTGCCGGGCTGCGTCCCACACCATGCGCTCCTCTTCCGAGAGGCGCGACGAGAGGTCCAGCGGGTCGTCCCAGCGGTAGGTCTTCTGCGGGGCGGTATCGAGCGGCATGGTGAACGTCCTCGCTTGTCCGGACAATCGGCGCGCCGGCGACTTAGCCGGTCTTCAGGTTCCTGTGTAGACGCCGGGGCGCTTTTCCAGGAACGAGGCGCGGGACTCCTTGGCGTCGTTCGACGCCCGTCGGGCCAAGGCCAGACCCTGGGTCTCGTTGCGCAGCGCCTCTTCCAGCCCGACATCCTGGTTCCGCTGCAGGACGCGTTTGGACATGCGCAGCGCCAGCGGCGGCCAGCGTCCCATCTCCTCCGCATAGGCGACCGCCGCATCCAGCAGTTCGGTGGCAGGCACGATGCGGTTCAGAAGGCCGAGCCTGAGCGCCTCTTCCGCGCCCACCGCACGGCTGGTGAAGATCATGTCGGCGGCGGCGGCGTATCCGACCACGCGGGGCAGGAACCAGGAGAGCCCGGAGTCCGGTGAGAGATTGCGCTCGATGAACACGCTCTTGAACCGTGACGCCTCTGTCCCGATCCGCACATCGCAGGCCATGGCGGTGGAGAGCCCGGCTCCCGCCGCAATGCCGTTGATCGCTCCGATCAACGGCTTGTCGAAGCCGGCCAGCATCGTCGCCCAGCGCCCGACCCACCCCATCTCGTCCAGCCGCTCGTTCTGGTCGGCATAGACCGGGCCGCCCTCGGACATCACCGCCGCGCCGGCGGCGAGATCAGCGCCCGAACAGAAACCACGGCCCGCGCCGGTGAGCACCACAGCGCGTACGCCGTCATCCGCGCGCGCCTCGGCCAGAGTCGCGCCGACCTCCTCGCGCATCGCCGCCGAAAGCGCGTTCAGCCGATCGGGCGCATTGAGCGTCAGCACGCCCGTGGCCCCGCGCCGTTCCCATTGGATATGCTGGCTTGCCGACATCGCGCGTCTCCCGTCCGTTTTGCCAACACTCGCGCCAATTGGCCGGGCGGGGAAGGGGTCAGTAGGCGGCGGACAGCGAAACGGCGACCATCGCCCGCGTGCGGCGGTGCGTGGAACGCGACATGACCAAATCCCCGGTGCAACCGAGAAGCGCATTTGGCGTAGGTCTTCGGTTCGAAATGCGAATCGTTCTTAATAAGCCCGCTGATCGCAACCCGCTTGCAGTCTCGCGCGTAGACTTTCCAGAGCCGCCTGGTGGCTCCAGGAGACTCTCCCTTGGCCCTAGCCGCTTGGATCGGACCCGGCGTTCAGCCTTCGCTAACCGGCGCAGTCGAGCCTTCGATTCGCGTCATGGATATCCTTCGCCCCTACCTTGTGATCGCCGCCCTGGCGTTCCTGCTGGGCCTGTCGGGCTATGGCGCGGGCGCGTTCGCGCGGGGCCTTATGGCCGAACCCAATCATGCCTTCGCGGTTGAAACGCCGCTCTACGGCGGCAAGCACATCTGAGCGGTCAGCCGCCGCGTGCGACGAAGCCCGGATTGCGGAAGCCGGCCTGCGCCTTGCCATAGCCGAAAGGGCCGTCATCCAATCCGCGCACGCTCCCGCCGGCGGCTTCAAGCACGGCGTGCCCCGCGGCGATGTCCCACTCCATGGTTGGCCCATGGCGCGGATAGACATCGGCGCCGCCCTCGGCCAACCGGCAGAACTTGATCGAGGAATCCATCGCCAGTGTGTGATCACAGGCGAAATCGGCCATCAGCTTGGTCCGATGCTCTTCCTTCATGGTGTGGCTGATCAGGGCCACCGCGGCGCCGGTCGGCCAGGCGCGCACCCGCACCGGCTCGGCCGGACCGCCGTGGATGCGCTTCAGGGCCGCGCCGTCCTGGGTGAACCAGGTCTCGCCCGTGGGCGGGCAATTGACGGCGCCGGCCACCGGCCGCCCGTCGACAATCAGCCCGATGTTCACTGTGAAGCTGGGATCCCCGCGAACGAAGGCCTTGGTGCCGTCCAACGGGTCCACCAGGAAGAATCGCGGGCCGATGGCGTCGGGCGTCCCAAACTCGCTGGCGTCCTCTTCGGAGATCACCGGGACGCCGGGAAAGGCGCGCGCCAGATGCTCCAGGATCAGCGCCTCGCCCCGCTGATCAGCCTCGGTCACCGGGCTCTCGTCGGCCTTGCGGACGACCTCCAGTCCGGAGCGCCAAAGAGGCAGGATCAGGGCGGCGGCGGCCTCCACCATGTCGGCGAGGATCGGTCCGATGCGCGCGGGGTCGGCGATGGGGTCGGCGGTCAAGGCAAGTCCCTGGTCTGGAGGCCGGGCTCTGGTAGTGCGCGCGGGCCGTTTCCCCAAGGCGCAAATCGCGTCTAGCTAGGGCGCATGACCGATCCCGCCCCCGTCGTGCGCCCGGCTGAGCTGGCCGCCTATCTCGCCGCGCGCATGTGTCACGACTTTATAAGTCCCGCGAGCGCCATCACTTCGGGCCTGGACCTGCTGGAGGATCCGTCCGCCCAGGACATGAAGGAAGAGGCGATGGGGCTTATCGCCACCTCGGCCCGAAAGCTCGCAGACCTGCTGTCGTTCTGCCGCGTCGCCTTCGGAGCCTCGGCTTCGGCCGAAACCTTTGATGTGCGCGACCTGGAGAAGCTGGCCCAGGGGGTCTTCAGCCACATGCGCGCCGACCTCGAATGGCGGGTGGAGCCGCCGGCCATCAACAAGCCCGCCGCCCGCGCGCTGCTCAATCTCGCCCAGATGGCCGGAGCGGCGCTGCCCACGGGCGGCACGGCGAGGGTGCAAGCGGTGGAAGAGAACCAGACCCTCGTCGTGGCGCTGGAATCTGAGAGCCCTCGCGCCCGGCTGCGGCCCGAGGTGCTGGCCGGCCTGCGCGGCGAACCCCTGGGCGAAGGCCTGCACGGCCACTGGGTCCAGGCCTATTACGTTCACCTGCTGACCGCTGACGCCGGCGGCCGCGTTTTCGCCGACGTCCGCGAAGACCGCGTCGTGTTCGCGGCCTCGATCCCGCTGTAACGCTGTGTGGAAGGCGCTTGCCGCCCTTCTCACGGTGGGCCTGGCGCTCGCCGGAGCGGCGCACGCTGAGACCCGGCGCTTCACAGCTCACGATCTGGCGATGCTGGACCAGATCAGCGACCCGCAGCTCTCGCCGGACGGGCGATATCTCGCCTACACGCTGCGTTCGACCGACTGGACCAACAATCGGGGCGTCGGCTCGATCTGGCTGCATGATCGCCGCGCGCCGACGCTCCCGCCCCGCGTGCTGGCGATCTCCGACAGGGCGGCGGCGGCGCCGCGCTGGTCGCCGGACGGCCGCTCGCTCTATTTCCTCTCGGCGCGATCCGGGA
>NZ_JBILUK010000174.1:0-6645 GCF_044371015.1 Phenylobacterium sp.
TGCAGGTGGAGAGGTCAACGGCGGCCCCGTTGCCGGGGCAGCGGTTGGTCGCCGGATCCACCTTCAGCCCGTCCGAGCAGGCGACATCAAACACCTTCTCCTTGGCCTCGCCGTTCTCGATCCAGCCCTTCACCACCTGAGCGCGCTGCAGGTAGCCGGCCCGCGGATCGCGCACCGCCCAGACCAGGAACTTGGGCGCCTTGCCCCGCGCCGCCAGCAGATCCCCGCCCATCGGCACGCCTCGGGCATAGGCCTGACGCACCGTATCGGCGCGGCTCAGCAGATCCGCCGGGAAGTCGTGGCTGGCGAAGAACCGCACCTTGATGCGCGGACCCGACGTCGCGAACGTCTCCTTCCGGCGCATCGCCGCATAGATCGCCTCGCGGCTGTTCTCCTCCGCCCAGACGCCCGCAAGGCCCGAGGCGCCCCAGGCCTGATAGCGACCGCCGGCCGCGGCCGGGTCGGTCCCGTGCCAGTCCCGGGCCCCCAGGGGCGGGGTCGAGCCGCGCAGTTCGGGGCGTGAATCCGGGCGTCCGGTCTTTGAGAAGTAGTTCGGTTCCTCAACACTGCCCGGCGCCGCATTATGCGTGTCCGAGGCGCCGATGAGTCCGAACTTGAACGGGTTCGCGCCGACCTTCTCACGGATGATGATCCCGTCCTGAAGCGCGCGGCGCACATAGCCGCCCCAGAACTTGGTGATGGCCTTGGGCTGGCCGATATAGCTCTCCATGATCTCGAAATTGGCCCATTCGTCATTGGGCGAAAGCGAGGGATGGGTGTCCGACGTGCCCTTGATCTGGGTCATCTCGACAATCGGCTCGTTGCGCATCCGAGCTTCGGCATAGGCCTTGTCTATGGACTGCCCGTTGAGCCGGACGCTGTCGAACATCAGCCCGTCAGAGCCGTTGGAGTTGTGCGGAATGGCCATCGCTTCGACGCCCTTGGCCCGCCATCCGTCCATGGCCTTCCAGAGGTCTTCCGGATCGCGCGACATGTTGGCGTTGAACGGCAGCTCCGAGACCCGGCCGTCCCGATAGATCACATTGCGGTGCAGGTTCCGTCCATCGGGCGCCGAGGTGTACTCATAGCCGACAAAGGTGGTGAAGCGCCCCGGCTCATTGTGACGGGCGGCCGCCTCCTGGACCTCGCGCCAGGCCCGGGAGACGATCTCCCGGTCGCTGAACTCCGGCGGCAACGTGCCGTCCCGGAAGCCGGTGACGATGCGGCTGAACGCGCGACCGATCGCCGCCGGATCGCTCGAAAACAGGCCCTCGGTGACCGGCAGCTTCGACAGCGGGCTCTTGGGGTCGTTGGCCTCGCGGATGGCCCCCATGAACTCCGCGTGGTCGGTCACCGCGGTGAAGTCGAGCGGACCGCCCGCCAGCCTTATGTCAAACCCGCCGGCATGGCCGATCGCCTCGCCCTTGGCGAACCGATAGGCGTCGTCCGGCGTCTTGCGGACGTTGAAGATATAGGCGTCGAACGACAGGTGCGTGTGCACGTGCAGATCGCCGAAATAGGCGTTGCGATCCGGATCATATCCCGGGAGCCGGCCGGTCGCCGACGGAGCCGCCGTCCGAGCTGATGACGCCGGCGTTGTCGCTGCCGCTTCGGCCTTCTTCCCGCCGCCGGACTGCGCGCTGAGCGCCGTGCCGGCGACAAGCGCGCCCACGGCCACCGCTGGGATTCCATACCGCGCCAGTTCACGAAGTTTCATGGCCATCATAATCTCCTAAGCTCAGGCTGCGGGCTCGACCCATATGGCGGACGACCAGGCGCGCTCCATGATGGTCGGGGCGAGCTTGGGGTTGGGAGGCGTGCCGTTGCGCAGCGCGTCCCAGGTGGACCAGCGGCAGGAAGGGTTCTCAAGCACCCGGACATAGTAGAAGGCCCGCTGCTTGGGATCATAACCCGGGTCCGACCAGACCGTGCGCAACTCGACGTCGCCCTTGAAGGGTTCGGGCCGGCACGACGCGAGATCGACCCGCGCCCCATTCGACGGGCAGCGGTTGGTCGCCGGATCCACCTTCAGGCCGTCCGAGCAGGCGACATCGAACACCTTCTCCTTGGCCTCGCCGTTCTCGATCCAACCCTTCACCACCTGAGCGCGCTGGAGATACCCCGCATTGGGGTCCCGAACCGCCCAGACCAGGAACTTGGGCGTCTTGCCCCGCGCCGCCAGCAGGTCGCCGCCCATGGGCACGCCGCGGGCATAGGCCTGACGCACGGTATCCGGACGGCTCAGCAGATCCGCCGGGAAGTCGTGGCTGGCGAAGAACCGCACCTTGATGCGCGGACCCGACGTCGCGAACGTCTCCTTCCGGCGCATCGCCGCATAGATCGACTCTCGGCTGTTCTCCTCCGCCCAGACGCCCGCAAGGCCTGACGCCCCCCAGGTCTGGAATACAGGTGGATTGGCTGGCGGCGGCGCGCTCCAGTCGCGGGCGCCGTTGGCGGGGACGGAGCCGCGGAGTTCCGGCTTCCCGTCGCGGCGCGCAGTCTTGGAAACGTAGTTCGGTTCCTCCACGGTGCCGGGCATCGCGTTGTGGGTGTCCGACGCGCCGATGAAGCCGAACTTGAACGGGTTCGCGCCCACCTTCTCGCGGATGATGATCCCGTCCTGCAAAGCGCGACGCACATAGCCGCCCCAGAACTTGGTCACATCGATGTTGGAGCCGATGTACTTCTCCATAATCTCGAAGTTGGCCCACTCGTCGTTCGGCGACAGCGAGGGGTGGGTGTCGGACGTACCCTTGATCTGGGTCATCTCCACGATGGGCTCGTTGCGCATGCGCAGCTCGGCGTAGGCCTTGTCGACCGGCTGGCCGTTGCGCCGCACGCTGTCGAACATCATGCCGTCGGAGCCGTTGGAGTTGTGCGGGATGGCCAGAGCCTCGACGCCCTTCGACCGCCAGGCGTCCATGGTCCGCCAGAGGTTTTCCGGATCGTTGGAATCGCTCGCCGAGAACGGCATGGGCGGCGCGACATCCCTGAAAATCACGTTGCGGTGCAGGTTCTTCCGGTCGGGCGCCGAGGTGTATTCGTAGCCGACAAAGGTCGTGAACCGGCCCGGCCGATTGTGGCGTTCGGCCGACTCGATGGTCTCCCGCCAGGCCGCCGAGGTGATCGCCGGATCGCTGTACTCCTTCGGCAGCGTACCCTCGCGCCGCCCCCTGTTGAAATCGTCGAACGCGCGCGCGATCTCGGCCGGATCGGGGCTTTGCAGGCTCTTGGAGAAGGGCAGCTTGGAGAGCGGGCTGGCCGGATCGCCGGCTTCGCGCACCACCGCCATGTACTCGGCGTGGTCCGTGACGGCCACAAAGTCCAGCGGTCCGCCCGCCAGTCGGACCGAGTAGCCGGAGGCGTGACCGAGTGGTTCGCCCTGGGCGAACCGATAGGCGTCGTCCGGGGTCTTTCGTTCGTTGAAGATGTAGGCGTCATTGGAGATGTAGGTGTGGACGTGGAGGTCGCCGAAGTAGGCGTTCCGGTCCGGGTTGTGGCCCGGCAGGCGGTCCCGTGCGGCTCCGCCCTTCGCCGCAGAGCGTGAGGCTTGCGACTCGGGCTTGCCCGACCCGCCGCCTTGCTGAGCGCCGACTGCAGCCCCCGCGATCACAACTCCGACCGCCGCCGCAGGCAGCACATATCGCAGAGTTGATCCCAGCTTACGTCCCATACCCGTCTCCTCCTGCCCGGTTAGCCCGGGTCACCCATGCCTCAACGATATTCCGGCTCGTCCCATTCAGGCCATAGCTCTGGCAGGCCGGCCGATACCCGGTCCGGAAACGCCGCGGGCCGCTTGTCCAGGAACGCTTGGATGCCCTCCCGCGCGTCGTCCGACGCGCCGCGCAGGCGCATTGATCGGCTGTCGGCCCGATGCGCCTCCATCGGATGGTCGGCGGCCAGGCCGCGCCAGATCAGTTGCCGCGTCACCGCCATCGACATCGGCGCGGCGTTCTCCACGAACTCAGCCGCCAGGGCGCGCGCGGCCGGCAGAAGCTCGTCGGGCGCGTGCAGCGAGCGCACCAGCCCGCGCTCCTTGGCCTCGGAGGCCGGGAACAGGCGACCCGAATAGCACCACTCCAGCGCCGTCGAGGCGCCGACGATCCGCGGCAGGAACCAGGACGAAGCCGCCTCCAGCGCCAGCCCTCGCCTTGCGAAAACGAAGCCGAAGCGCGCCTCGGTGGAAGCCAGCCGGATGTCCATGCCCAGCTGCATCGTCGCCCCGACGCCGACCGCCGCCCCGTTCACGGCGCAGATCACCGGCTTCAGGCTCTGGAAGATGCGCAGGGACACCCGCCCGCCGCCGTCGCGCGTAACGTCGCCGGTGTCGCCCGCCGCCCGGCGTTCGGCCTCACGGGCGCCCGCATCGAACGTGGCGCCGCCCGCCCCCAGGTCCGCGCCGGCGCAGAAACCCCGCCCCGCGCCGGTCACGATCACCGCCTTTACCGCATCGTCGGCGTCGGTCGCATCGAAGGCCGCGATCATGTCCAGCATCATCTTGGGCGTGAAGGCGTTCAGCCGGTCCGGCCGGTTCAGCGTGATCGTCGCGATCCCGTCAGCGACGTCGTAGAGCAGGGTCTCGAAGGTGGGCTGGGGCATCGGAGCTCTGGTCATGGGGCGGCGATCTCGAACCAGAGGTCGAAGCGGTCGAGCAGTCCAAGCAAGGCGTGCAGTTGTTCAGACCCATCGCCGGCGACCTCCACCTCCTCCGGCGGCTTGGCGCCCATCACCAGGTCGATCAGTCCGTCGCGCGTCACCCGCGCCTCAGGGCCGCCGTCGCCCGGTCGATGCCGCAGTACGGCGTTCTCGAGCCGCACCGCGAAGCGTTCGCCGGTGTCGGCGAACACCACCGTGAAGGCCAGGTCCGTTTCGCCGGCCGCCAGGCCGTTCACCCGGACCGACAGAGAATCCAGCAGGTTATCGGCCGGCATGGTCCGCAGTTGGCCGGCCGCCGCCTGGCGCGGCTTGTCGGCCTTGGGCCGCGGATTCCGCAGCTCCTGCGCGCCGGTCAGGTAGAAGTCGCGCCAGGGTCCGGACTCGGCCTGATAGCCCATCTGCTCCAGCGCATCGGCCTGCAGCGCGCGCGCCTCGGTATGGGTCGGCTCGGCGAACACCAGATGGCCGACAAGTTCGGCGACCCAGCGATAGTCGCCGGCCTCGAACGCCTTGCGCCCCTCGGCCATCACCGCATCCGCGCCGCCCATGGCCGCCACGTAGCGCGCGCCGGCCGCCTCCGGCGGGTGCTTGTGCAGATTGGCCGGGTTGCCGTCGAACCAGCCGAGATACTTCTGATAGACGGCCTTGGCGTTGTGGTTGAGCGTTCCGTAGTAGCTGCGGGTATGCCACTCGGCTTCCAGGCTGGGCGGCAGGCGCAGGACCTCGGCGATCTCCGTCGCGTTCATCCCGTGATTGGCCATCCGCAACGTCTGATCGTGGATGAATTTGTAGAGGTCCCGCTGCTTGGCCAGAAAGGCCCGGATCGCCCCCTCGCCCCAGCGCGGCCAGTGATGGCTGGCGAACATCACATTCGAGTCGGTCCCGAACATGTCGAGCGCCTCGTCGATGTAGTAGGCCCAGGCCTTGGCGTCGCGCACCTGCGCGCCTCTGGGCGTGTAGAGATTGTGCAGGTGGCAGGTGCAGTTCTCGGCCATGCAGAGCGCGCCGAACCTCGGGAAATGGAAGTTCATCTCCGCCGGCGCCTCGGTGTCGGGCGTCACCTGGAAGCGGATCTCCACACCGTCCAGCTCCAGTATCTGGCCCGTGTGATCGATGGCGACGGTGGGCGCCACCAACGCCACCCGACCGGTCGACGTGCCCTTGCCGAGCCCGGAATCGACGTGCCCACGCGCATCCTTGGGCAGCAGGCCGCCATACATGTAGGTGGCCCGGCGGCTCATCACGTTGCCGGCCAGGACGTTCTCCGCCACCGCCGCCTGCAGGAAGCCCTCCGGCGCCACAATCGGCAGGCCGCCGGCGATCTCATCGGCTCCCGCCACGCCCAGGATGCCGCCGTAGTGATCGACATGGCTGTGGGTGTAGATCACGCCCGTCACCGGCTTTTGGCCCACCGTCTCGCGCACCAGCTTCAGCGCCGCCGCGGCCGGCTGGGCCGAGGTCAGCGGATCGATGACGATCAGGCCTTCCTTGCCCTCGATGAAGGTCACGTTGGAGATGTCGAAGCCGCGCACCTGCCAGACGCCGGGCGTCACCTCGAACAGACCATGGATCGCGTTCAGTCGCGCCTGCCGCCAGAGGCTGGGATTGACCGTGTCCGGCCGTTCGCCATCGAGGAAGGCGAAGGGCGCCTGGCTCCAGGCTCCGGGCACGTCCGCGCCATCGAGGCTGCCCTTGAAGCCGCGCCGCGCAAGGACGAAGTCCGCACCGTCGTCGGCCGGCAGGCGCGCAGCCAACGCAGCGTGCGCGGCCTGCGTCGCCGCAGTCGCATCCTTGCGCAGGTCCGACGGAGCGCCCGTCATCGCATCTCCCCCCGGGAGTCGGGCTGAGTTCAGCCTCGAGGTCGACGCTAGAACCCCGACGGACGCGATTCAATCGCTATGTTCCGAAGCGGTATCAAAACTGCGGTTCGCCGAACTACGACGCGCCCAGGCTCAAGAGATTGTCCACCGGTCGGTAGAGCGCCTCCAG
>NZ_JBILUK010000175.1:0-6629 GCF_044371015.1 Phenylobacterium sp.
CGCGAGCAGCGCAAAGCCCGGGAGCTGGCCGAGGTGCGCGCCAAACGCGCTGCTGAGAAGGAAGCTGTCCGCTTAGCCAAGGAAAAGGCAGAGGAAGAGGCCCGCTTGGCGATGGAGAACGACGAGGAGTTGATGCTCCAGCTGAAGCGCGAAGACCGCAAGGCGCGCAAGGCCGCCGCCAAGGCCGAGGCCCGCGCCAAGCGCGAGCAGAAGTCGCAGATGCGCCGCACCGGATGACCCGGCGGCCTCTCAACTGTGGACGGTTGCAAGGGGCTGATCCGGAAGGACATTTCCGGCTCTCACACAGACGGTCCACCGCTTCTTCACAGAGAACTCCCGTTCTGCTCAACAATGACTCTGTCCCAGGCGCTTGCGCGGCGGGGCAAGCGGCGCAAGCCTGAACTCGCCGAGAGCACTGCGGCGCGGCGGATCGGGCGACCGAACTTCAAGCGACGCGGATGGATCGAGACACCGACCTGCGGGGCGACCCGATGGACACGGATCTCGGATCGCAGTGAACGGGAACCGAGCGGGCGACCGCGAGGAGACCAGACACTGAGGCTCGAAGGTTCAGGTCCCCCAACGGATCTGGTTTAGAGGGCGGTGTCTCGGGGAACCGAGGCGCCGCTCTCTTCATTTCCATCGGAATCTCAGCCGATTTCGAGTCGTAACCTTAGGGTCTGGGCCAGGGTCTGGGCGCGGCGCTGGACCTGTTCACTGAGCAGCATATCACCCCAACCCTCCAGGGTGGTGAGAGCGAGACGATCACCACGCCTGGTGAGGCCAGAGGTTTCGAGCAGACGCGGATTGTGGCCGGAAAGGTCGCACCCGAGCCGGATTGCAGAACCGAGAGCGCGGGCGCGTTGGCGACGTTCCGGCGTCAGGATTCGCGCCAGTGCCATTTCAGGCGGTTGCGGCGCGGCAGAATGGCGAGCGAAGGCGACCGAGGCCAGGAAGGCGCGTTCCGGATGGTCCAGCCCAGCCAGAGGGGCTCTTAGAACCTGATCAAAGGCGAGATTGGCGCGGTGGTCAGGGTGCAACCGGGCACTGAGGTCGGCTAGGCGACACGCGGCCGACAGCAACACCGGATCCCTGACGCCGAAGAGCGCCGGGAGATGCTCGAAGAGTGGTGATACCCAGGCCTCAAGGGCGCGACCAAGGCTGGGCGAGATGCCGCGATTGGCGGTAAGGGCCTCGCAGCCTTCGATTAGCGGATCCCGATCACGGACCTCAGGCGGCATGGCCTCGAGCAGAAGGCCCTCGCGAACGCCATAGGCCGAGACAACGATCCGCTGAACGTTAAGGCGTTCGATGAGCCGCTCCAGCACCACCGCAGCATAGGGCAGTGAGTCGAAGCGCTTCTTGGACAACCCCTCGATACCCTCAAGGGATCCTCGAGACTGGCGTTCGACAAAGCGGGCAAGATCGAGCGCTTCAGTGCGGCCAATCTCGTATTGGTGAGCAACATGCAGTGGATAGTCGGCGATCCGCATGTGGAGAAGGGCGAGGTTGCGCCACGCGCCGCCCACAGCGTGAAGGTCAGGAGCCGAATAGGCGTGCGCGAGGGGCGACAAGTGGTCGTCGACCGTGCGACGGACCCTTTCGGGATTGAGGGGCCTGGGCGCGCCCAGGGCGAAGGGGCCCAATGGGAGCGTGACGCCCACTGTGCGGAGGCCTTCGAGCCGAACGAGTTCAAGACTGGATCCGCCGAGATCACCAACCACGCCGGAGGCGCCGGGGTGGCCGCAAATCACCCCCAGCGCGGCGTACCGAGCCTCTTCCTCACCGGACAGAACCCGGATCTCGAGGCCGGTCTCGGCGAGCACGCGAGCCAGAAAGGCGCGTCCATCGGCCGCCTCCCGCACGGCCGCGGTGGCGCAGGCCAGCACCTCCTCGGCCCGCCAGCCGTCGAGGACCGCGCGGTAACGACGCAGGGCGTTGATTGCTGCCTCCACGCCATCGGCGGACAGACGGTGGGTGGCGGTTAGGTCGCGGCCGAGACCGGCGACAACTTTCTCGTTGTAAATGGTCCAGAGGGCGCGACCGTCGATCCGATAGATCACCAGTCGGACCGAGTTTGATCCGACGTCGATGACCGCAGCCTGACGTCCCTCAGGCCTCTGAAAGGCTTTATCCCCTTGGGGCCACATTTTCGATCGCGCGCGGCATGTCCCTGACTTTCTGCCCGCGACCGGAAAGGCTCGGATTGGTCATGAAGTACTCGTGCGCGGAAAACGCGTTCGGGTGGTCCCAGGCAGGGTCCCGGCTATAGCGGCCCTCGGCGTCCAGGGTCCAGCTTTGAGCTTCGTCCTTGAGGTTGGCGAGCATAATCTGGTGCAGTACCTGCTGGTGGACCGTGGGGTTCTCAATGGGAGTCATCACCTCGACGCGGCGGTCGAGGTTGCGCGGCATCCAGTCCGCAGAGGAAATGTAGACCCGAGCCTGCCCAGACGGCATCGGGTGGCCATTGGCGAAGGCTACGATCCGACCGTGCTCGAGGTAACGTCCGACGATGGACTTGACCCGGATGGTCTCGGAGAGGCCGGGCAGGCTTGGCCGGAGGCAGCAGATGCCGCGAATGACTAGTTCAATAGGTACGCCCGCCTGGCTGGCCGCATAGAGGCCGTCGATGATCTCCGAATCCACGAGGGAATTCATCTTGGCCCAGATCGCGGCCGGCTTGCCGGCCCGAGCGTTGTCCGCCTCCTGACGGATCATGCGGAGCAGGTCGCGCTTCATAGTGATGGGCGAGAAGGATAGCCGTTCCAGATCGACCGGTTGGGCGTAGCCGGTGACATAGTTGAACAGCTTGGCCGAGTCGCGACCGAACGGAGGCTCGGTGGTGAACAACGACAGGTCGGTGTAAACCCGGGCGGTGATCGGATGGTAGTTGCCGGTGCCGAAATGGCAGTAGCTGCGCAGGCCGTCGCCCTCACGGCGCACGACCATCGAGAGCTTGGCGTGGGTCTTATACTCCATGAAGCCATAGACGACGTGGACCCCGGCGCGCTCCAGATCGCGCGCCCACTTCAGGTTGGCTTCTTCGTCGAAGCGCGCCTTGATCTCGATGAGCGCGGTAACGTTCTTGCCGTTCTCAGCCGCCTCAATGAGCGCCGCGACGATCGGACTGTCCTGCGAGGTCCGGTAGAGGGTCTGCTTGATCGCGAGCACGTTGGGGTCACGCGCGGCCTGGCGCAGGAACTGCACCACAACGTCGAAGCTCTCGAACGGGTGATGGACGAGGATGTCCTTTTCGCGGATCGCGGCGAAGCAGTCGCCGCCGTGGTCGCGGATGCGTTCGGGAAACCGGGCTTCGAAGGCGCGGAATTTTAGGTCCGGGCGATCCGAAGGGATGAGCTGGGTGAGTTCATCGAGGCCCAGGAGCCCGTCAAAGACGATGACATCCTCGGGATGGGCGCGAAGGCTCTGGAGAATAAAGTCGCGCAACTCCTCTGGCATATCGTCTTCAATCTCGATGCGGACGACCGTCCCCAGCCGGCGTTGTTTGAGGGCCGCCTCGAACTCACGAACTAGATCTTCCGCCTCTTCCTCGACCTCGACGTCAGAGTCGCGGATGATCCGGAACACCCCGTGCGCCTGGACTTCGCAGCCAGGGAAAAGGTGATCGAGGAAGAGCATCACCAGGCTCTCCAGGGATATCACCCGACGCCGCGCGCGCCGGCGCGTCGAGCGACCGGGTTCGAGGTCCCAGAATCGCGCCACCTGGGCGGGCAGGGGCGCAAGCGCATACATCTGGCGGCCGTCGGCCGCGCGACGGATCTTGAGGACCAACGAGAAGGCGAGGTTGGGGATGAACGGGAACGGATGCGCGGGGTCGATCGCCAGCGGAGTCAGGACCGGGAACAACTCGGCCAGGAAGCGGGCTTCCAGGGCCGCGCGTTCGGCAGGCGTGACTTCCTCAAGCGCCACGTAATTCAGACCTTCTCCGACCAGTTCCTCCCGCAGGTCGCGCCAACGTATCTGCTGGTCGGCCATCAGGTCGGCGGCGGCGGCGTTGATGCGGGTCAACTGCTCGGCGGCGGTCAGGCCATCTTGGCTCAGTGCTCGGACACCTTCCCGGACCTGGGCGCGGAGACCGGCCACCCGGACCATGTAGAACTCGTCGAGGTTGTTGGCGCTGATCGCCAGAAACCGCAGCCGCTCGAGCAGCGGGTGTCTCGGGTTGGTGCTCTCGGCCAGGACCCGCCGATTGAACGCCAGCCAGGACAGCTCGCGGTTGAAGAATCGCGCTGGCGAGCGAGCTAGATCGTCGCCGCCCGGACCCTTTCCGGGGTCGGGGCCGGCTAGGAACGGCGAGGTATCGTCAGCGGGCATGTCGGATTGAGGCGCAGCGGGTTTCAGGGAGTCTCGGAAGTTAGAGATCTTGAGGCGGAATGGTTAAGGTCTCTATTGCGGCGCTTGCGCGACGGCCAGAATGGGCGATTGCGCCTAAAGGCCTTTAGGGCTTTGTGCGCGGTCGCCCGGGCGTCTTGGCTGGCGCGATCCAATCGGCCTGCCTCCTGACCGGCTGCAAAGGCCAGATCACGAGCGCCCCTCGACGCCATCCGATTGGCGACGCCGGCGGCGACGCTGAGGTCATTGATGGCGCCCAGGTGATCCTGCAGAGCCTTGAGCGCGAGCCGATAGCGCGCCTTGCGCCGAGGGTGTTCGGGCCAGGTGGCAGCGAAGAACGCGGAGCCATAGCGTAGCTTTTTCACCTGCTTTCGAAGGTCATGCCTCGCCTCGATATCGAGCTTGCTGAAGCAGCGAGCGCGGCGGGCGACCCCGGCAGCAAGGCGATCGAGCACGGGCCCCGCGAAGCGGTCGCAAGGGCCATCGCGCAAGGCGGCGGTGCGGGACGCCGTGCGCCAGCCGCCGATCTCAATCCAGGCGCCGAGATCCAGTAACAACCGCCGGAATCGCTCGGAGCTGATCGCCGCCAGCGCCCGATCATAGGCCTCGGCCTGGGCGCGACGGAGCGTGGCGAAAAGCGCCACGCGGCCCGGCGACTCCTCGATCTCGTCCTGTGCACTGGCCAACTGCATGAAGACATCGAGATCGCGCGCCTCGGCCAGCTCGCCGGCAAGCCAGCGGCTCTCGCGACGGGCAAAGGCCAGGCCGTCGGCGTCGAGAATTCCGCGGAACACCACCAGCCCGGCGCGCAGGCGGCGCAAGCCGACGCGGAGCTGGTGCAGCACATCGGCGCTGCGGCTGCGTGGCAGGAGGCGGGCGTTTCCGGCGATCTGCACTAGCGCCTCGCGGGTCACCCGCTGGAACGCCTCACCCACCGGCGTGTCAGCAACCAGAGGCGCGGCGCGGGCCTTAAGCGCCGCCACGCCATCATGACCAGCGAGGCGGTATCCCCTCTCTGCCTTGCTCTCGAACAGAGGGGTTAGGGGCGCTTGGGCCTGGAGGGCCCGAGCCAAGTCGAACAGCGCCGCGCCGTCGCCATCGAGGCGTTCCAGCTCAAGCTCAGCCACGGGTTCTTCCCGCCCTGCGGCCAGGATACGGCCCAGGTCCAGGCTGATCTCGATCCGCGCGCCGCCGTGTTCACGCACCTGTAGGAGGCGTTCCACCTCAATTGTGAAGGCGGGGGCCAGGGTCGCATGGGCGGCGAGATCCGCGATCGGCGTTCCGGCCAGCAAGGCGCGATCGAGTTCAGGACCTTCGATCTCGGACTCCCACTCGTCGCGTTCGAAGAGCCCGCCCGCTCCGCGATGCTTGAGCGTCTGGACATGCCGGGCGCCCTCACGGCGAACCCGCAGGCTGAAGCCGCCGTCACGCAAGCGATGATCAGGGGTGTCGAAGTAGGTCGCTCGCAACGATACGATCTCGCCCGTCCCCGGCGGCAGGGCCGAACGCCGGAGAGCGTCCACGGCGCCGGAGCCCAGCTGGAACTTCAGTTCCAGCTCCTGAACCGCACTGACCGGGTTCCGCGCGAGCATGACCTGCGCTCAAAGCGCGCGGCCTGTACGCCACGCGGGCGCACAAGTGCGGGAAAACGAATCACTTTGTCTATCGTTAGGGTGGAGAAATCGTCCGTGGTGGATGCCGGAGCGCGGATTCTGACCGCTTCCTGGCCCGTGCCGCGTGCCTTGTCGCGGCAGAGGTGCTGATCTCAGCCGGTTCCTGTCCAGTAGGGCTGGATTGGTGGCGCTCCTGGCAGGCGATGCCAAAAGGGAGGTCTGCCCTTCACCCACGCAAACGAAACATGAACTTGAGTCGATCCAGACTCAGATTTTTCCCAGCGCGGTCAGGGACTAAACGGCCGCCCTACAGTTTCAGTTCGCCCTGGGCTTCGAGGATCTGACGGGCGAGTACGCGGGTGACGGGCTTGAAGCCTTCCTCGCCGGCCTCGTCGAGCCGGCGGACCAACTCGGCTGCGTCCGGGATCGAGCGTGGCATGCGGGCCAGGAGGTAGGGATAGACCTCTTCGGGCGGTCGGATGTGGCGGTCCCTGAAGAAGCGCCGCAGGACGCCTTCGAGCACCGTGTCGTCGGGGACGGCGATCTCCACGACCGGCAGGGCGTTGAGCCTTGAGCGCAGGTCGGGCAGGACCGTCGGCCAGGCAACAGGGCGCGCGCGGGCGGTGAACAGGACATGGCGTTCTCCCCGGACGGCGAGGTTGG
>NZ_JBILUK010000176.1:0-6615 GCF_044371015.1 Phenylobacterium sp.
GCCGGACTGCGGGGTCCATTCGCCGGTCAGAACTCGGACAAGACTGGACTTGCCCGCGCCGTTGGGGCCGACGACCGCAACGAATTCCCCGGGCGCGAAGCGGGCGCTGACTCCGTTCAGGATCGGCGCCCCATTTCGGTCCAGGACAATGTCGCGCAACTCAAGCATGGAAGGTTGCTCCACGCCGCCGCGACAGCATCCAGAGGAACAACGGGCCGCCTGCCAGCGCGGTCAGGACCCCAAGGGGGAGCTCCGCAGGCGCGACGGCGGTGCGCGCGATGGTATCCGCGAAACACATCAGTCCCGCCCCGATCAGAGTAGCCAGAGGCAGCTGCGCCCGGTGGTCCGGCCCGACCAGGAGCCGCGCGAAGTGGGGTGCGATCAGGCCGACAAACCCGACGACCCCGCAGGTCGCGACCACTGTCCCGGCGCTCAGGCTGGTCAAAATCAGCAGCGTGATCTTCAGGCGTTCAACATCCACGCCGAGGTGTCGCGCCTCGCTGTCGCCCAGCAGTAGGGCGTTCAGCGATGTCACAAGGAATGGAAGCGCCACGACCAGGATCAGGCTAGCGACGGCTACCACATGGACATGTCCCCATCCCGCCGCTGAGAGGCTTCCGAGGCTCCAAAAGGTCAGATTTCTCAGCTGCGAGTCGGTGGCGAGGAACGTCAGGAGTCCAATCCCCGCGCCGGCGATGGCGTTCACCGCGATACCGGCGAGAAGCATGCCCGTCGCATCGACGACCCCTTCGCGCCTTGAGAGCAGATAGATCGCGATCGTCGTCACGAGGCTTCCGAAGAAAGCTGCAACGGGCAGGGCAATTTCTGAGAAGGCGGCCGTCAACCCGGACAGGACGCCCGCGCCCAGAACGATCACGGCGACGGCGCCCAGGGCGCCGCCCGTGGCCACGCCAATCAGCGCGGGGTCCGCCAATGGGTTCCGAAAAAAGGCCTGCATAAGCACGCCGCAGGTGGCCAGCGCTCCGCCGGCGAGCGCCGCGAGAAGCACGCGCGGCAACCGGATCTCCCTGAGGATGATGATGTCCTGCGGCGGCTCTCCCGATACGGTCCCGGTGATCAACTGCCAAAGCGCGACCACAACCCGGTCTGGCTCGATCGGCGCCGCGCCGGCGCCGATCGATAGAATCGCGACGCCAAGCACGATCAGCATCGCGACGGTGATCGTCGCCCGCCAATGGCGACGCGTCCAAGGCAGGCCGCTTCCGTTCATGAAGAGGCGCCCTTGAGATCCGGATGAATTGCCCGCGCAAGGGTCCGGATCGCGGTTGGGGTGAGGATCCCGAACCCTTGGAGATACTCGCCTGGAAGCGTAATCAGGCGCTTCCTCCGGCCGGCCGGTGTCAGTAGTGCGCCCGGCGCCGTAAGGGCTGCGGGTACGCCCCCGCGATTCTCCAGGCCATCCGGGTTGAGCAGGATGAACTCGGGCGCCGCTGCGACCATCGCCTCCTGGCTCATGACCTTGAAACCTTCGATGACGGACGCGACGTTCCGCCCTCCCGCCAGCTCGATCAGGTTGGCGGGGCCGGTGCCGCGCCCCGCGACCAGCGTCGGGCGGTTTCCTCCGGATAGGATGAACAGCCCCGCAGGGCGGGTGCGCGCGCGCGCCACAAACGCCCGGGCCCGGGCCAGGTCGGCGTTGAACCGCCTCGCCAGTGCAGCCGCCTCCCGAGGCTTGGACAGGATCACGCCCATCTCCGAGATTCGCTCAGCAACGCCCGCCAGAGTGGGCTCCTGCTCGAAGACAATCACCCGAACACCGGTCGCCTTGAGCTGGGAGACGACGCCGCCTCCGGTAATGTCGGGTGTGGTGATGAACACGTCCGGCCGCTGGGCCAGAATGGTTTCGGCGCTCATCTGCCGGAAGCCCCTGAGTCGGGGCGTGGCCTTAAGCGCGGCGATGTGATCGACGCCGCCGCCGACCCCGACAATATGGCGAACTGCGCCCAGTTCCATGAGGATCTCGACCAGATACGAGCCGGTGACGACGATCCGGGCGCCGGGCCGTATTGGTGCGACGCCCTGTCCGGAAGCCCAAGCGACTTGGTCCGGGCTTGCGGCCAGGACACCGGCCGCCGACGCCATGACCGTGCGGCGGTTCATCATGCCAAGGTCTCCGTGACGGTCTGCGCCCATTCGGAGAAGACTTGGGCGTGTTGCGGCGAAGACAGCCGGAGCGATAGGCCGGACGGGTCCGTGAACTCCAGCGCCGCAATCCGGCCCTCGAGGCGGCGGACCTGAACCGCCCGCAGCACGCCCGGTCTCAGATGCATGCGAATGTCGGGCTCATGCAGATGGGCCATCACCTCATCGATCCGGGCGTGCGTGACCCGCCCTCGGAAGCTCTGGGCGGCCCGCAGCGCGAAGGTGTCGATATGAACCGGTGCGTTCAGCTCTCCCATTCGGGAAAGCGCCGTCTGAAACGCCAGCGGCGCCGAGGCTGCCAAGAGTTCAATGCGCCCCGGCTGGTCTCGGTCCGGCGTGTAGAGTCCGGCGGGGTCGGGCATCGCAGCCGGCGAGAAAGCCGTCTGGGCGACCGTTTCGGCGAGCGCCTTGAACCGTCGCTCTGCAGCGGCGGCCGCCGTCTTGTGGAACAGGAAGACCTTGATGATGTCTCCGCCGCCGGCGTCTGAGAACTGCAGGCTGCGGGTTCGCCCATGATTGTCATCCACTTCCACAAACCAGAAGGCGTTGGCCACGCTGGCCGCCGAGAAGGACGTGTCGAGATGTGATCCCCTCAGCCGGATCACGTCGCCGACCTGCGCAACGTCCTCGACCTGCCCCAACGCGAGGCTGACTCCGAGGGCGTTGTGGACGGCGACGAGGACACGCCGCCACTCGGAGATCGGAGATAGAATCTGCAGCGGGTCGGCCGGAAGGCGGATCGCGCCGGCCCCCAGTCGTGATGCGACGAGAGCCGCCTCAGGAACACCAAGAATGCGGGCGGCCTCCGGATTGTGAAGGTGAGCGCGGGCGGCCCGGAGCTCGTCCCAGTCCATTCTAAGTTTAAGTGGGTCCGATAGGCGAATTTGGACCTCTTCATGCGATGGAACGGTCATGTGTTTCACGCTGTCGCTCCCCTAGAATTTCGTACGAAGTGAGATGAAGATGTTTCGTCCTGCGGGATCTTCGATCGATCCTGTCGAGGTGTAGTTGATCGGCGTGAGTTCATCGGAGATGTTGTTGATCCCGACGGTAAGCTCCGCCCAGTCCGTCAGTGGCGCCGTGACCACCAGATCGATCGTTTCGAAGTCGCTGGCGAACGGCGGTGGGCTCGGTCGGATCGCTGGATTTGACCCCCAAAGGCCCAGCAGTCCGCGGTAACGGACGGTGGTCTCGAAAGCGCCGAGGGTGAGCGTCGCTGACGCCTTGAGCGCGTTCCTGTAGCGGCCGGTCAAGCGCGCGCCGGTTGCGCCATCGGTTGCCTTGAGGTGTTCCCAGGAGGCGTCCACCACCAGCGGCGAAACGGGGCGTAGGCGCCCGCTGAGCTCGAATCCGCGCAGGTCCGCGGTCGCCCGATTGCGATACTGGGTGACCAGCAGGCCGTTGATCGGCGGAACCGTCGGGCTGAAGGTCTCGATCAGGTTGGTGACATCGCTGGTGTGGTAGGCGAGTTCGACTGTCCCGACACGGCCCCGCCAGCCGACGGCGCCCTCAAGCGTCTCGCTTTCCTCGGGCACGAGATTGGGACTGCCAAGAATGATGAACCGGCCGCGCGTGAACCGCGAGAACTGTTCCAGCGATGTTGGCGCCCGGAAGGCCGAACCGTACCCAACCCTGGCGTAGAGGCCGCTGCCGCTCTTCCAGCCGATCGAACCGCGCGGGTTCATGCTGCTGCCAAACAGGGTGAAGTCGTCGTATCGGACTCCAGCGACCACCGTCAGGCTGTCCGAAAACTTCCACTCGTCTTGGATGTACGCGCTCCAGTTGTCCCGCTTGGCCGTGACGCTGTTGATCGAGACGTCCACATCATCCCGCTTGAACCCACCGCCCAGGAGGATTTCGTGGGCGCCGAAAGGGGCGCTCCAACGCGCCTGTAGGGTTGTCTGGTCGTATTCGGTGGTCTCGACGGTCGGAAAGCTGCGGTTGGTGGAACCATCCGAGGTGGAGAATGCGGCATCCAGAGCAAGATTTCCGGGGCCGATCCCGCCTTCAAAGCCGAGCGAACCGAAGTAGCGGGTCTCGCGTTCGAAACGGGTATAGTCGGTCGGTCTGGGTCTGGCCGGTGGCGCCGCCGCAAGAACAGCCGGGGCCTCATCTTTCTGGGCGAACCGTTCGAGCGTCCACCGCAGGCGGTCGCCTCGCCCGCTCTTCCACTGCCCAGTGTAGGCCATCGAGACGTGCTCGACGCCGATCAGGTCGTAGTTGGGGCTGGTGTTGACGAACCGGAACGGATTGGCCTCGCGACGGTCGAAGCTCAGTCGATGGCCGAAGGTCTCGTCGCCGAACTGGAAGGCGCCGGCCAGCGCAAAGCCGCTTCGTCCTCCATGGTCGTCGCCGGTCCAGGTCCCGCGGAACGTGACTGCGGGGCCGACGCCGGGCGACTTCGTAATGATGTTGACCACCCCGCCGCTGGCATTGGCGCCGTAGAGGGCCGACATCGGCCCCCGAACGATCTCGATGCGTTCGACGTCCTCAACGGGGAAATTGTTGAGGTTGGTGATCCCGTACTTGGCGGTCCGTTCGAGGCCGTCGAACAGCACCAACACGTCGTTGCTGGAAGAGCCTCGTATGGTGATCGAGCTGTTGGATCCGGAAGTGCGGGCGTCGACACCAACGGCCTGGGCGAGGGCCTGGGTGACCGATGAACCGGCGTAACGGTCGATCTGTGCGCGACCAACGACCTGAATGCTGGCCTGGACATCCTCGATGGCCTGCGGCCGACGCGCGGCTGTGACTACGAGGGATTCAAGATCCGTAGCGGATGTCGCCTCCGCCCCAGAGGCCAGACTCGGTGCGAGGGCGGGCGCGGCGACGGCGGCGAGCAGAAGCGCGCGAAGTGACGATGACATGGGAAACAACTCCCGAAACGCAGAAGGACAGACGCGCGAGGGCTCGCGCGCCGGCGATGTCGATCAGGCGTTCGGAGAGGGGGGGCCTTGGCCGGGCGGGCGCGGGGGCGCGCGCGCCTTGGGCGCGAGTGTTGCGGCCTGGCGGCTGAAGGGCGTCGCCACGGCGATATAGGTGACCGGCGCAGACGCCTCGACACGCTCCGTCGCCAGCCCGGGAAGAGCGCTCAGGCAGTACTGGCAGTCGTGATCCGGCGGCGCGCTGCCGCCGCTGTCGGACGACGGTTGGAAGGTCGTGTCGGCGCAGATGGCGCCGTCCACGAGCGGCATGGAGGCCGCCATGGCGAGGTTCGCGAACATCGCCTGGGCGATGAGGGCGAAGACGGTGACAAGCGCCAGCATGGCCCGCCGTTCGGCGCGCGCGCTGACCGCGAATGTACCCGTACCCTTCACAGCACGCGCTCCTAAACGCTTCTTGGCTTTTCGCAAGTCTCCGGGACGGGCCATAGTCTAAGGGACTGAGACGGAGACCCAATGGCGGCAGCGGTAGAGCCCGGCGCGTACAAGGATGTGGTGCTGTGCCTGGCCATGGCCGGCGTTGTGGCGCCGTTGTTCCGCCGCGCCCACCTCAGCCCGATCCTGGGTCTGCTGGCCGCCGGGGTGGCGCTGGGACCCTATGGTCTCGGCAGCCTCTCACAAGAGGTGCGCTGGCTCGAAGTCCTCACTATCGACAATCCGGCCCAGTTGGCCCAGCTCGCGGAACTGGGCGTCGTGTTCCTGCTGTTCATGATCGGGCTGGAGCTGTCGTGGGAGCGTCTCCGCTCGCTCAGGCGGTATGTGTTCGGCCTCGGCGCCGCCCAGGTCGGGCTATGCCTGGCGGTAACCGCGGGCGCAGCGCTTCTGGCGGGCCAGCCGCCGCTGGCGGCGATCGCCATCGGCTTTGCACTGGCGCTGTCGTCGACCGCCATCGTCATGCCCATCCTGGCCGAGCAGAAGCGCCAGCATTCGGTCGCCGGCCGCGCGACCTTCTCGGTCCTGCTGTTCCAGGATCTGGCGGTGGCGCCGATCCTGGTGGCCCTGACGCTCATGGCCGGGCGGTCAAACGAGCCCTTCACGCCCGAAATCCTGCTGTCGTTCCTGCCCGCCGTGATCGGCGTGGCCGCGATCTTCGTCGCCGGCCGACTTCTGCTCCGGCCTATGCTTCGTTCGGTGGTCCGCGCCAAGAGCGACGAGCTGTTCATCGCCGCCTGCCTGCTGGTGGTGGTGGGCGCGGGGCTGATCAGCGCGCTTGCCGGCCTCTCCATGGCGCTGGGCGCCTTCATCGCCGGATTGCTGCTGGCCGAGACCGAATACCGGCACGAGGTCGAGACGCGGGTGGAGCCCTTCAAGGGCCTGCTGCTCGGGCTCTTCTTCATCTCGGTGGGCATCGGGCTCAATGTCCCGCTGCTCCTGGAGCGGCCGCTGCTGATCTTCGGCGGCGCCCTCGCGCTGGTGGCCGTCCACTTCGTGGTCATTTTCGGTCTCGCGCGGGCCTTCGGGTTGAAATCGCGCAGCGCGCTGGAGTCCGCCTTGCTGCTGGCCGGCGCCG
>NZ_JBILUK010000177.1:0-6597 GCF_044371015.1 Phenylobacterium sp.
GCGCCGGTCCGATCCTGGTCTCGGCCGACTTCCGCTTCCTGTTCCGGCGAATGACCGAGAAGCTGGGACTGGCCGATCCGGCCGGGCCGGAGGCGACGCTGGCGGAGAAGATCGCCGCCCGCCGGGCCGCCGTGACCGCCGTGTTCGCCGGGCTTGGGGACTGGCCGGCGGTCGCAGAGGCGATGGACCGGATGAACATCGCCTGGGGCGAGGTGCGAAAGGCGGCCGAGCTCGCGGTCCAGCCGACCCTCGCCCATCGAGGGTCGATCGTGCAGGTGGACGACCGCGCCGGTGGGACCCGGCCGGTGCCCCAGTCGCCCTACCGCTTCTCCGCCGCGCGCGCCGAGGTTCGCGGCCCCGCGCCGCACAGGGGCGAGCACAACGCTGAGGTGCTGGCCGAGTGGCTGGGCGTCGACGTCGCGTCCGTGGCGGCGCTGGAGTCGGCGGGGATCCTGGATCACGATCCGTCGCCCAGCTGAGGGGCTTGCCAAGGCCGTCCGACGCGCGCATACATTTACAGCGTAAGAAAACAAAAGTCGGAGGATCGGCCCATGGACGGGAATGCGCGCGTAAACCCCTATCTCGCCGGCAATTTCGCGCCCCTCTCGACCGAGGACGACTTCGAGCTTGAGATCGTCGGCGAGGTTCCGGCCGGCCTGCGCGGGGCGCTGTTCCGGATCGGGCCGAACCCGCAGTTCGAGCCGCGCGATCCGAACCATCATTGGTTCGCCGGCGACGGCATGGTGCACGGGTTCTATATCGCGGACGGTAAGGTCTCCTACCGCAACCGATATGCGCGCACGCCCAAGTGGACGCTGGAGCATGAGCACGGCCGCTCGCTGTTCGGCAGCCTGGGCAACCCGATGCACACGGACCCGGTGGCCCAGGGCAACGAGGGCGGGCTCGCCAACACCAACATCGTCTGGCACGCCGGCCGCCTGCTGGCGCTCGAGGAAGGCCATCAGCCGTTCGAGATGAACCCGCGCACTCTGGAGTCCACGGGCTATGTCCGGCCCTACAAGGATCGCACCACCGCCCACCCCAAGATCGATCCGGTGACCGGCGAGATGATCTGGTTCGGCTATGGGATCGGCCCGATGCCGCTCTCGGCGGGCGTCAGCTTCGGCGTCACCGACGCGGCCGGAAACGTGGTGCGGCGCGACGACTTCGAGGCGCCTTTCTCCTCGATGGTGCACGACTTCATGGTCACCGAACGCCATGCGCTCTTCCCGATCCTGCCGCTGACCGGCAGCCTCGAGCGGGCGATGAGCGGCCGCCCCGCCTATGCCTGGGAGCCGGAGAAGGGCAGCTATGTCGGGGTGATGCGGCGCGACGCCGATGTCTCGACCCTCCGCTGGTTCAACACCGAGGCCTGCTACGTGTTCCACCCTCTCAACTCTTGGGAGGAGGGCGACAAGATCGTCTGCGACGTGATGCGCTACGACGTGGCGCCGCTGTTCCCCAACGCCTACGGCAGCCGCGGCGAGAAGTCGGCCGCGCGGCTGGTGCGCTGGACCTTCGATCTCTCCGGCGGGTCGGACGCCATCAAGGAAGAGCCGCTGGATGATCTCGACGGCGAGTTCCCGCGCGTCGATCCCCGCTACGAGACCCGCAAGCACCGCCACGGCTGGTACGCCGCTGATCCGCGGGGCAGCAAGACCGTGGGCATGACCGCGCTCGCCCACATCGACCTGCAGACCGGAAAGCGTCAGGTGCTGGAGCTCGATGGCGGCGACATGACCTCGGAGCCGGTCTTCGTGCCCCGATCCAAGAATGCGCCCGAGGGAGACGGCTGGCTGACCGCGGTCATCTGGCGCGCGGCGGAGAATCGCTCGGACCTGGTGATCTTCGAGGCGCTCGACATCGCCAAGGGCCCCATCGCGGTCGCCAAGGTTCCGCGTCGAATCCCGTTCGGCTTCCACGGCAACTGGGCGGATCTTCCGTGAGCGGTTTCGACCTCGTCGTCGATCGGCGCGACCTGACGCGGGCCGAGATCCGGCCGCTGGACACTGACGCCGCGCTGGCCGAGGGCGAAGCGCTGTTCGAGATCGAGCGGTTCGCCCTTACCGCCAACAACATCACCTACGGCGCCGTGGGCGATCAGATCGGCTACTGGCGCTTTTTCCCGGCGCCGGAGGGGCTGGGTCGGATCCCTGTGTGGGGCTTTGCGCGCGTTGTGCGCTCTCATGCGGCGGAAGCGCCGGAAGGCCTCAGGCTCTTCGGCTATTGGCCGATGTCGAGCCATGCGGTCGCCCGTATGGCCAGGCGCGGGGCCGGCTATGTGGAGACCTCGGCGCATCGGGCGGAACTGCCGCCGACCTACAACGCCTATTCGGTCGCTGAGCCTTCGGACCAGGACGACGTCCGCGCCCTGCTGCGACCGTTGTTCATGACCGGCTTCATCCTCGACGACCAGATCTGCGAGACGCCGCCCGCATCGCTCATCCTCTCCAGCGCGTCGAGCAAGACCGCGCTCAGTCTGGCCTGGCTGGCGCGCCGGCGCGGGGTGAAGGTGATCGGCCTCACCTCGGCGGCGCATGTGGAGCGTCTGGGCGCGCTCAACCTCTATGATGAGCTGGCGCCCTATGAGGCGGCGGGCCAGGTCTCCGCGCCCGCGCCGGCGGTCTATGTGGACTTCGCAGGCCGCCGGGCGATCACGGCGCAGGTGCATGCGGCGCTGGGTGCGGACCTGGTCGCCAGCATCGGGGTGGGCGTAACCCATTGGGACGCGCTCGGCGCGCCGCGGGTGGAAGTTCCGGGACCCGCGCCGAGCTTCTTCTTCGCGCCGGACCGGATCCGCCAACGGATGAAGGACTGGGGCGCCGAGGGGCTTGATCAGAGGTTCGGCGAGGCGATGGCCGCCTTCGTCGCCGACAGTCCCTGGCTCACCTTGCGCCACCACCAGGGCGCCGACGCTCTGCTGGCGCTCTATGGCCGGGTGGTCGCCGGTGCGGTGCAGCCGGACGATGGGCACATTGTCCTGCCGGCTTGACCGGGGCCGCCGACGGGCCCAGCCTGACGCCACGATGAAGGCTTGAGCGAACATAGGCACCGCGGACAACCGCAGGCCACCCGCCGTCGCCGGACCCGTCCGGCGCGAGTCTCCGCTCTATTCCGGAACCTTCATGACCCAGACCACCATCAATCGCTATGGCGCGATCGCCAGCGAGATCTACGATATCGACAAGCCCGACTTCGCGTTGCCCGACACGCGCTTCCATCTGGCGCGGTTCGAGAGCTTCGGCCGTCCGATCCTGGAGCCCGCCTGCGGTTCCGGGCGAACTCTGATTCCGTTCCTAAAGGCCGGACACGACATGGCCGGCTTCGATCCCAGTCCGGACATGCTGGATCGATGCCGGACGCGGTGTGCGGAGGAAGGGTTCGCGCCCGAATTGGCCCAGGCCCGCTACGAGGACTTCGGCTTTAGCCGGACCTTCGGCGCCGTCCTGGTTCCGGTCGGCTCCTTCACCCTGATCGACGACTTCGCGGTCGCGATGGATGTGCTTCGGCGCTTCCATGCCGCGCTGGAGCCGGGCGGCGTGCTGGTGATCGATCTCCAGGGGCTGGGTTTCCTGGCCTCGAACAGCATCGACCGCCGCCGCTGGACCGCGCCCTCGGGCGATCTGCTCACCTGTGAAGGGACGCGCTCGGTCACCGACTGGTTCCGTCAGCGGGCGGAGAGCGTCTACCGCTACGAACGCTGGCGCGACGGCCGCCTGATCGAGACCGAGATCGACATCATGGCCCAACGATTTTGGGGCCTTGATGAGTTCAGGATGGCGTTGGAGGCCGCGGGCTTCTGTTCCGTGTCGGTTGTCGGAAACTATGACCGGTCCCGAGGTTTGAGGGGGTCGGACCGCACCTGGACCTTTGAAGCCCTGCGGGCGTAGCGAGGTTGGTTGGCTTGCACCTTCTGGTGATTTCGACGCCCAAAGGCTGTCCTCTTCAGCCGCAGATGCGCCGACCCAAAAACGAAAAGGCCCTCCCGCAAGGGAGGGCCAATCCGATTCGATACGCCTGAACCTAGTAGATTTCGAACAGGCCGGCGCCGCCCTGGCCGCCGCCGATGCACATGGTCACCACGCCCCATTTGGCTTTGCGGCGACGGCCTTCCTGCAGGATGTGGCCGGTCAGTCGCGCGCCGGTCATGCCGAAGGGGTGGCCGATCGAGATCGAGCCGCCGTTGACGTTATACTTCTCCGGGTCGATGCCCATCTTGTCGCGGCTGTAGAGGCACTGGCTGGCGAAGGCTTCGTTCAGTTCCCAAAGGTCAATGTCGTCCACCTTCAGGCCCGCACGCTTCAGAAGCTTGGGGATGGCGAACACCGGGCCGATGCCCATTTCGTCGGGCTCGCAGCCGGCGACCGCCCACGACACGAACCGGCCCATGGGCTCCAGACCGCGACGCTCGGCTTCCTTGGCTTCCATGAGGACCACCATGGCGGCCCCATCGGAGAGCTGGCTGGCGTTGCCGGCCGTAATGAAGTTGCCTTCACCCTTGACCGGCGGGAGCTTGGAAAGCCCTTCCATGGTGGTGTCCGGACGATTGCACTCGTCCCGGTCCACCACGTAGTCGACGATGGACTCTTCCTTCGTCTCCTTGTTGACCACCTTCATCTTGGTCTTCATCGGGACGATTTCGTCCTTGAACTTGTTGGCCTGCTGGGCGGCGGCCATCCGGCGCTGGCTCTCCAGCGAGTACTCGTCCTGATACTCGCGGCTCAGGTTGTAGCGCTTGGCCACGATGTCGGCGGTATCGATCATGGCCATGAAGATATCCGGCGAGGCCTTGATCAGGTCCGGGTCGATGGCTTCACGGGGCATGCCGCCGCCGGGGATCGAGATGCTTTCCACGCCGCCCGCGACCACGCAGTCAGCGCCGTCGCCGCGAATGTGGTTGGCGGCCATGGCGATGGTCTGCAGGCCCGAGGAGCAGAAGCGGTTGACGGTGACGCCGGCCGTGGTCACCGGCATGCCGGCCAGCAAGGCGGCTTGGCGGCCGATGTTGGCGGCGCCGTGCGCGTTGTTGCCCAAGTAGCAGTCTTCAACGAAGTCGGCCTCAACGCCGGACCGCTCGACGGCGTGCTTGATGGCGTGCGCCGCCATGGTCATCGGCGGTGTGATGTTGAACCCGCCCCGGCCCGACTTGGCCAGGCCCGTGCGGGCGTAGGAAACGATGACGGCTTCGCGCATCTGAATGGTTCTCCCAACGATCAAGTGTGTTTGCGCCCGAACGGACGTTTGGATGGTCAGAGCATTCTTTGCATCCCCAAACGGAAATGGCTAGGGACGGGCGGCGCCGCCGGGGGCGCCGTGAGAGAAATTTGCATGGCTGCCGGAGCCCGCCACCGCATCTTCGCCGTTCTTGCGCTGACCCTGGCGCTGGCCGCGTGCAATCGCGGCGGCGACGGCGACCAGCCGCCGGAGCGGGGCGACGTGGCCGTGGCGCGGGTGGACGGCGCGGTGATCTGGACCTCGGACGTCAAGCGCGAAGCCATCGCCCAGGGCCTGATCGGCCAGGGCGAGCCGCTGGATCCGGCGTCGGACCTGTTCCAGCGCATGAAGGACGAAGTGATCGACCAACGGCTGCTCGCCGCGGAGGCGCGCCGCCGCAAGATTGACGACGACCCTGTCGCGCAACGCCGGCTGGCCGCGGCGCAGGACCGGGTGCTGGGCGACCTTCTGGTGCAGGCTACCGTGGCCGATACGGTGACCGAGTCCAACATCAAGAGCCTCTATGAGGAACAGCAGCGCCTCTCACGGCGCTCGGAAGAGGTGCGCGCGCGCCAGATCGTATTGGCCACGCCGGCCGAGGTGGAGCAGGTGCGCAAACTGCTGGCGGCCGGCGCCTCGTTCGAGGCGCTGGCCATGGAGCGGTCACGAGATGCGGCCACGCGCTTCAACGGCGGCGATCTCGGCTACTTCTCCACCGATGTCATGCCCGAGGCCTATGAGGCGGCGTTGAAGGGCGCCCGCGCCGGCCAGATCGTTGGACCGGTGGCGGTCGAGGGCGGGCTGGCCCTGGTGCGCATCGAAGACGTCCGCGAGGAACAGCCCATCGCGCTCGATGTCGCGCGGCCGCAGATCGTCCGGTTCCTGACCTATGACCGCATCCGCGACCTGCTGGAGACCCTGCGCGCCAAGGCCAAGGTCGAAGATCTGACCCGTCCTGAACCCGGCGTTCTCAAGCCAACGCCGCCAGCCGACGCGCCGAAGGCGGCGCCTGCGCCGGCCGCCGTCGCGCCCACCGCACCTGCCCAACCGGGAGCCGCCCGATGAGCCGCAAATCGACGCCCGCGGAAACTGTGGGCCAAACCCTGGAGCGCGCCCTGGACCCGCTGGCCTCGGCCATCAAGCGCGCGGGGCGGAAGCGGGTCGACAAGGCCGCGATGCCGGTTTCGCCGATGGCGACCCCGCTCCCCGCCCTGCCTCCGATCCGGGGCGTGACCCTAGCGACCGGTCGGGCCGGCTTCTACAAGCATGAGCGCGACGATCTGTTGGTGATGGCGTTTCCGGAAGGCGCCAGCTGCGCCGGCGTGTTCACGCGCCATGGCGTCGGCTCGGCGCCGGTCGACTGGTGCAAGCGACAACTGGACG
>NZ_JBILUK010000178.1:0-6582 GCF_044371015.1 Phenylobacterium sp.
GCCCGACGATGGCCGGACCGAGGCGCGGCTCGACGAGACCTCCCTCCGCTACGATGGCGCGCTGGATGCGGTGGTGCGCGGCGCCATGGAAGGCGTGCAGCTGATGTTCGCGGTGATCGGGGTGATCATAGCGATCTTCGCCCTGGTGGCGCTGGCCGACATGGGGCTGGCGCTGGCGCCTGACGTGGCGGGCGAGGCGCTCACGCTGCGGCGGATCCTGGGCTGGGTGTTCGCACCGCTGATGTGGACGCTGGGCGTGCCGCTGGATCAGGCGCCGACGGCCGGGGCGCTGATGGGGACCAAGGCGATCCTGAACGAGTATGTGGCCTATCTCGACATGTCGCGGCTGCCGGCCGAGGCGCTGGACCCGCGGGCCAAGCTGATCGTGATCTATGCGCTGTGCGGCTTCGCCAACCTGGCCAGCATCGGCCTGCTGGTCTCGACCATCGGCACGCTGGCGCCCTCGCGGCGCGCCGAGGTGGCGGGGCTCGGGTTCAAGTCCTGGATCGCCGGCAACCTCGCCAGCGCCATGACCGGCGCGGTGATCGGGCTGGTGACGCTGATCTGAGGCGTTGCGGTCTTCGCGCCGGTCTGAGAGCGTAGCCGGAACAAGGAGACGCCCATGCCGCCGACCGACCTGACCCAGGCCACCGCCGCCGAGCTTACCGAGCTCTATCGCACCAAGGCCGCCTCGCCGGTGGAGGCGCTGGACGCGATCCTGGCGCGGGCTGAGCGGGTGAACCCCGTCATCAACGCGCTGCGCCTGATCGATGCGGACGGCGCGCGGGCCCAGGCCAAGGCGTCGGAGGCGCGGTGGGCCAAGGGCGCGCCGGCTTCGGGGATCGACGGGGTTCCGGTCTCGATCAAGGAGCTGGTGCGGGTGGCGGGCTGGCCGCACACCATGGCCAGCCAGCTCACCGACAAGTCCCCGGCGAAGGAGGACTCGACGGTCACGGCGCGGCTGCGGGAAGGCGGCGCGGTGATCTTCGCCCAGTCGACCAGCCCGGAGTACGGCTTCAAGGGCGTGACGGACTCGCCGCTCAACGGGGTGACCCGCAACCCCTGGAAGCTGGACCGCATCCCCGGCGGCTCGTCCGGCGGGGCCGGGGCGGCGGTGGCGGCGGGACTGGGCCCGCTGGCGATCGGCACCGACGGCGGCGGCAGCATCCGCATCCCGGCCAGCGCCACCGGGCTGGTGGGCCTGAAGGCGACCTTCGGGCGGATCCCGGCCTGGCCGGCCTCGATGCACGGCGACCTCGCCAACACCGGGCCGATGACCCGGACGGCGCGGGACTGCGCCCTGATGATGAACGCCCTGGCGCGCTTCGACGCCCGCGACCCCGGCGCGCTCAGCGACGACGGCGTGGACTACGTCGCCGCCCTGGGCCAGGGCGTGAAGGGCCTGAAGGTCGGCGTCCTCGCCCGCTTCGGCGAGCACCATGTGGACCCCGACGTCGCCGCGCGGTTCGACGCGGCGGTGAAGGTGTTCGAGGCGCTGGGCGCCAAGGTCGAGACGATCACCCCGCCCTACAACAACGGCCGGGCCGGCATGGCCTGGCAGGTGCACTGGAACTCGGCGCTGCAGCGGCTGCTGCAGGTCTATCCCGAGGACCGCCACGGCGAGTTCGACCCGGCCCTGCTCAACAACGCCCGGATGGGCGCGGGCCTCAGCCTGCAGACCCTGGTCGACGCCCAGGTGGAGCGGCGGGACATCAGCCACGCCTGGAACCTGGTGCTGGCCGACTACGATCTGGTGATCTCGCCGACCCTGGCGGTGGTTCCCTTCGAAATCGGGCGGATGGCGCCGCTGGGGCCGGACGGCCAGCCCAACTACCAGTGGGCCTGCACGGCGGTGTTCAACCTGACCCGCCACCCGGCGATCTCGGTTCCCTGCGGCCTGAGCGCCGAGGGCCTGCCGATCGGCCTGCAGATCGTCGCTGCTCATGGCCGCGATGCCCTGGTCCTGGCGGCGGCCGAGGCCTACGGCGCGGCGGCGCCGTTCACGATTCCGGACCTCCCGAACGGCTGAGGCGACGGCGGCGACCACTCACCCTATCCGCCGTCATGGCCCGGCTTGTCCGGGCCACCCATTGGGCTCGGCGCTCAGGGGCGGGCATGGATGGCCCGGACAAGCCGGGCCATGACGGTGTTGGAGGGGGGTTGTGCATCACAGCCGACCTTGCCGACGGCGACGACGCCGCCAGATGAAGAATGCGACGGCGGCGACCAGCGCCAGGCCGGCGGCGATCAGGCCGCCCCGGGCGAAGCCGAGCTGGCGGGTGAGCGCATTGCCCACCAGCTGCTTCTGCATAGTGTAGCCGGGCGGCAGGGGCGCGACGCCGACCCGGGCCTCGTAGGCCTTGTAGTCGGCCAGCATGGCCTGGAGCCGCTCGGGCTCGGCGGCCGAGAGGTCGCGCGTCTCGCCGGGGTCGACGGCCAGATTGTAGAGCCGCCAGCGGCCGTCGCCGAGCGGGGCCATGTCGCGCACGATCTTGTGGTCGCCCCGGTAGAGCGCGGCGTTGCCCGAGACCTCCAGGCCGATGGGATGGTCCGGGCCGTGGATCGCCGGGGTCTCGCCCGCCAGCATGGGCCGCAGGCTGCGCCCGTCGAGCGCCTTGGCGCCCTTCAGCACCGGCGGGGCGCCGGCGGACTCCAGCAGGGTGGGGGTGATGTCGGTGACGAAGCTGAGCGCGGGAAGCCGCGCGCCGGCGGCCACGCCGGGGCCGGAGATCACCAGCGGCGCGCGCACCCCGCCCTCGGCGGCGAAGAACTTGTAGTGCTGGCTGGGGGCGGAAAGCGCGCTGGCCCACTCGCGGCCGATGAAGGCCAGGCTGCCGGGCTCGCCCAGCCCCTGCAGGCGCCAGGAATAGCCGTTCATCGCCATCCACAGCGACATGCCGGTGGCGTGGACCGGGTCGGACGGCTCGGGCCCGTTGTCGGAGGTGACGACGAACAGGGTGTTGGCGAGCTCGCCGCGCCTGTCGACATGGGCGATCAGCCGGCCGATGGCGGCGTCCATCGACTCCAGCATGCCGGAATAGACTTCCATGGTGCGGGCGTAGATGGCGCGCTCCTCGGCGCTCAGCGCCTCCCAGCGGCGGAGGTCGGCGGCCAGCGGCGCCACCGGGGCGTCCGCCGGGATGATCCCCAGAGCCCGCGCCCGCTCGGCCCGCGCCGCGCGCAGGGCGGCCCAGCCGCCGTCGAAACGGCCCCGGTAGCGGTCGGAATAGGCCTTGGGCGCCTGCACCGGAATGTGCACCGCCTGGAACGCCAGATAGGCGAACCAGGGCTTCTGACCCGGCGGGCCTTCGTCGATGTAGCGGGTCAGCCGGTCGACCAGCAGGTCGGAGGAATAGAAGCGCCCGGGGAGATCGACCGGCCGCCCGTCTTCGAACCAGGGCGCGGTCCGGTAGTAGGGCATGTAGGACTTGGCCGCCCAGTTGTCGGCGCCCGAGGCGTCGAGCGCCAGCGAGCGGTCGAAGCCCTGGGCCGAGGGCAGGGCGCGGGGTTCGTGCCCCAGGTGCCACTTGCCGGCCATCAGGGTGCGATAGCCGGTGCGGCGCAGACGCTCGGCCACGGTCAGCACGCCGGGTTCGAGGGAGAGGCCATAGCCGGGCTTGTTCCGCTGGGAGGGCGGCAGCACCTCCTCGATGGTGGCGACGCCGGCGCGATGGCTGTCGACGCCGGTCAGCAGCATGGCGCGCGAGGGCGAGCAGAGCGGCGAGGTGCGATAGCCGGTGAGCATGGCGCCGCGCCGGGCCAGCGCATCGATGTGGGGGGTGCGGGCCTCGCCGCCGAAGGCGCCGAAATCCATCAGGGCCGCGTCGTCGACGACGATGACCACGATGTTGGGGCGCGGGGCGGGCGGCTGGGCCGCGGCCGGGGTTGCGAGGACGACGGCGGCCAGGACCGCGCCGAAGAAGCTGAACCGCATGCTTAAGTCTCTCCCCTGGCGCGCAGCATAGGGGGCCACGAAAAACACGAAAGGTCACGAAAGGGCGCGGGTCAGCATCCTCTCCCCCTTGCGGGAGAAGGTGGCGCCGGACTTGAACCGGGGTCGGATGAGGGGAGGGGGTGTTCATCGACCACGGATGGACACGGATGAACACGGATCGGGCGGGCATCTGCGACGCCATCCGTGTCTATCCGGCAAATCCGTGGTTCGCTCTTGTCTCGGTGGAGCAGAGGCGCCCTCGCCGGAAACCTAGGCCGAGCTGGTGACGGGCGGCCGTCGGCCGAGGGGATCGAGGCCGTCGTCGTCGTCGTCATCATCGTCGATGTCGTTTTTCGGCTGCGGTTCAGCGGCGCGCGGGGGCGACGCGTCTTCCCGTCGGAGGTTGATCGCCCAGAGGTCGGCGTCGTCGCCGATGGCGGGCGGACTGGGGAGGCCGACGCTCTTGCAGAGGATGCGGATCACTTCGTCGAAGGGCCGGTCGGCGAAGTCGGGCTCGAGGAAGTCATCGTCGAGCCGCCAGCGCAGACGCTTGAGGGCGTCGTACTTCTGGACGGGGCTCTTGGGGTGGGCGACCTCGATCAGGCGCTCGACCACGATCCCCGCGCGGGCCTTGCGACGGGAGACCGCCTCGCGGGCGGCGATCGCCGCGTCCTGGGCGACCAGACGGGCCTCCATGCGGTCATCCCGCTCCAGCTTGGCTTCGAGGAAGATGGCGCGCTGGACCAGCCGGGCCGCAGCGGGAAACTCACCCATGGCCTCGCGACGCTCCGCGGGGGTCTCGGCCGCGTCGAAGTCGGCCTTGGTCTTTCGAGCCATCTCCATGCCGATGGCGGCCAGCTCCACGAGCCAGGCCTTGCGGCGGGCGGCGTCCTCTTGACCCGGTGATTGGGGGCTCGGGACCGCGTCAGGGGCGGGGGCGTCAAACACGAACAAAGAGAGAACACAAAGCGAGAGTGGAGTCAAGGCGTTTCGGCGGCTAGGCAATCCACGGATGCGGTGCTGTCTAGAGTGTGTCGGGTGAGCGACCGCTACGGCTTATGACTCGTTGCCGACCCTCGTCGCGTCCGCTTGCGGGCTTGGAGCTAAGGACCGCTGCCGACCCGAAGCGGAAGCTCAGGTAGTCCGCTTTTGGAGTAACGCCGTGACCCGCGCCCGATCCGTAGTCGACAGGTCCATGCCCGCCGCGGCGCGCCACTGGTCGCGGGCCTCGTCGGCCTTGCCCAGCTTGGCCAGAGCGTCGCCCCACAGCAGGTGGTTGCGGCCCCACTTCGGTGCGTATTTGTCGGCTTCCCTGAACTTCTTGAGGGCGGCCTTGGTCTCACCCTTGCGCAGCAGCGCCTCGCCCCACCAGGACAGCGGGTCGGCGAAGTGCGGTCCCCGGGTGTTGGCGAGCTTGAACTGGGCGATGGCCCGGTCGGTCTGGCCCCGGTCCAGCAGCACCCGGCCCCAGGCCGTGGATGCCATCGGCAGCGAGGGGGCCATCTTCACCGCTTCTCCGAACCAGTGGTCGGCCAGCGCCGGCTGTCCGGCCAGGGCGGCAATCTCACCCCGCGCCATGACGCAGGGCTGGCAGTCTAGCGGTGTGCCGCCGATCAGGGCTTCGGCCTCGGCGACCCGGCCCAGATGCGCCAGCGCCACGGCCTTCTGCGCGCGGGGGATCGGGCGATGGACGCCCTTGTCCGGAAGCTGCTCCTGGTCGGCCAGTACGGCGTCCGCCGCCGTGACGACGCCAGGCCAATCCTGGGCGCTGATCCGTAAACGCAAGACGGCTCGCCGGATTTGGCGCTCGGCGTCGGGTGTGACCGGCTCAAAGCCGGCCAGGTCCGCCTGCGCCTGACGAAGATCATGCAGCGCGGCATTGGAACTTGATACATTAAGGGCAGCAAAGTTGCTGAGGGTTCCGACGCCAAGAAGAACCTTGCCCATGTTGGCCTGGGCCTGGGACCGGGCCTCCATCCAATCGCCCTTCTCCCCAGCAAGAAGGCGCTGAGCGTCTGCAATCTGCTGTCGCTTGAATTCGGGCGAGTTGTTGGTGTCCGCCCGCACAAGCTCGAGCGTGCGTCGGTCGAGGCGATGCTCGGTCTCAGAAAGGCCGAAATTGGACGCAACGGCACTCAGCGCGAAGACGGCCATCCCGTACGTGGGGTCAGCCGCAATTGACTTTTCGAGGAGCCCGCGCCGTGCGAGATCACCCTCGATGCGTGATGCAGCATTCGCCAGACCAAAGTAGGCAAGCGCCTTATCCTGGGCGAGAGGCGCGGACAGTCGCGACCTGTGCCATATGGTGTGCTCGTCCCGCCTGGCCTGCCGCCAGAGGTAGGACCCATAACTCCGGGGCTGCTCGCGAGCGTAAACCGCCTCCGCCGTCCGTTGGATCAGGATTGTCATCTCGGCTTCCTGGCCGGTCAGCGGTGCCAAGCCACGCGAGCCGCTGCGGGCGACAAGGGTCAGGGTTCCGGCGGGCGATGCCATCACCTCGCCGCTGACGTGGCTCTGGCGGCCCAGCGTCTCGCGCAGCCAGGCGTTTATCTGCGCCAGTGAGACCCCGGTCTGAGGGATCTGTATCGAGATCGACTGACCCCAGTCGCCGGAGAGGCCACGTTGCTGCTCCGAAGCCTGCGAGGCCT
>NZ_JBILUK010000025.1:0-23156 GCF_044371015.1 Phenylobacterium sp.
GTCTCGCCCGCCGAGGCGCAGGCCCTGCTCGACGAGGCGAAGGTGGCGCTCACCGGCCACATGAAGCCCGCCTACGAACGGCTGATCGGCTGGGCGGAGGGCGACGTCGCCCAGGCCCCGTCCGGCAAGGTCGGCGCGCTTACGCTCCCCGACGGGCTGGCCTGGTATAAGGCGGCGCTCAAGCTGCAGACTACGCTCGATCTCACCGCTGATGAGGTCCACCGGCTCGGCCTAACCGAAGTGGCGCGCGTCCAGGCTGAGCAGGATGCGCTGGCCCGCACGGCGGGGTTCAAGGACGCCTCAGCCTTCTATGCGGAGTTGGCCCGGCTGGATCCCCCGCAGCCCTACACCGACCAGACCCGCGTCGAGATCCTGGCCTATTCGAACCGTCTGGTGAGCATGGCGCGAGACCGGCTGCCGGTGATGTTCAACCGCCTGCCGGCCTACGCCATGGAGGTCATCCGCGAGCCCGCGTTCAGCGAAGTGGCCGGCGGTGCGGCGCATGCCAGCGGACCCAGTCCTGACGGCGCCCGGCCGGGCCGGGTCTATCTGCACATGCTGGGTGACACACCACGCCGCGCGGGCCTCGCCAGTCTGATGTGTCATGAGGCGGCGCCGGGCCATCTGATGCAGGGCGATATCCGCGTGCGCCAAGAGCGGGTCCCGCTCTACCGCCTCGCCTATCGCAACGCCGCCTTCAACGAGGGCTGGGGCCTTTATTCCGAGTTGCTCTGCAAGGAGATGGGCGTCTATCCCGACATCGCCTCGGACTTCATGCGGCTCGACGCCGAGTTGTTCCGCGCCGCCCGTCTTGTCGTCGACACTGGTCTCCACGCCAAGGGCTGGACCGAAGATCAGGCCTTCGCCTACCTGGTTCAGACGGGTCGCAGGCCCGAGCAGCAGGCGCGCGCCGAGGCCCGCCGCTACATCCTCAACCCCGGCCAGGCGACGGCCTACAAGATCGGCATGATCCGCATCCTGGCCCTGCGCGCCGAGGCTGAGGCGGCGCTGGGGCCGAAGTTCGACGTCAAGGCCTTCAACGACATGCTGATCGGCGCAGGCTCCCTTCCGCTCTCGGTGCTCGACCGCCGTGTGCGCGACTGGATCGCCGAGCGGAAGGCGGCCTAGTTGCGCGTCGGAATCATCACCGGCAAGGTCTCGTAGCCTTTCACGAACACCGAGTGCGTACGTTGCGGCTCCCGGGTCAGGCGCACCTCGGGGAAGCGCTTCAGGATTTCTTCCCAGATGATGGTGAGCTGCAGTTCGGCCAGACGATTGCCCACGCAGCGATGGATGCCGAACCCGAACGATAGATGGTTCCGAGGCCTCTCGCGGTCGATGACATAGGCGTTCGGGTTCTCGATCTGGGCGTCGTCGCGGTTGCCCGAGACGTACCACATGACCACCGTATCGCCTTTGCGGATGGTCTTGCCGCCCAGTTCGATATCCCGCGTGGCGGTGCGCGACATGTGGGCCAGAGGCGTCTGCCAGCGGATCGTCTCCGACACCATGCTGGGGATCAGACCGGGATTGGCGCGCAGCTTGTCGTACTGGTCGGGGTTCTTGTTCAGCGCATACACCGAGCCGGAGATGGTGTTCCGCGTGGTGTCGTTGCCACCGATGATCAACAGAACGACGTTGGAGTGGAAGTCGCGACGACCCAGATTCCGAGTGGCCTCGTTGTGCGCCATCATTGAGACGAGGTCGAACCGCGGCTCGGCGTCGACCCGTTCGTCCCACAGCACGTCGAACGCGGCGAAGCAGGCGTCCGCCTCCTCGCGCTTGTGTTCCCAGCTCTTGGCCGGGCCATGGCCGGGCGCATTGGTGAACATGTCCGACCAGAAGGTCAGCTCGCGCCGGCGCTCCTGGGGATAGTCGAACAGGGTGGCGAGAGTCATCGCCGTAAGTTCCTTGGAGACGAGATCGACCCAGTCGAACTCCTGCCCGATCGGAAGTCCGTCGAGGATCGCGCCAGCCCGCTCGCGGATCAGAGGGCCAAGGATCTGGAGATTGTGCGGCGCCACCGCCGGGCTCACCGCCTTGCGCTGCACGTCGTGGCCTGGCGGATCCATTCCGATGAAGGACGAGCCGCGTGGCCGCTTGTCGCTCTCGATCTTCGCCTCGCGGGTCTGGATCGCGATGCCGTCGGCGGAAGAGAACGCGTCATGGTTGGTGTCCACCGCCATGATGTCCTGGTAGCGGCTGACCGACCAGAAGCCGTCATAGACGTTGTTGGGCGGACTCCAGTGGACGGGCGCCTCGCGCCGCAGCCGCTCGAAGATCGGCCACATGGCGTCCTGCTCGAAAAGCGTGGCCTGGGCCGGATTCAGCGCCTCGATCGGCGTGGCCCAGGCGTCTGCGGCGGCGGCCTGTTTGAAGTCGACCGATGCGTCATCCATGGCGTGTCCTCCGGGCGTCTCATGCGCCCTGAGGCAGTGGACCCCAGGTGGGCGGTCCTCGGCAAGAGATTTGCGAACGCGCCGGGCCCTCCTTTCGGGACTCGGGGTCTCTTCGCCGCTTGACCCTGATCAAGGCGCCGCTCGTTCCAAGGCCCGAGATTCAAGCGCGTCAGAGTATGGAGTGCATCGATGAAAGACGTTCTGTTTCAAGTCACCAGCTACCCCGACCCGACGCCGTCAGAGGCCATCGATCAGGCGGTGCGGTTCGCCGCCGCGACCTCGGTCGGACTGACCGCGCTCGCGGTGCAGGTCGAGCTGAAGACCTCGAGCAACTGGCTGGCGAACCAGATGATCAACCTGAGTGCGATGTGCGCCGAGCAGGAGGCCCGGAGCCTTGAAGCCTGCCGTCACGCACTGGATCATTTCACCGCCGCATGCGCGGCCAGCAAGGTGAGCGGCGCGACCCTCCTGACGCAGACGGATTACTATGCCGTCGGCGAACATGTCGCCCGGCACGCCCGGACCCGGGATCTCTGCCTGGTCCCTTGGGCCGGTCCGATGGACGGCCAGCGCACGGTCGCCGAAACGGTTGTCTTCGAGTCCGGCCGGCCGGTGCTGTTGTTCCGACCCGGCGTGGCGGATCTGCCCGCCGACGGCTTCGGCGACGTCGTGGTGGCCTGGGACGGTGGTCGCGCCGCCGCCCGCGCGCTCGCCGATGCGCTGCCGCTGCTGGAGGCCGCAAGACGGGTGCGGGTTCTGACGATCGTCAACGAGAAGGCCGGGGCGCATCCAAAGCTAGGCGCGGACGTGGTGCGTCATCTGGACGCGCACGGTGTTGCTGCGGTCGCCGAAGAGGTCGACGCAGCCGGCCGCAAGGCTGGCCGTGTGCTCTCCGATCACCTGGCGGCGAATCCAACCGATCTCCTGGTCATGGGCGCCTATGGCCACACCCGCTTCCGCGAGTTCCTGCTTGGCGGGGCGACGGAGCACATGTTGCATGACCCCGCTATGCCCATATTCATGTCTCATTAGATCCGCGTCCGATCAGACGGATTCAATCTGATCGTGAAGACGAGGCTCGAGTCCTTGATCCGACGCGCCATCCCGCCGCTGAACCGGTTTCCACTTCGGCGGATGGCGCTTTGTGCGGATGGCCGCCGCCGGGCGCGATCAGGCGGCGACGCCGAACAACAGCCCGACCCCCGCGGTGAGCGCCATTGCAGCGGCGCCCCAGAAGGTCACGCGCGCCACGCCCTTGAACACCGAGGCGCCGCCGACCTTGGCCCCCAGGGCGCCGAGGATCGCCAGGAACAGGATCGAAGCGGCCGAGACGGCCGGCGTGATTGCGGCCTGAGGCGCGAGCGTCGCCGTCACGAGCGGGAGCGTCGCTCCGGCGGCGAACGTCATCGCCGAGGTGAGCGCGGCCTGGATGGGTCGGGCTGTGGTGAACTCAGAGATTCCGAGTTCGTCACGCGCGTGCGCGCCCAGCGCATCCTTCGCCATCAGTTGCGCGGCGACCTGTCGGGCCAAGCCTCGTTCCACTCCCCGGGCCGCGTAGAGTCCCGCAAGTTCTTCAATCTCGAGCTCCGGTTGGGTGGCCAACTCCTGCCGCTCGCGCGCCAGGTCGGCGCCCTCGGTGTCGGACTGAGAGCTGACCGAGACATACTCTCCAGCCGCCATCGACATGGCGCCGGCGACCAGGCCCGCCAGCCCCGCCACCAGGATTTCGTTACGGCCCTGGGATGCGGCGGCGACGCCGACAATCAGGCTGGCCGTCGATACGATGCCGTCGTTGGCTCCAAGAACCGCGGCGCGCAGCCAGCCAATCCGTTGGACCAGGTGCTTTTCAGCGTGCAGTCGGCTCATTGGTCCACTCTCCAGCCCCCTACCCGGCTGTTCGAGCGCGGATGTCGCAGCGGCGGCCGAAGTCTAGCTGATGCGGAGCGAATTGTCGGCCAAGGCTCCATATCTTGGCGCCTTAAGGCGCTTTCGCCTGATCGCATCGTGCTGTGGCGGCCGCTTGCCGGCGTAAATCCGGGTTGTTGCTGCTGGGTGCGCCAGAACCTGTCGATCGGTGATAAGTTGACGCTGCCGTCACGATTGGGCATCGGAGAGACATGAGCGGATCGCGGGTAGTGATCGTGGGCGCGGGCCATGCCGGGGGCACGGCGGCCGCGCTGTTGCGCCAGTATGGCTATGAAGGCGCCATCACGCTCATCGGGGATGAACCGATCCCGCCGTATCAGAGGCCGCCGCTCTCCAAGGCCTGGCTCAAGGGTGAGGCGGACGCGGACTCTCTCGCTCTCAAGCCGATCGAGTTCTATGCGGAAGCGGGAATCGACTTCCGGCCGAGCGTGACCGTTACTGCTCTCGATCGCGGGGCCAAAACCGTGGCCCTCTCCGATGGCGCGAGCCTGGTTTACGACCATCTGATCCTGGCGACCGGCGCCCGCGCGATCGCCCTCCCAATCGAGGGTAAGGATCTCGCCGGCATCCTTTTCCTGCGCACCGCCGCCGACGCCGAGGCGCTCAAAGCTCAGGTCGGTCCCGGCAAGACCCTGGTGGTGGTCGGCGGCGGCTATATCGGCCTTGAAGTCGCCGCGTCCGGTCGCGCGCTCGGCGCGGCGGTGACGGTGGTCGAGCGCGAGGCGCGCCTGCTGGCTCGCGTCGCCTGCGAACAGCTCTCCGATTTCTTCCAGGCCCGGCACGAGGCCGAGGGCGTCGGCTTCGTGCTCGGGGCGACTGTCACCGGTTTTGAGGGCGCCGACGGCCGCGTCTCCGGCGTAAGACTGGACGATGGTCGCCTTCTCGCCTGCGATGCGGTGGTTGTCGGAGTCGGCGCTGCGCCCAACGATGAGCTCGCCAAGTCGGCGGGGCTGGAGTGCGCCAGGGGCGTGGTGGTCGATCTGGATGCGCGGAGCGTCACTGACCCCGCGGTCTTCGCCATCGGCGACGTGGCCTGCCGGCCGATGCCGATCTACGATCGCATGTTCCGCATGGAAAGCGTGCCCAACGCGCTTGAGCAGGCCAAACAGGCCGCCAGCGCCATCACCGGCCGCCCACGGCCGGCGGGGGAATGCCCCTGGCAATGGTCCGATCAGTACGACGTGAAACTGCAGATCGCCGGCTACGCCTTCGAGGTCGATCAGATCATCACCCGGGGCGATCCGGCCAGCGGCCGCTTCGCATTGTTCCATCTCCAGGGCGACCGGGTGCAGGCGGTGGAGGCGATCAATTCGCCGCCGGAGTTCATGATGGGTAAGACCCTGATCCTTAACCGCACGCCCGTCGATAAGGCGAAGCTTGCGAACCCGTCCATTTCCATGAAAGAGGTCGCCGCCTGAGAATGCGGCGCGCAGAGGGGCGTATGGCCAAGATCATCTATATCGAACACGACGGCACTGAGCACGCGCTGGAGGTCAAGACTGGCCTCTCGGTGATGGAAGGCGCTGTGAAGAACAACGTGCCCGGCATCGACGCCGATTGCGGCGGGGCCTGCGCCTGCGCCACGTGCCACGTCTATGTGGACGACGCGTGGCTCTCCAAGACCGGGACCAAGTCGGCCATGGAGGAGTCGATGCTCGACTTCGCCGAGGGCGTGGAGCCCAACAGCCGCCTCGCCTGCCAGATCAAGGTCACCGACGCTTTGGATGGCCTGGTCGTGCGGATGCCGGAAAGCCAGCACTAGGCTCCGGGGCGGTAGCCGCTGGCGCCGCCCGTATGATACCTGTCCGTAACAGCTCCGTAGGGGGCGGGGAGGACAGCATGCCCAGTTTCGACACCGGCCGCGGGGTCGTCGTCACAGATGCGCGCGGCCAGCGCGTTCATCGCGATGTCGTGGCCCACACCGAGCGGCTCGCGCGGACCTTCTATGAGGTCGCGCCGGGTGTCTGGTCGTTTGTCGGAAACGGGCTCTCCAACCAGTCCTTCATCGAGGGGCCGGACGGGATCATCGCCATCGATACCGGCGAGTGCATCGAGGAGATGCGCGAAGCGCTGACCGAACTGCGTCAACGCACCGCCAAACCGATCGTAGCTGTGCTCTACACCCACTTCCACTATGTCGGCGGCACCCGGGCGGTGTTCGATGAAGCGGGTGGTCCCGTGCCCATCTACGGCCATGAGGGCATCCCGGGAAACCTCGCGCGGGTGACGAGCGAGGTCCAGCCAGCCTACGCCAGCGGCATCGCCCATCAGTTCGGCATGCGCATGCCGACGGAAGGGCCGGACGGCGTCGTCAATGTGGGGCTGGGGCTCTTCTTCCGGAATCCCGGCCACGCCCCCTTCACGCCGGGCTATATCGATCCCACCGAGCCGCTGCGGGGCGGTGAATCGCTCAGGATCGCCGGTCTCACGGTCGAGGTGACCCACGCGCCTTCGGACGCCGACGACTCGGTGACCTTCTGGTTCCCGGACCTGGGCGTGGCGGTGAACAATCTCGTCTGGCCGACTCTGTTCAACATCTTCGCCATCCGCGGCGAGGCCTATCGCGATCCTCAGATCCTGCTGCGCGGGATCGACCACCTGATTGGGCTCTCGCCGGCGCACCTGCTGGGCGCGCACGGCGCGCCGCTGACTGGAAGGGATGAGATCCGCGCGAGGGTCACCCGCTATCGCGACTCGATCCAGTTCCTCTGGGACCAGACTGTGCGGGGCATGAACCGGGGCCTTACCTCCGACCAGATGGCGGCGTCGATCCGCCTGCCCAAGGTCTTCGAGACCGACAGCCTTACGCGCGAATTCTACGGCGTGGCCGAGCACCATGTCCGCCAGATCGCCATGGGTGTGCGGGGCTGGTTCGATGGAGACCCCGCCAAACTGTTCCCGCTGGCGCCCGCTGAGCGCGCCGCTCGGCTGGTGCGGGGACTTGGCGGCGCCGAGTCCGTTCGCAATCAGGTGGCCGAGGCGCGTGGTGCGGAGGATCTGCGCTGGGGCCTGGAGCTGGCCGCGTGGCTTGTCGCCCGTCCCGACGCCGAGGCGCAGGATCGCGAGCTCCTGGCGGCCGTCCTGCGGGACATCGCCCAGCGCACCACCGCCGCCAACATCCGCAATTGGTGCCTTACCCGGGCCCGGGACCTCGACGGATCAACCGATCTCTCCCGAATGCGCGAGCACCGGCTTCGGGCAGGTTCGCTCGCCGCCATGCGTCCTGCCGAGGCTCTTTCGCTGCTTCGGGTGATGCTCGACCCGGCGCGCGCCGAGGGCCTGGATCACCACCTGGCGTTCCGGTTTGCCGAGGGCGAGACCGTTGGACTGCACCTGCGCAACGGCATCTCGGCCGTGACCGACGGCCTGAGCGCGACGGCGACGATCACGCTCGCCTATGCCGATCTGGTGCGCGTCCTGGCGGGCCCCGAGACGCTCGGAAGCCTGCTGGCCACCGGCGCGGCGACGATCGCGGGCGATGCCGCGGCCGCCCGTGCGGGGTTGGCCTGTTTTGACGTGGCGGGCTTTGCGGCCTGATGGCGCTCGCCTGACGCCGCGTCCGCCCCTCAGGTTGCCTTGAGATAGCGGGAAGGATTGAGCGATGGCCGGACGTGTCGCGGGCAAGGTGGCCCTGGTTACAGGCGGGTCTTCGGGCCTTGGCGCAGAGTCGGCCCGACGGCTGGCGCGAGAGGGCGCTAGCATCGTCCTGACCGACCTCGCAGAGGCCGAGGGCCACGCTGTGGCCGACGGCATCGCGGCCGAAGGCCACGTCGCGGTGTTCCTTACCCAGGATGTCACAGACGAATCTCGCTGGGCTGAGGTGGTCGGGGAGACGATCCGGCGGTTCGGGCGCATCGACGTTCTGGTCAACAGCGCCGGTATCGCCGAGGGCGGCGGGCCGCTGCTTGAGGCGACCTACGAGGCCTTCCGGCGGATGATCGCCATCAACCTCGACGGCACGTTCCTGGGCATGAGGGCGGTGGCGCCTGGGATGGCGGCCCAGGGCTCCGGCTCGATCATCAACCTCTCATCGATCCTCGGGAAGGTCGGGCTGGCGGGCGCGCCGGCCTACTGCGCTTCCAAGGGCGGCGTCCTCATGCTCACCAAGTCTTCCGCGCTTGAACTTGCGCCGCTAGGTGTGCGTGTGAATTCCGTGCATCCGGGCTTCATCGACACCCCGATGGTCTCAGGCGCCATCCAACGCTCCGAAAACGGCAATGAAATGCGTGAGATGATCATCTCGCGGCACGCGATGGGACGGCTCGGCGCGCCGCGCGAGATCGCCGACGGAATCGTGTTCCTGGCCTCGGACGAGTCCAGCTTCATGACCGGCGCCGAGCTGGTGATCGATGGGGGCTACACCGCAATCTGAAGGTTTGTCCGCGGATGTGGGCGCTGTTTCAGCTCCGAAAACGCCACAGATTCAAATGGGCTCTAGGTGCGCGGCTCGGCGTCAAACTCGGCGACCTCGGTCAGCAGCGATGCGGCGGCCAGCTTGACCAGTTCGCCGCCCTTCTCCGGAGTGGCCAGCGCCGGGTCTGAACCCATTCGGCCGTCGGCGTAACGGGCGCGAAAGTCGCCGGCCTCACGGATCGGACCGGTCGGCGCGATCTGAGGGGCGTAGTTGGCGGTCTTGATGGCGTCGGGATAGGCCCACTGGGTGACCGCGATCTCCGAAGGTGTGGCGTGGCTTCCGTGTCCCACCGGGAACTGCCGCGCGGCAAGCGCTCCGACGCCTTTCAACTCCCACCAGTTCTTCAACTTGCAAGCAAAGCCTCGCCGTCGCCCGGCATAGCTGGACTCGGCGTAGAGTTCGGAAAACGCGGCCTCAATGGTGGCGACGTTGCCGCCGTGGCCATTGAGAAAGAACATCCGCTCGAAGCCGGCGTGGGCCAGGCTGCGACACCAGTCGCCGATAGCCAGCATGAAGGTCGACGGGCGGAGTGCGATCGTACCCGGGAAATCCAGGTGGTGCTGGGCCATGCCGATGTTGAACGTCGGGCCGATCAGGATGTCGCCGGTTCTGTGCGCCTCATGCGCGATAATCTCCGGACACAACCAGTCGGTGCCGAGCAGGCCGGTCGGGCCGTGCTGCTCATTAGACCCGATGGGAATCACCACGGTCTTGGAGTGGGTAAGCCGAGCTTCGATCTCAGCCCAGGTGGATAGATGCAGCAGCATGGCGACTCCAGGCGTCAGGGGCGCGAGGCGGCCATCTCCACCCCGAGGTCGCGGGCCCTGAGGCCCACCAGCCGCCAGCCGCCATCGCCACGGCCAAAGGTCAAGAGGCAGTCGCCTCCGACGAGCGACCCGCCAAGACAGGCGCGGTTGGTTCCCAGCGCCCGCATGTGACCTCGCAGGTCGGTTTCGGCCTGCGCTTCCGCCGCGACACGACGGACCGCCTGAGGGCTGATCATGCGATCCAAGGCGAACTCCGAGGGGCCGCCGTCGACCTCAAGCGCCGAAGCCCGGGCGGCCGAGACCAACTGGCGGCGCACATCCTCGCGCAGGGCGGCGCGATCTATGCCAGCCTCGAACGCCGCTCGGTCGCCGTCCCGCGCTGCGTCCAGCAGACGGTCGGCTGCCGCAACGGCGCCGGACGGCGCGGTGCCGCCGCAGCCCGCGAGCAGCAGGCCGCCGGCTAAGACCAGCGATATGGATCGAATGAGCCGCATTCCGGAGCGCCTACTGGCAGGCGAGGCATTCCTCGTAATCGGTCCGGCCCTCGGCATGAATCTGCACCTGGGCCTCCTCGCCGCCTGCGTGGCTGGCCCTCTGCACAGACTTAGAGCGCAGATAATAGAGGCTCTTGCAGCCCCGCTCCCACGCCGTCCAGTGCAGCATGTGAAGATCCCACTTATCGACATCTCCAGGCAGGAAGATGTTGACCGACTGGCTCTGGCAGATGTCGGGCGTGCGATCGGCGGCCAGCTCCACTACCCAGCGCTGATCGATCTCGAAGGCGGTCTTGAAGACATCCTTCTCGTCCTGGGTCAGCACATCAAGATGCTGCACTGATCCCTCATTGGCCAGGATGGAGTCCCAGACGCCCGGCGTGTTGGCGCCCTTCTCATCGAGCAGCCGTTCCAGGAAAGGGTTCTTCACCGCGAAGGTCCCAGACAGCGTCTTGTGGCTGTAGATATTGGCCGGGATCGGCTCGATGCCGGCCGAGGTGCCGCCGCAGATGATCGAGATCGAGGCGGTCGGCGCGATCGCCAGCTTATGGGAGAACCGCTCCATCACCCCGCGCTCGGCCGCGTCCGGGCAGGCGCCGCGCTCGGCCGCCAGTTTGCGTGAGGCGGCGTCGCACTGGCGGCGCAGGGTCTTGAAGAGCCGCATGTTCCAGCTCTTGGCCATGGCGCTCTCGAAAGGCACGTTCTGGCTCTGCAGGAACGAATGGAAGCCCATCAGGCCCAGGCCGACCGAACGCTCACGCCGGGCCGCATAGGCCGCGTGCTTCATCTCGGGCGGCGCGCGCTGGATGAAGTCCTCCAGCACGTTGTCGAGGAAGCGCATGACGTCCTCAATGAAGGTCGGATGATCGCGCCATTCCAGGAACGTCTCGGCGTTGACCGACGACAGGCAGCAGACCGCCGTCCGCTCCTCGCCGCGATGGTCCTTGCCGGTGTGGAGCATAATCTCCGAGCAGAGGTTTGACTGGCGCACCGAAAGGCCCAGGTCGCGCTGGTGGGCCGGCATGGCGCGGTTCACGGTATCGGAGAAGATCAGATAGGGCTCGCCGGTCTGTAGGCGGATCTCCAGGATCTTCTGCCAGAGCGAGCGGGCGTCGACCTCCTTGATCACTTCCTGGTTCTTGGGACTGCGCAGGCCGAACATGGCCCCGTCGCGCACCGCTTCCATGAATTCGTCGGTGATGTTCAGGCCGTGATGGAGGTTCAGGCTCTTACGATTGAAGTCGCCTGAAGGTTTGCGGATCTCCAGGAACTCCTCGATCTCCGGGTGGTGGATGTCGAGATAGACCGCCGCCGACCCGCGCCGCAGGGAGCCCTGACTGATCGCCAGAGTGAGCGAATCCATCACCCGAATGAAAGGGATGATGCCGCTGGTCTGGCCGGCGCCTTTCACCTTCTCGCCGATAGAACGCACGCCGCCCCAATAGGTGCCGATACCGCCGCCATTGGAGGCCAGGGCCACGTTTTCGTTCCACACGCCGACGATGCCTTCGAGGCTGTCGGGGACGGCGTTCAGGAAGCAGGAGATCGGCAGGCCCCGGTCCGCGCCGCCGTTCGACAGCACCGGCGTAGCCGGCATGAACCAGAGGTTGGAGACGTAATCATAGATGCGCTGGGCGTGTTCGGCGTCATCGGCGAAGGCCGTCGCCACCCGGGCGAACATGTCCTGATAGCTCTCGCCCGCCAGCAGATAGCGATCCTCCAGCGTGGTCTTGCCGAAGTCGGTCAGAAGCGCATCGCGCGAGCGGTCGACCTCGACCTTCCGGACCAGCTGCAGCTGCGGTCGGTCCCGCCGTTCGACGAACCGCCCCGACGTCTCGGCAATCCCTACCTTGGCCGCTTCACTCATCTCGTCCCGAACCCGCCTGCCAAAGGAGCGCCATCTTCGGTCTGCTCCTTGCCCCTAGATGTTGTGCCGCCCCACCCCGAACAGCCCACATATGGGGACACTGGTCCTAATGACTCGTCAATGAGGCGGCCGGACCGTCCCCGGGTTTTTTCGCTAATGAGAGGTTAACGCCCAGGGTGCGCCCGAGGGGGCGGACGCGCCAGCGGCGCCTCGCTCACGACACTGTGATGAGAGTCAATCGTTCGCCGACGGCGTGAACAACAGCTTGTCGATGCGGCGGCCGTCCATATCGACTACTTCCACGCGCCAGCTTCCGATGACCAGTCGCACCCCTTCCTCCGGCAGGCGCCCCAGGTGGTTGAGCACCAGTCCGGCGGCGGTGTGGAAGCTTCCCGCGTCAAACGCCTCGTCCAGAGCGTCGGAGAGCTCCAGCAAATCGGTCTTACCGTCCACCAGATACGACCCGTCCTCCCGACGGATCATAGCCGCGCCGGGCGCATCATGTGATTCGGGGAAGTCGCCGGCGATCATCTCCAGCAGGTCCGTCGGCGTCAGCAGGCCCTCCAGCCCGCCGAATTCGTCGACGACAAAGGCGACATGATGTGGCGAGCTGCGGAGCTGCTCCATGGCCTGCAGCAGCGAGGTCGTCTCGGGTATGTAAAGCGGCGCCTTGGCCAGCTTTCGCAGGTCGAGCGGCTCGCCCGAAAGCAGCACATCGGCCACGTCGCGCTTGTGCACCACCCCCAGCGGATCGTCGAAGTTCTGGCCGTTGATCGCGACGAAGCGCGAATAGGGGCAAGCGCGGACTTCGCCCAGGATGACGTCCTCCGGATCGTCCAGCGCCACCCAGTAAACCTCCGTGCGCGGCGTCATCGCTACGCGGACGGACCGGTCGCCGAGCCGCATGATCTCCTGCATCATGGCCTGCTCCTTCGGCTCGATGACGCCGGCGCCGGCGCCCTCGGCCAGCACCGTCTCGACCTCCTCCTGGGTTACGGCGGTGCCGTCGTTGTCGCGGACCCGCATCAAGGCCAAGACGCCCGCCGTAGACACGGTCAGCAGCGTGACGAACGGCCCCATGGCGCGCGCCATCAGCGACAGCGGCGCCGCCACGACGCTGGCGATGCGCTCGGGGTGGATCAGGGCCAGACGCTTGGGGACCAACTCGCCCAGGATCAAGGACACATAGGTGAGGCCCACAACCACCAGACCGGTGGCGATCTGTTCCGACCACGGCGCGATCAGCGCTATGGCCTCCAACCGGTGATCCAGCTCCATCGCGATAGTCGCTTGGCCATAGGCGCCCGCGAGAATTCCGATCAGCGTGATGCCCACCTGGACGGCGGACAGAAACCGCGTTGGGTCTTCCGACAGGCGAAGCGCGGCCTGGGCGCCGCGATCACCACGCTCGGCCCGGTTCTGAAGTTTGGCGCGCCGCGCCGAAACGACGGCCATCTCGGACATGGCGAAAAGACCGTTCAGCAGCACAAGAAACAGAACGACGACGATGGCGAGGAGCAGCATCTGAGTTGTGGGTTCCGCGAGGCCCAACCGGCCCCGATCTGAACCTAGCCGGTATCGCACCGGCTGCGAAGAAAGCGCGCATCTTCAGATCCGCCGCGCTTGTCCGGACCATCGAACGTTGCGCCCGGAGCGCGGCGGGGGCTAGATCGCGTCATGCGCGCGGTCTTGATCCTTTGCTCGGTCCTGTGTCTGGCGCTGGCCGGCTGCGATCAACCCAAGTGGCGCGGCGACGGCCCGGCGCCCGGCGCCGCGCCCCAGGCGGTGACAGCCGCGGCGTCGACGGTTGCGCCAACGCGTCCTGTTGATCCCGGCCCGACGCCAGCGCCGCCGCCCTGGGCGCAGGGGCTGGTCGGCAAGCCGCTGCGCGAGGCGTTCCCGGGAACCGGCGTGTGCAAGGGTAACACCGACATCATCGAGAAAACCTATGCCGGCTCCCCGGCTGGCGTCCGGATCCACGGCTGGGGCTGGGATGTCGCGGCCAAGACGCGGGTGGCGCGCATCCTTCTGGTCGACGCTGACGCCCGTATCGTCGGAGCTGGCGAGGGCGGCGCATCGCGACCGGACGTGACCGCCGCCGTCCCCGAGGTCACCGATGGCCAGACCGGCTGGAACGCCGACCTCGCGCGAACCTCCGGCGTGGTGGACACATTTGGCGTTGTGGGCGGCGGCAAGGCCGTCTGCGTCCTCGGCCGCATGGCGTTCTGAGGCGATGACCGCCCCGCCCAGCCTCAATCGGCCGCCCTGGCTGATGGCCGGGCTGTTCGCCACGATCGTGACTTTGCTCGTGGTCTTGCCGGTTTGGCCGGGGTTTTTTTCCTACGACAGTCTGTTGGCCTGGGAACAGGCGGTGCACGGGGTCCGGATCGGGCTGTGGCCGCCGTTGCACACCTATCTGTTTCAGCTGAGCCAGGGCGCCGGCGCTGGCCCCGGGGGCCTGTTGGCGGCGCAGGTCTTCCTGCTGGTGTTGGGCGCGGTGGTGGTCATAAGGATGTTGGTGCCCAGCCGCACTCTGGGATGGCTGCTGGTGCTGCTGTTCGTTGCAGCCCAGGTCTGGTTCCCCACCTTGCTGGGCGCGCTGATCGTGCAGTGGCGCGACGTCCCCACCGCAAGCTTCGCGGTGCTCGCCTTGGCCTTGGCTCTGGCCGGCGCGCGGTCAAGATCCGGCGTCCTTGTCGCCATCGCCGTGCTGGTCGCCTGCCTGTCGGTGGGACTGCGCTACAACGCCCTGCTGCTCGTCGCGCCTCTGTTGGCGCTGATGGTCTGGCGGCCGTTCCTGGGCGACCGGGCCGGGCGTGGGGTGCGCGTCCTGGTGGTTGTCGCGCTGGCGACCGGGCTTGGGCTGGCCTGGGCCTCGACCAAGTGGCGGCTGCCCGACGGCATGGCCCTGCCCAATCCCGGCAACTTCAGCGGCACGCAGCTGTTCGACGTGATCGGCGTCTCGGCCTGTTCGGGTCGGGTGTTTGTCCCGGCCGCGGTGACGGGCGGCCAACCTGTGAGCGTCGCGCAACTGCGCCAGGCCTATGACCCCCGCCACCTGCACCACACGCTGGCGCCCCGGCCGGGCGCGCCCGTGTTGGTTGAGACCGACGGCGGAGGGGCTGTCGCCGACGCCTGGCGACAGGCGGTGGTGGGCGAGCCTCGCTGCTATCTGGAGCATCGCGCGGCTGTCTTCGCTGAACAGATGGGCATGATGAAGACCGGCGTCTTCTATTCGACTCACGGGGGTATCGACACCAATGGCTTGGGCTTGGCGCTGTCGCGGCCAGACCAGGCCGAGCAGGTTCGGACCTATGTGGTGCGGAATGCCGACGACACGTGGCGGCGGTCCTGGCTAATCTACGTCGCGGCGATCCTGCTGGTCGGACTGTCGGTGATGCGGGATCGCCGGTTAGCGCCTGTGTTGGGCGCCATGACCGCGGGCGCGGTCGCCTATGCCGGGATTTTGTTCCTGGTCGCGCCGGCGGCCGACGCTCGCTACATTTTTCCCTCAAGCATCCTGGCGTTGCTGGCTGGACTGGCCGCGTTGGGGGTGCTGGCCAGTCCGGTGGCGAGCGCCACCAAGGGCGCCCGATGACCCCGCGCCGCCGCGAGGGTCGCCGGCTGAGTCTCATCATTCCGATGCATGACGAGGCCCCTATGCTGCCGGTGCTGTTCGACCGGCTGGATGAGGCGTTGGGCGGGCTGGGCGTGGCCCTGGAAATCGTCTGCGTCGATGACGGCAGCCGGGACGGCACCTGGTCGGCGCTCGCCGAGCGGGCGGTCTCCGACCCGCGCCTTAAGCTGATCCGGCTGTCGCGCAATTTCGGCAAGGAGGCCGCGCTCACCGCCGGGCTTGACGCGGCGGGCGGGGACATGGTGGTGCCGCTCGACGCCGATCTGCAGGACCCGCCTGAGTTGATCAGCGAGTTCGTCACGCTGTGGGAGCAGGGCTACGACGTGGTCTATGGCGTGCGCGCCGACCGCTCCGCCGACACCCGGGCGAAGCGCTGGAGCGCAGGGCTGTTCTACGACCTCTTCAACCGCCTTTCCGATCAGCCGATCCCAGCCTCGACCGGCGACTTCCGGCTTATGGACCGCGTTGTGGTCGAGGCTCTCAAGGCGCTGCCCGAGCGCAACCGGTTCATGAAAGGTCTGTTCGCCTGGGTCGGCTTCCGACAGGTCGGCGTGCCCTACGTCCGCCCGGTCCGGACGGCGGGAACCACCTCGTGGCGGTATCGCCGGCTGTTCCGGTTCGCGCTCGACGGCATGACCTCGTTCTCGACGCGGCCTCTGCGGATCTGGACGACGGTGGGGGTGGTCGCTGCGATCCTGGCGCTGGCGGCGGCGGCGGTGATTGTCGTCCGGGTGCTGGTGGTCGGGCGCGACGTGCCGGGCTACGCCTCGCTGATGGTGGTGATCCTCTTCGCCTTCGCCCTGCAGATGATCGCGCTTGGCGTGCTCGGAGAATACATCGGGCGAATGTATCAGGAGGTGAAGGGCCGACCTGTTTATCTCATCTCCGACCGCCGCGGGTTCGACGCCTAGCCCATGGAGCCCGCCGTTTATGCGCGCATGGCCGCACAGGAGGCCGAGCACTGGTGGTTCGCCGGCCGCCGGGCGATCCTGGCCGCCGAGATCGCCCGCCTTGGCCTGCCCGCGGGCGCGCGCATCCTGGAGGTCGGCTGTGGAACGGGTGGAAACCTCGACATGCTGGCGGCTTTCGGCGATGTCACGGCGGTGGAGCCCGATGACGGCGCCCGCGCCCGCGCCAACGCACGGAAGGTCGCCACCGTGGTCGATGGCCGCTTGCCCGAGAGCTTGCCAAGCACGCCCGAGAGCTTCGACCTGATCTGCGCCTTCGACGTGATCGAACACGTGGACGATGACCGCGCCGCCGTGGCCGCCCTGGCCGACCGGCTGGCGCCCGGCGGGTTCCTTGTCGCCACGGTCCCGGGCCACGCCTGGATGTGGAGCGGCCATGACGCCGAGCATCATCACAAGCGTCGCTATGCGATGACCGAGTTTCGGCGGCTATTCGAGGGCCTAGTGCTTCGCCGAGCTACCTGGTTCAACACCTTGCTGTTCCCGCCGATCGCCGCGCTTCGCCTGCTGGGCCAGGCGCTGGGCCGGGAGGGCGGCGACGACGGCCTACCGCCCCCGGCGATCAATGGTCTCCTTCGCACAGTGTTCGCGGCTGAGGCGGGACTGCTTGCGGCCACCAACCTGCCGTTCGGCGTCTCGATCCTGCTGATCGCACGGAAGCCCGCATGAGCCACGATCTGCTGCGCCAGATCCCGGTTTTCGGACTGGTCGGGCTGGCATCGACCGCCACCCATGTGGGCGGCGCGCTGGCGGCGCGGATCGGCCTAGACCTCACGCCGCTCGCCGCCAACTTCGCGGGCTATCTCTGCGCGGTTTGCGTTTCCTATCTCGGCAACGCCTGGCTGACCTTTCGACGGCCGGCGGCGCATGCGCGCCAGGCGCTGCGGTTCTTCATGGTCTCCCTGGCGGGGCTGGCGCTGGGCCAGGGTCTGACCTGGGTGCTGACCGGTCCGCTCGGATGGCCGTTCGCGATGGCCCTGGCTGTGGTGGTTCTGGCGGTGGCGGCGCTGTCGTTCACGCTCTCGCGTCTATGGGCATTTCGCTCGGACCGTTGATCCCGGCTGGGCAGATCCCCACATCTGTCCGGTCCGGAAGGGCCGCGCCGATTTCGGGCGGTCCGCCCGGCGAGTCGCTGCTTCAAGGACTCTGACCGATGAACCGAGGACCCGTTTTCGATAGTCCCTTCCTGCTGGGCTTCGAGCATACCCGCGCCCTGATCGAGCGCGCCGCTAAGGCGGCCGCCGAGAGCTATCCGCCCTACAATGTGGAAGACCTGGGCGAAGGCAGCCTGCGCATCACACTGGCCGTTGCGGGCTTCTCGCCCGATCAGCTCTCGGTGACCGTCGAGGACCGCCAGCTCACCGTCAGCGGCCGCCGCGACAGCGGTGTGGGCAAGACCGAGGACGCCTTCCTGCATCGAGGCATCGCCGCCCGAGGCTTCATCCGCAGCTTCGTTCTCGCCGACGGCATGGTGGTGGATGGCGCCCGCCTTGAGCACGGCCTGCTGCACATCGACCTAGTCCGGCCAACGGCCGAGGCGCGGGTCCAGACGATCCCGATCCGTACGGCCGGCTGAAATCAGCGGCCTTTCAACACCAAGGAGGTGGTCATGAAGACGCCTGTGCTTTCGATGGAAGCGTTCGCCGCGCTGGGCGGCCCGCACCTTGTCTATGTCCGGCCGGTGAAGGCCGCCGAGATTATCGCCGCGACGCCGCCTGACCAGCTGGCCGAGTTCGAGCTCGATCCCACCCAATTGCTCTATGCCGTCCACCGCGCCGACGGCGCCCGGCTGGCGGTGCTGGCCGATCAGGCTTCGGCGGTCGCCGCGGCGCTGGCGCATGAACTGGCGCCCGTGTCTGTTCACTGATCGCCGTTCCGTGACGACAGGGTTGCGGGGCGCCGCGCTCAGCGCATAGTGACGCCCAAGGCGGAGCCGTGATCAGCATCCGCCATTGGGAGCGAAATCATGCGCATTGTCCGCTTGGGTCTGGCCCTCGCCGTCGCCGGCACGCTCGGTTTAGGCCTCGCCGCCTGCCAGAAGCCCGCCGGCGACGTGGACACAGCGCGCCTGCTTGCGGCCGCGTCCAACGCGGAGTGGCTGTCCTACGGCAAGGACTATTCCGAACAGCGGTTCTCACCGCTGGACCAGATCAACACCGAGACGGTGAAGGACCTGGGGCTGGCCTGGTACGCCGACTTCGACACGGATCGGGGCCAGGAAGCCACGCCATTGATGGTGGATGGTGTGCTTTACACCACCACGGCCTGGTCCAAGGTCTACGCCTTCGACGCCAAGACAGGTGAGAAGAAGTGGAGCTTTGATCCGAAGGTCGACCCGGCTAAGGGCTTCGACGCCTGCTGCGACGTGGTCAACCGGGGCGTGGCGATCTGGAAAGGCAAGGTCTACGTCGGCACGCTCGATGGACGTCTGATCGCGCTCAATGCCAAGGACGGCTCGGTCGCCTGGTCTGTGCAGACCACCGACAACTCCAAGCCCTACACGATCACCGGCGCGCCTCGCGTGGTGAAGGACAAGGTGCTGATCGGCAACGGCGGCGCCGAATACGGCGTGCGCGGCTATATCACCGCCTATGACGCGGCCACCGGCAAACAGGTCTGGCGCTTCTTCACCGTACCCAATCCCACCGGCGCCCCGGACGGCGCGGCCTCCGACAAGGTACTGGCCGAAAAGGCCAACGCCACTTGGTCGGACGGGGCCTGGAAGGAGAGCGGCGGCGGCGGCACGGCCTGGGACGCCATGGCCTACGATCCCGAGCTCGACCTCATGTACTTCGGGATCGGCAATGGGAATCCCTGGAACCATATGAAGCGGTCGGGCGGGAAGGGCGACAACCTGTTCCTGTCGTCGATCCTGGCGCTGAAGCCCGACACCGGCGAGTACGTCTGGCACTATCAGACCACGCCCGGCGAGAGCTGGGACTACACCGCCACTCAGCACATCATGCTGGCCGATCTGAAGATTGGCGGCCAGGACCGCAAGGTGCTGATGCAGGCCCCGAAGAACGGATTCTTCTACGTGCTCGACCGGGCGACGGGACAGCTGATCTCGGCCGAGCCGTTCGCGCCGATCACCTGGGCGACCAAGGTGGACCTCAAGACGGGTCGCCCGGTCGAGGTCCCCGGCGCGCGCTACGAAACCAGTCCGGCCACTATCCAGCCGGGGCCGCTCGGCTCGCACAACTGGCATCCGATGGCGTTCAACCCCAAGGCCGGCTTGGTCTACATACCGGCCCAGGTCGCAGCCAGCGTCTATGGCGACCAGAAGGTCTACAAGCACAGGCAAGGCGCGGTGAACGTGGGGATCGATGGCCTGCTCACAGGGCTCCCGACGGAAAAGGCGCAGATGGCGGCCATCAAGGCGACGGTCTCGGGCAAGCTCGTCGCCTGGGATCCTGTGGCGCAGAAGGCGCGTTGGACAGTCGATCATCCCTATTTCTGGAACGCCGGAATTCTCTCGACGGGCGGTGGCCTCGTGTTCCAGGGCGCGGCGGTGGGCGGGTTTACCGCCTATGATGCATCGTCCGGTGCGAAACTCTGGTCTTTCAAGACGCAGAACGGCGTGGTGGCCCCCGCATCGACCTACGAGATCGACGGCGAGCAGTATGTCGCCCTGATGGTTGGCTATGGCGGCGCTGGCGCCACCTTCGCCAGCGCCCTCAACGGTGATCCTGTTCGCATGCCCGGCCGGCTGATGGTGTTCAAGCTCGGCGGCAAGGCGGTGGCTCCGGAATACAAGATCCCGCCGATGCCCAAGCTCGAGCTGGCTGGTGTCTCCTCTGCGGGCGATCCCAAGGCCGGCTTCGCCGTGTTCCAGGACAACTGCGTGGGCTGCCACGGCGGCAGCGCCTCAGGAGGCTATCTGGCGGATCTCACGAATTCGCAGATGCTTCGCGCCGAGGCGGACTTCAAGTCGGTGGTGATCGACGGCGCCCTTAAGTCCAGGGGCATGGTCAGCTTTGCGAAGTACATGTCGCCGAAGGACGCCGAGGACATCCGCGCCTATCTCATCACCCTGGCCCGGGCCAAGCAGGCGCAGGACGCTTCGGAATCGACCGGGGGGCGGTAGGGTGCGAGACGCCGCTTGAGCCCGGACCCTTGCCGCCCTACCTTGCAAGGTGGCGGGTCCTGCTGCGGCTCTCGTCGAAGGCGATCAAATTCCAGCGACCTTAATTCACTCATCGGGAGCTGTCCCTGCCGGGGATCGTGGTCCTCGGCACTACGGCGCCCACCTGGTCAAGCCAGGTCGAGGGAATTGCACAGTCCTTCACGGCTCTTGCGGCGCCGCCACCCTCCCCGGATGGCGATCTTGAACGATAAGGCGGAACTTCGCGCCCGGATGCGGAGACTGCGAAAGCGCCTGGCGGCCGAGAGCCCTGACGCTGGGTCGCGGCTGGCGGCCCACCTGCCTGAAGGCCTGATCCCCGCCGACGCCGTGGTGGCGCTGTATCTGCCGATAGGCGCCGAGATCGATCCGGGCTCCTTGGCGCAAGCCGGCCAGACAGTTCTGTATCCGGTCATATTGGAGCCCGACGCCCCGATGATCTTCCGCGCCGACGCGATGAGCCCGCCCCTGCGCCCCGATGTGATCTTCGCACCGCTTATCGCCTTTGACCGGCAGGGCGGCCGGCTGGGGCAGGGCGGCGGGCACTATGACCGAACACTGGCGGCGCTTCGGGCCGGAGGGACGGTGCGGGTGATCGGCGTGGCCTATGCAGGCCAGGAGGTCCCGCGTGTTCCGGCTGAGCCGCATGACATGGCGTTGGACGCTATTCTCACCGAGACGGGCTTCATCCGGGTCGATAAGGAGGCGCCATGAGGTTCGCCTTCTTTGGAGACGTTGTCGGCCGTTCAGGCCGTGATGCGCTCAGCCTCCACCTGCCGGGGCTGAAGCGCCGGCTGGGGCTGGAGTTCGTGGTGATCAACGCCGAGAACGCCGCCGCCGGTTTCGGGATCACCGAAAGCACGGCCAAGGAGTTGTTCGAGGCCGGCGCCGACTGTCTCACGCTGGGCAACCATGCCTGGGACCAGAAGGAAGCCCTGACCTATATCGAGCGCGAACCGCGTCTGATCCGCCCCCTCAACTATCCGCGGCTGGCGCGGCCGCCGGGCCGCGGCGCACAGCTGTTCCAGACCGGTGCGGGCAATAGCGTTCTGGTGATCAACCTGCTGGGCCGGGTTCACATGGATGCGCTGGATGATCCCTTCGCGGCGGTCGACCGAGAGCTCGACGCCGCGCCGCTCGGCGCGGTGGTCGATGCGGTGATCGTCGACATGCACGCCGAGATCACCTCGGAAAAGATGGCCATGGGTCACTTCTGCGACGGTCGCGCCAGCCTGGTGGTTGGCACCCATACCCATGTGCCGACCGCCGACGCTCAGGTGCTGCCCGGCGGCACCGCCTATCAGACCGATGCTGGCGCCTGCGCCGACTACGACAGTGTGATCGGCAACCAGAAGGAAGAGCCGCTCCGGCGGTTCACCACCCGTATCTCGGGCGGCCGCTACAAGCCGGCCGAAGGCCCGGCCACGGTTTGCGGCGTGTTCGTGGAGACCGATCCAAACACCGGGCTGGCGCTTCGAGTGGCGCCGATCCGGGTCGGGGGGCGGCTGTCGCAGACCGTGCCCGAAGTGGAATCGGTTCGGGCCTGAGCCTCAGGCCGCTTCGTTGCGGACGGGGGTGTTCGTACGGGTGGCGACCGCCTGTGCAATGGCGCTGATCAGGCTCGCGGGCTGGATGGGCTTGGGCTGGAAACCGTCAAAGCCGAGGGCCTTGAGCCTCGCCCCCTCGCCAGGCTGAGCGTCGGCGCTGAGCGCGATCACCGGCAGGTCGACTGGACCCGCCTGTCCTTCGCGGATGCGGCCAACGGCTTCGGCGCCGTCCATCACCGGCATGCGCAGGTCCATCAGCACGACGTCGAAGGGTTCGCTGGACAGGCGTTCGAGCGCCTGAGCGCCGTTGGCGGCGGTCTCGACCACGGCCCCGGCGGCCTCCAGAATCGCGCGCGCCACCGCCTGGTTCACCGGGCTGTCATCGGCGACCAGGATGCGCAACGGGGGCAGGGTCTCGTCGGCCTCCTCGCAAACGGCCTCAAGACCGGACTCCGCGGGCGGCAGCGGCAGCTAGACCCGGAAGGTCGAGCCCTGGCCCACCACACTCTCCACGCCGATCTCGCCCCCCATGATCTCCGCTAGCTGGCGGCAGATCGAGAGCCCAAGGCCAGTGCCTCCATAATGGCGGGCAGTAGCCGCGTCGGCCTGGGTATAGGGTCGGAACAGCGACGCCACATGGGTCGGCGACATGCCGATGCCGGTATCGATCACGCGGATCTCGACCCCCGTCATCTTCGCGCTCGGGGCGGTCGACACGCGGACGCGGACCGCGCCCTGTTCGGTGAACTTAAGGGCGTTGGACAGCAGATTGGCCAGCACCTGGCGCACTCGGGTCTCGTCGCCGACGACCCGGTCGGGGGTCGCCGGATCGATCTCGGCGATCAGACTGAGACGTCTGGCGGAAGCGGCCTCGGCCCACAGCTCCACCGCCTGTTCGATCACCGCGCGCAGGTCGAAGGCGGTGGCTTCCAGATCGAGGCGGCCAGCCTCGATTTTGGAGAGGTCGAGAACGTCGTTGAGCATGGCCACCAGGCCGTCGCCCGAGCGGAGCAT
>NZ_JBILUK010000179.1:0-6533 GCF_044371015.1 Phenylobacterium sp.
GTGATCTCACGCCCGGACAGTTTCGCCAGCTCCCAGAGGTTGGGGGTGATCCAGTCAGCCAGCGGAACGAGCCGGGCGGCCACCGCCCGCGCCACGGCTTCAGAGACATAGAGTCCGCCCGGCGCATCGCCCAGCACCGGATCGACCACGATCATCGGCCGCCCGGTGTCGCCAACCCGCGCGCGCTCGATCAGTCCGGCGGCGATCTCCACCTGCTCGGGATCAGAGAAATGGCCGGTGAGGATAAGGTCCACGAGGCCGAACACCGCGTCGGCTTCGATATCCCCCAGCATCCGGCGAAATACGTCGGGCGGCGTCACTTCGCCCTTGCCGCCCCGCGCCGGCGTGCGGCCGAACATGGCGGTGGGCGCAAGCACCGGGTCAATCCGGTGCGCCGCCAGAACATACTGCTGCGCCGCGCCGCCGATGCGACTGGCGGCGACGAAGGACGACAGGATGAGCGCGAGCGCCATCCGCTGGCGTTAACGGTCAGGAGCCAGGGGGTAAAGGGAGGGCGCGGCCCACCGGCTACTCCGCCGCCAGGGCCTTTGCGCCCAGGCCTCGCCGCCGGGCTTCATCGGCGCTGTAGTAGACGAGGCCATCGCCCCAATCGTGCGTCATTGTATCCGCCGGAAGCTTGGCGCCTTCACCGCAAAGGAAGGCGAACTCCTGGCCGGTCAGCATGGGCCAGCGGGCGAACGCCTCTGCGGGGGTGGGGTCGAGGCGCGGGCTGGCGGTGACGCCCGGCAGGGCGGCCTCAAGGCCCGCCTCATACTCCTCGTAGGTCACCCAGCCGGCCACGGTCTGGTCGCCGGCCGCGCCGCCGCGGAAGATGATCGTCGGATAAGCGTAGCGGTCGTGGCCCTCGGAGTGCTTGAGCTCACCATTCATCGGGCTGTCGTGCTTGAGGTTGCGCACGTAGTCGTTGGGCGCCCGGCATTCTTCCCAGTCGGCGCGATAGGCGTCGGCGACTTCCGGCCGGGCCTGATCGACCCGCCAGCGCGCGTGGTCCAGGCCCGGAACGCCAAGGGTCGCCGCCTCGAACTCGTCGGCCGTCTGCGGGCCTATGCCGTCGACGAAAATCCGTTCCCGGAACCGGCGCAGCACCGCATGCGCCACGTCCTGCCCCTGGAGTTCGGCCGCCTTCACCGCCGCGCCCAGGGGATCGGTGGACTGCAGCATCAACTTCATCGGGTTGGGATAGGGCATGCCGGTCAGATGCCAGACCCGTTTCCAGTACTTGCGCATCGGCTCGGCGGCGCTGATCCGGTCCCAGCTCTCCTTGCCTGTGCTGGCGTCGCCGACCAGCCCGCCCATCACCTTGCGCCAGACCAGATGCTCGCCGTAGCGCCAGTCCAGCTTGCGCAATAGCGGCTCCGCCCCCCAGGCGGTGGAGCAGACGGCGTCGGTGTACTCGATCACCTCGATCTTCGGCTGGGTCATGACGGTTCCTCCGGGACGCAGTTCGCGCCTCCTGAGGGCCGGGCGTCAAGGCGGATGGGCGCGCGGCGTTGCGCCGCCCGCCGCCTCAGTAGCGGTAGTGGTCCGGCTTGAACGGGCCCTGTTGCGGCACGCCGATATAGTCGGCCTGGTCCTTGGAGAGCACCGTCAGCTTCGCGCCCAGCTTGGCGAGATGCAGCATGGCCACCTTCTCGTCGAGGTGCTTGGGCAGGACGTGGACGCCGACACTGTACCCCGCGCCGTTCTTCCAGAGCTCGATCTGGGCCAGCGTCTGGTTGGTGAAGCTGGCGCTCATCACGAAACTCGGGTGGCCGGTGGCGTTACCAAGGTTCACCAGGCGGCCTTCCGACAGCACGATGATCTTCTTGCCGTCCGGGAATTCCACGTGGTGGACCTGCGGCTTGATCTCGTCCCACTTGAAGTTCTTCAGGCCGGCGATCTGAATCTCGCTGTCGAAGTGACCGATGTTGCAGACGATGGCGTTGTTCTTCATCGCCCGCATGTGGTCGACCGTGAGGACGTCCTTGTTGCCGGTCGCCGTGCAGAAGATGTCGCCCTTGTCGGCCGCATCTTCCATGGTGACGACCTCATAGCCTTCCATCGCCGCCTGCAGGGCGCAGATCGGATCGACCTCGGTGACCATCACCCGCGCGCCGCCATTACGCAGGCTCGCGGCCGAGCCCTTGCCCACATCGCCATAGCCCAGCACCACCGCGACCTTGCCGGCCAGCATCACGTCGGTGCCCCGGCGGATGGCGTCCACAAGGCTCTCGCGGCAGCCATAGAGGTTGTCGAACTTCGACTTGGTCACGCTGTCGTTGACGTTGATGGCCGGGAACGGCAGCTCGCCGCGCTCATGCATCTGATACAGGCGGTGAACACCCGTGGTGGTCTCTTCCGACACGCCTTTGCAGGCGTCACGGATCGCCGAGTAGAAGCCCGGCTTCTCCTTCAGATAGCGCTTCATCACCGCATAGAGGGCTTCCTCCTCCTCGTTCTGCGGATTCGAGAGCACGCTCGGATCCTTCTCGGCCTTGGGCCCCAGCACGCAAAGCAGCGTGGCGTCGCCGCCATCGTCGAGGATCAGGTTGGGATAGCCGCCGTCATGCCATTCGAAGATGCGGTGGGCGTAATCCCAGTACTCCATCAGTGTTTCGCCCTTGGTGGCGAACACAGGCGTCCCCTTGGCCGCGATGGCCGCGGCGGCGTGATCCTGGGTCGAGAAGATGTTGCACGAGGCCCAGCGGACTTCCGCGCCCAGCGCCTGCAGCGTCTCGATCAGCACAGCGGTCTGGATGGTCATGTGGAGCGAGCCGGCGATGCGCGCGCCCTTCAGCGGCTGCTCAGCTCCATACTCGGCGCGCACGGCCATCAGGCCGGGCATCTCGGTCTCGGCGATCTCGATCTCCTTGCGGCCCCAGTCGGCGAGGGAGAGGTCTTTCACCAGATAGTCGGTCATCGGGATGTCCTGGCGGAGGGTCTGTATGGCGGCCTCATAGCCGCCCGCCGCCGCCAGCACAAGGATCATATAAAGAAATCCTTATGTGATGTGTCGCGGGCTGGTTCGATGACCGCCGCCGGGCTACCCAGGCGCGGGGAGAGTGCGTGACCGATCCGATCATCACCATCGAAGGTCTGTCCAAGACCTATGCCGGCGGCTTCCAGGCGCTGAAGGGCGTGGACCTAGCCATCCGGCGGGGCGAGATCTTCGCGCTGCTGGGGCCCAATGGCGCAGGCAAGACCACCCTCATCGGCATCGTCTGCGGCCTGGTGAGAGCGACAGGGGGCCGGGTGGCGGTGGACGGCCACGACATCGCCCGCGACTTCCGCGCCGCGCGCTCCAGAATCGGTCTGGTGCCGCAGGAAATCTCCACCGACGCCTTCGAGACAGTCTGGGACACGGTGAAGTTCTCCCGGGGCCTGTTCGGCAAGCCGCCCAATCCGGCGCATCTGGAAAAGGTGCTGAAGGACCTCTCGCTCTGGGACAAGCGTTCCGAGAAGATCATGGCGCTCTCGGGCGGCATGAAGCGGCGCGTGATGATCGCCAAGGCGCTCAGCCACGAACCGCAGATCCTGTTCCTGGATGAGCCCACCGCCGGCGTCGATGTCGAGCTGCGCCGCGACATGTGGCAGATGGTGCGGGCTCTCCGCGACGGCGGCGTCACCATCATTCTCACCACCCACTACATCGAGGAAGCCGAGGACATGGCCGATCGGATCGGCGTGATCTCGAGGGGCGAGCTGATGCTGGTCGAAGAGAAGAGCGCCCTGATGCGCAAGCTCGGCCAGAAGCGCCTGATCCTTCAGCTGCAGGAGCCGCTGGCGGCTACGCCGCCGGATCTCGACGGCTTCGACCTGGAACTTTCGTCCGGCGGCGCCGAGCTCATCTACGCCTTCGACACCCAGGCCGAGGCCACCGGCATCGCCGAGCTCCTCAAGCGGCTGGCCGAGCGCGGCATCGACTTCAAGGACCTGCGCACCGAAGAGAGCAGCCTGGAGGACATCTTTGTCAGCCTCGTGCGGAGCCGGCCATGAACCTCCACGCCATCCGCGCGATCTATGTGTTCGAGATGAGCCGCTGGCTGCGCACCATCGTGCAGAGCGTGGCGGCTCCGGTGATCACCACGTCGCTCTATTTCATCGTGTTCGGGGCGGCGATCGGCAGCAGAATGCCGACCATCGAAGGGGTCAGCTACGGCGCCTTCATCGTGCCGGGCCTGCTCATGCTGTCGATCCTGACCGAGAGCATCTCCAACGGCTCGTTCGGCATCTACATGCCCAAGTTCGCCGGCACGATCTACGAGGTGCTGTCGGCGCCGATCTCCACCGTCGAGATCGTGTTGGGCTACGTCGGCGCGGCGGCCACCAAGTCGGTGGTGCTGGGCCTGGTGATCCTGGCGACCGCGCGGCTCTTCGTGCCCTACGAGATACAGCAGCCGCTGGTGATGCTGGCCTTCCTGATCCTGACTTCGGTGACCTTCAGCCTGTTCGGCTTCCTCACTGGCATCTGGGCGGACGGTTGGGAGAAACTCTCGATCATCCCGATGCTGGTGATCACGCCGCTGACCTTTCTGGGCGGGAGTTTCTACTCCATCGACATGTTGCCCGGGGTCTGGAAGACGATCGCGCTGTTCAATCCCGTGGTCTATCTGGTCTCCGGCTTCCGCTGGAGCTTCTACGGCGTGTCCGACGTAAGCGTCGGGATCAGCCTTGCGGCCACGCTTGGCGTGCTCGGGGCCTGCCTGATCGCCGTGGCCTGGATCTTCCGCACCGGCTGGCGGCTGCGGGCCTAGGCGCGCGCGACCTTGCCGAGCCGGACCGGATAAGCTAGTTCCCCCGCTCGCTCAGCCGGCGCCCCTCACGAGGAGCGCCGCGCAGCCCGTCGGAGAGGTGGCTGAGTGGTTGAAAGCACCGCACTCGAAATGCGGCATACTCGCAAGGGTATCGAGGGTTCGAATCCCTCCCTCTCCGCCAGCGAAAGCTCTAACGCCATTGACGAGCGTCAGGCCCCTCGGCTCCCCAGGATGGGGAACTGACGATCAGGGTCGGTCTGGGGAATGCGGGCGCCTTCGGCGGTGCGGACTACGGCGCCGTCGGGGGCGTATTGCAGGATGTAGGCCTTGCGCACTTCCCCGGCGCGCAGGTTTGGACCTGTCCGATGCGGCGCCAGCGATGAAAACACGACAACGTCGCCGATCCGAGCGGGCGCCGCGACTGCGTCCGGCGCCTCATCCAGGCAGACGAGGCCGATCTCAGTGGCGCGATGGTTCAGCGTGCCCAGCCGATGCAGGCCGGGCGCGATCCACGGACAGCCGTTCGTCTCGTCGACGTCGACCAACGGCGTCCACAGCGTGAGGTACTGCTGGGGCTCGACGAAGGAATAGCCGTTGTCCTGGTGCCAGGGGAATTCCTGCGGCTTCTCAGGCTTCTTGTAGACCGCCTGATCCCAATAGAGCCGCACGTCCGGACCGATCAGGTCGTGGCAGATGTCGGCGATCGTCCGGTGGGCGGCGAAGGCCCGGAGCGCTGCAGACCTGGCCACGAGGTGCAGGGTGAAGGTGATGGCGTCGGCGTCGGTCAGCCGCACCTTGCCGCCGCGCCCGCGGGCGAACGCCACGTGGGCCGCTTCGAACGGGTCGATTTCGGCGGCGACGGCGGCGATCTCTTCCGCGGTGAAGGCGTCTCGCACCACCACGAAGCCATCGCGATTGTACTGAGCGATTTCCCCAAGTGAGAGCCGGCGGCGCAGAGCGGGCGCGGCGTCCCGCCACACAAAGCCGGCGCTCCACGGATGAGGAACCGGGCCAGGCGAGGTTACGGCGAGGCTCATCGGAGGCTTTCCTTGTCCGGTTCGGCGAGGGATGTTGCCACGCCTGCTTCGCCTGGGGGAGAGAGACGATGAAGACCCGCGCCGCTGTCGCATTCGAGGCCAAGAGGCCGCTTGAGATCGTCGAGGTCGACCTGGAGGGGCCGCGCGCCGGCGAGGTGCTGGTGGAGATCAAGGCCAGCGGCGTCTGCCACACTGACGCCTACACGCTGGACGGCCTGGATTCGGAGGGCCTGTTCCCCTCGATCCTGGGGCATGAGGGCGCAGGGGTGGTTGTGGAGGTGGGCCCTGGGGTGACCAGCGTGGCGCCCGGCGATCACGTGATCCCGCTCTACACGCCCGAATGCCGCCAGTGCAAAAGCTGCCTGTCGCGGAAGACCAACCTCTGCACCGCCATCCGGGGCACACAGGGCAAGGGTCTGATGCCCGACGGGTCGAGCCGGTTTTCCTACAAGGGCCGGATGATCCATCACTACATGGGCTGTTCGACCTTTTCGAACCACACGGTGCTGCCCGAAATCGCCGTGGCCAGGATCCGCAAGGACGCCCCCTTCGACACCGCTTGCTATGTCGGCTGCGGGGTGACCACGGGCGTCGGCGCGGTGGTCAACACCGCCCAGGTCGAGGCGGGGGCGAACTGCATCGTCTTCGGCCTCGGCGGCATCGGGCTCAACGTGATCCAGGGTCTGAAGCTGGTGGGCGCGGCGCAGATCGTCGGTGTCGACATCAATCCGGATCGTGAGGC
>NZ_JBILUK010000180.1:0-6509 GCF_044371015.1 Phenylobacterium sp.
GATGTCGGGGATCGTTTCATCGAGTTTTGGGCCTCGCTCCCGGCGGCCGGATCGGACGGCGGCGCGGGAAAGCGGCGGCTTCTAGTCGCGACGGGCCTGGAAGTCCAGTGACGCGGAGCCGGGAGAAGAGGGGCTGACCTTGCGGCCGGATGGCGCGGCGGCGGGCTTCGGGCTAATCCGGTCGCTTCGGGACATCGGGGCGAGATCGCATATGAGCATCCGGGGACAGGCCTATGTGATGGGAGCCTTTGAGCACCCGACGCGCGACGCGCCCGACAAGACCACCGCCCAACTGCACGCCGAAAGCGCGCGGGGCGCGCTGCGCGATGCGGGCCTGACGTTCGACGACGTCGACGGCTACTTCTGCGCGGGCGACGCTCCGGGCTTCGGCGGTCTCTCGATGATCGACTACATGGGCCTCCGCAATGTGCGCCATGTGGATTCCACCGAGATCGGCGGCTCGTCCTACATCGCGCATGTCGGCCACGCGGCCCAGGCGATCGCGGCCGGTCGCTGCAAGGTGGCGCTGATCACATTGGCGGGGCGCCCGCGCAACGGCGGCGGGCGGGGCGGTCCGCCCCAGGCGCGGCCGGGAACGCTGTCGGACGGCGCGCCGGAGCAGGGTTTCGAGAGCATCTATGGCGGCTCGACTCACAACACCTACGGCATGTGCGCCATGCGCCACATGCACGAGTACGGCACCACGTCGGAACAACTGGCCTGGATCAAGGTGGCGGCCAGCCACCACGCTCAATGGAACGAACACGCCTTCCTCAAGGACGTGGTCACTGTCGAGCAGGTGTTGAACTCCCGCATGATCGCCGACCCGCTGCATTTGCTCGACTGCTGCGTGGTGACCGATGGCGGCGGCGCGCTGGTGGTGGTGGCGCCCGAGGTGGCTCGAAGCCTGAACCGACCCAAGGTCCGGGTGCTGGGCGCGGGCGAGGCGCCCAAGGGCCAGATGGGCGGCGATCTCGACCTCACCTGTTCCGGCGCCGTCTGGTCCGGGCCGGCGGCCTTCGCCGAGGCGGGCGTGACGCCCTCTGACATCAAGTACGCCTCGATCTACGACAGCTTCACCATCACCGTGCTGATGCAGATCGAAGACCTGGGTTTCTGCGCCAAGGGGCAGGGCGGCCGGTTCGTGGCCGATGGAAACCTGATCTCCGGCGTCGGCAAGCTGCCGTTCAACACCGACGGCGGCGGCCTCTGCAACAACCACCCCACCAACCGCGGCGGCATCACCAAGGTGATCGAAGCGGTGCGCCAGCTGCGTGGCGAGGCGCACCCCAAGGTGCAGGTGGCCAACTGTGATCTGGCCGTGGCGCACGGCACCGGCGGCTCGCTCGGCACCCGCCACGGCGCCGCGACCCTGATCCTGGAACGGGAGGGCTGAGACCATGTCCGAAGTGATGACGCGCGCCATTCCGGCCCCGGCGGTCAGCCTTGAGACCAAGCCGTTCTTCGACGCCGCCGCCGAGGGGCGTTTCCTGATCAAGCGGTGCCAGGCCTGCGGCAAGGCCCACTGGTACCCGCGCGAGATGTGCCCGCACTGCCACCACGAGCAGACCGTGTGGGAGGAAAGCCCCGGCGAAGGGGTGATCTACACCTACTCGGTGATGTGGCGTTCGCCCTCGGGCCCCTACGCCATCGGTTATGTGACGCTGGACGAGGGCCCGCGCATCCTGACCAACTTCGTCGGGGTTCCGCCCGACGGGCTCGCCATCGGGATGCGGGTCAAGGTGCGGTTCCAGCCCACCGAGGGCGGTCCGCCGGTTCCGGTCTTCGCGCCGGTCTAGGGTTTCGTGCTAGACGCCCCGCCATGACGACGGATGCACAGGCGTGGGCGGAGGCGACCGAGCAGGCGCTGCTTTCGGCGGCGATGCCGCTGGCGGTCGAGCACGGCTGGACCTGGCGCACCGCAAGGCTCGCCGGTCGCGCACTCGGCATGAGCGCCGGCGAGGTCGAGCTGCTGGTCCCGCATGGCCCGGCTGACCTGGCGGCGCTGCTTTCACGGCGGCATGACGCGGCCGCCATGGCGCGACTGGCCGGGATCGATCCCGCAACGCTCAAGATTCGTGCGCGGATCCGGACCGGGGTCGAGGCTCGGCTGGAGGCCGCCGCGGCCGACCAGCCGGCGACCCGGCGCTGGATGGGCTATCTGGCTCTGCCGCCCAACATACCGCTCGCCGGTCGGCTGGCCTGGGAGAGCGCGGACGCGATCTGGCGCTGGGCCGGCGACACCGCGACCGACGAGAACCACTACACCAAGCGCGCCTTGCTTTCGGGAATCCTCACAGGCGGCCTGGCCGTGCGACTGGCGGATGGACCGGCCGCCGCCATGGCGTTCGTGGATGCGCGGATCGAGAACGTCATGGCGTTCGAGGTTTGGAAGGCCAAGACGAAGTTCCGGCCGTCTGTCTTTGCGGACCTGATGGCCCGAACGCTGGCCCGGGCGCGTTACGGCGATACGGCCGCCGAGTAGAGGCTCGGGCCCACAGGCCGAAGATCTAAAGCGGCCTGAGCTTGTTGACGTGGCCCATCTTGCGGCCGGACTGGGCGACACGCTTGCCGTAGAGATGGAGGCGGCTGTCGGGGTCGTGGGCGAGGCGGGCCCACTGGTCGACCTCATCCCCGAGCAGGTTCAGCATCTCGATCCGGGCGTGAGGCATGGTTGGCCCCAGCGGCCAGCCGCAGACGGCGCGGACCTGTTGTTCGAACTGATCCACCGAACAGCCGTCCTGGGTCCAGTGGCCGCTGTTGTGGACGCGCGGCGCGATCTCGTTGACCAGCAGGCGGCCGTCGGCGAGTTCGAAAAGCTCGATGCCGATCACCCCCACATAACCGAGGCCCTCCAGCACCCGCACGGCGATCCGTTCGGCCTGTTCGGCCAGCGCGGTCGAGACTATGGCCGGCGCCAGGGTTCGGCGCAGGATGCCGCCTTCGTGGTGGTTCTCGGCCAGGGGGTAGATGGCGGTGGCGCCATCGCGCCCACGCGCGGCGATGATCGAGAGCTCGCGGGTGAAGTCGGCCGGCGCCTCGAGGATCACCGGACGCCCTCCCAGCGCACGGAAGACCTCCGCAGCGTCTCGGGCATGTTCGATCCAACGCTGGCCCTTGCCGTCATAACCTTCGCGACGGGTCTTCATCAGCACGGGCGCGCCCATGGCTTCGGCCGCAGCGACGGCTTCGTCCGGCGTGTCGGCGCCGCGAAAGGCGACCGTCGGCGCGCCGGCGGCGTTGAGGAACTGCTTCTCAGTGATGCGATCCTGGGCGACGGCCAGGGCTTCCGGACCCGGCGCCACTTCGACGCCAAGCTGTTGCAGCGTCTGAACGGCCTGAGCGGGCACGTTCTCGAATTCGTAGGTGACGACGCGAGCCCGGGCGGCGAGCGCCTTAAGGGCTTCAGGGTCATCATAGGCGCCGACGATGACGTGGGCGGCGACCCGGCCGGCGGGACTGTCGGCGTCGCGTTCGAGAACCGCCACATCGAAACCCAGGCGGCCGGCGGCTAGCGCCAGCATGCGGCCAAGCTGGCCCCCTCCGAGGATGCCGAGCGTCTCACCGGGCCTTAGCGGCAGCGGAGGCGAAAGCGCGGACATTCAGCCTACTCGACCGCTTCGTCGACCGAAGCGGTCTGGTCGGCGGCGAAGGCTGCAAGGCGCTCCGCGAGCGCGGGATCCGCGAGGGCCAGAATACGCGCGGCCAGGATGCCGGCGTTGCGCGCGCCAGCCTCGCCGATGGCCAATGTGCCGACCGGAATGCCGCCGGGCATCTGGGCGATAGAGAGCAGGCTGTCCATGCCCTTCAGCGCTTTCGACTCAACCGGAACCCCCAGCACCGGCAGGTCGGTGAGCGAGGCGGTCATGCCCGGCAGGTGCGCCGCGCCCCCGGCTCCCGCGATGATCACCTTGAATCCCGCCGCCTTTGCCCCGCGCGCGAAGGCGTACATGCGTTCGGGCGTACGATGGGCGGAGACGACCTTGGCCTGGTAAGCGACGCCCAATGCTTCCAGCGCCTCTGCGGCGCGGCGCATCACCGGCCAGTCGGACCGGCTGCCCATGATGATGGCGACGGGCGCGGACATGGCGGCGCGAAGTCCCTTCGGGGAAGAAGCGGGGGTAGTAGGGCGCCGGCTTTGTCGGAACAAGCCGGGTCGGTTAGGTTGGCCTTAACTGCGGCGGTGTTTGATCGTCGTTAACCATGTTTGGCGGGAGCCAGAGGACGCGATGAAGGTTTCGGGCGCCACCACCGAGCCGTTCTCGGCGATCCGCCGTCGCGCCCTGGCGCAGGCCGGCGCCGCCGTTTCCGGACAACCCGCGGCGCGGGCCGACCAGGCTGCGTTCCTGGGCGTGCCGGAACCGGAAATGACCCCGGCGGTGAAGGCGGCGCTGGTCACGCTGCTGACCGAGATCGACGACCTGCGCGGCGAGGTCGGCCGGCTGAAAGCGCGACTCGCCGAGGCCGAGACCCTCGCCGACCGCGACGCCTTGACACCGCTCCTAAACCGCCGCGCGTTCCTGCGGGAGTTATCGCGGGTCGCGGCCTTCGCCGAGCGCTACGGCTCGTCGGCCAGCGTGGTCTATTTTGACCTCGATGGCTTCAAGGGCGTGAACGACCGCTATGGCCACGCTGCGGGCGACGCAGCGCTGATCGCCGTCGCTGATCGCCTGGCGGGGCTTGTGCGGGAGAGCGATCTGGTCGGCCGCATGGGCGGCGATGAGTTTGCGGTCGCCCTGGTCCAGGCTGATGCGACGACGGCGGGCGCCAAGGCCGAGACCCTGGCCACGGCGATCGCGCGTGAACCCTTGCAGTTCGGGGAGTGGAGCGCGCCGGTAAGGCTGAGCTGGGGCGTCGCCGAGATCGCCCCCGGCATGACGGCTCAGGATGCTGTGGCCGCCGCAGACGCCGCCATGTATGCGCGCAAGCGAGTCCGGACGGGCTGAATACACTCAGGCGATGATGTCGGGGTTCAGCAGGTCCTCGACGCGGGCGATCTCGTCCTTGAGCAGCAGCTTCTTGCGCTTCAGCCGGCCGATCACCACCAGATCGGGCAGGGGTGAGGCGGCCAATGCCTGGATGGCCAAGTCGAAATCGGCGTGATCAATCTTCAGATCGGCCAGTCGCGCGGCCAGCGCCTCTTCGGTGAAGGTGCTGTAGTCGATCATTCCATGGACCTCGCCAACGCGTCGACCAGGGCGGCCTGGGCCTCGGTCGGCGCGGGCTTTTCCCATGCCCTGACCGCCGCCGCCAGGGCTTCGACGGGTGCGGCGGAGCCGGGCGGCGCCAGCGCCTCCAGGGTCTCCAGCAGCAGGCGCTCGGCGACCAGTTCGAGGCTCTGGATGTCGGCGCGGATCGCCAGGCGGCGGGTGTCGTCCACCGGCGGCAAGGCTGGCTTCAGGGCGCGGCGGGCGGCGCGCAGAGGATGCAGGGCCGCCGCATCCCAGGCCCGGGCCAATGCGGCGCCCCGGGCCAGCACCTCGGGGTCGACCTGTCCGGCCTGGATCGCCCAAAGCAACAGCGAGGTGTTCTGGCCGTGGACGTCCTGCAACGCCAGGCAGGCGTCCGGCACGCCCGGGCGAGCATAGGCGGCGAGCGCCCACTCCCAGATCCCGCTCATGCCCCCGCCTCGATGGGCCCGATGTCCTGGCCCCAGCGCCGCACCGGCCGCCAGGACAGTCCGAACAGGTCGAGGGCGCGGCCGACGGTCTGGTCGACCATCTCCTCCAGGCTCGCGGGCGCGGCGTAGAAAGCAGGGGCCGGCGGCGCGATGATCGCCCCCATCTCGGCCAGACGCACCATGGTGCGCAGGTGTCCCAGGTGCAGCGGCGACTCGCGCACCATCAGCACCAGCGGACGCCGCTCCTTCAGGGTCACGTCGGCCGCGCGGGTCAGCAGAGAGGCTGTCACACCGGTGGCGATCTCGCTCATGGTGCGGATGGAGCAGGGCGCGACCAGCATGCCCAGGGCCGCGAACGAGCCCGAGGCGATCGAGGCCCCCACGTCGCCGGCCTTATGCGCGACGTCGGCGCGCGCCTGAGCGTCGGCCAAGGCGACCCCCGCTTCCTGGTCAAGGGTCAGCGCCGCCGACCGGCTCACCACCAGATGGCTCTCCACGCCGAGGTCACGGCAGGCGTCCAGTGCGCGCAATCCATAGACGGCGCCGGACGCCCCGGAGATGCCGACAATCAAGCGGGGTCGATCTGTCTTGGCCATCCGATGGTTCGTTCCCCTGCGCGCATCACGCTCGCGCAAACATATGTGATCTGACAGCGGCAGGAAGCGGGTGTTCACTCCGAGTCGCCAACCAAGAGGAGGCTCTACGCATGGCGCTAGATGCCCGGATCCGCGAACTCGGATCCCGTCACCAGTCCCTGGAACAGGCCATTCAGGACGAATTGCGCAGGCCCCACGCCGACGATATCCGACTCCGACAACTCAAGCGACAGAAGCTGAAACTCAAGGAAGAGATCGAGACTCTTCGGGGCCGGCTTCATTAGGCTCACAAT
>NZ_JBILUK010000026.1:0-22882 GCF_044371015.1 Phenylobacterium sp.
GGCCAGCCGGTGGTCGACACCGGTAAGGCGATCATCGTGCCCGTCGGCCCGGCCTGCCTTGGCCGCATCATGAACGTGATCGGCGATCCCATCGACGAGGCCGGTCCGATCAACTCGGCGTTCTCCTCACCGATCCATCGGGAGGCGCCCTCTTTCGCCGAGCAGTCCACCTCGGCCGAGGTGCTGGTCACCGGCATTAAGGTCATCGACCTGCTCTGCCCCTACACCAAGGGCGGCAAGATCGGCCTCTTCGGCGGCGCCGGCGTGGGCAAGACCGTGACCATGCAGGAGCTGATCAACAACATCGCCAAGGCCTACGGCGGTTACTCGGTTCTGGCCGGCGTCGGTGAGCGCACCCGCGAGGGTAATGACCTCTATCACGAGATGATCGAGTCCAACGTGAACGTGGACCCGCGCGCCAACAACGGCTCGACCGAAGGCTCCAAGTGCGCCCTGGTCTACGGCCAGATGAACGAACCTCCGGGCGCCCGCGCCCGCGTCGCCCTGACCGGCCTGGCCCAGGCGGAGTACTTCCGCGACCAGGAGGGCAAGGACGTCCTGCTGTTCATCGACAACATCTTCCGCTTCACCCAGGCCGGCTCGGAAGTGTCGGCGCTGCTGGGCCGCATCCCCTCGGCCGTGGGCTATCAGCCCACGCTGGCCACCGAGATGGGCAACCTGCAGGAGCGGATCACCTCCACCTCCAAAGGCTCGATCACTTCGGTGCAGGCCATCTACGTGCCCGCCGACGACCTGACCGACCCGGCGCCGGCGGCCTCGTTCGCCCACCTTGACGCCACCACCGTGCTGAGCCGCGACATCGCCGCTCAGGGCATTTTCCCGGCCGTGGACCCGCTGGACTCCACCAGCCGGATCATGGACCCGCTGGTGATCGGCGAAGAACACTACCAGGTCGCCCGCCGGGTGCAGGAGACCCTGCAGACCTACAAGCAACTCAAGGACATCATCGCCATCCTCGGCATGGATGAGCTGTCCGAAGAGGACAAGCTGATCGTCGCCCGTGCGCGGAAGATCCAGCGCTTCCTCAGCCAGCCGTTCCACGTGGCCGAGCAGTTCACCAACACACCCGGCGTGCTGGTCAGCCTGGAAGACACCATCCGCTCGTTCAAGGCCTTGGTGGAGGGCGAGTACGATCACCTGCCCGAGCCGGCCTTCTACAACGTCGGCACCATCGAGGACGCGGTCCGCAAGGCCGAAGCCCTCGCCGCGGAAGCGTAGGCGCCCATGGCCGAAAAGCTGAATTTTGCCCTGGTCTCGCCTGAACGGGAGCTATTCTCGGGCCTGGTGGACCAGGTGGACGCACCCGGCTCGGACGGAGACTTCGGCGTGCTGGCGGGCCATGCGCCGTTCATGACCACGCTGAAGGAGGGTCATCTCCGCGTGCACAATAACGGGTCGGTCACGACCTATGAGGTGCGCGGCGGCTTTGCGGACGTCACGCCCGATGGGCTGACGATCCTCGCCCAGCATGCAGTGGAAGCCGCTTAGGCAGCGGGAACAATCGCCGCGATTTCGGCGCCAAGAGGCCTTGCCACCGTCGCCTTGTTTCAGTTTCATTCCGGCCGAACTTCAGGGAGCCTCCATGCGCCTCGTCCTTTCCAGCCTGATCCTCGCCGCGGGCCTCTCCAGCGCCGCACAGGCGCAGGACCCCGCCCCGGCGGCGCCGGCCGAGGCCGCGCCTGCTGCGCCTGCTGCGCCTGCTGCGCCTGCTGCGCCTGCTGCGCCTGCTGCGCCGGCCGTCGCCCCCGAGCCGCCGCCCCTGCCGACCGCCGGTCCGGGCTTCGAGGCCATCCAGGTGCTGGAGCGCATCTGCAAGCCCGTGGTGCGCGGCGAGAAGCTCGACGACGTCGCCAAGGCTCAAGGCTTCAGGCTGAACCGGCGTGAACAGAACTGGAGCCGGCCACTCGGGACCGGCAACAGGGCCTACCAGATCATCGTCTATCCTCCGGGTTCAAACCGCGGCGTTTGCATGGCCGACCTGCGTTTCGCCATGGGCCAGGAGGAAGAGATCGCCAAGGCGCTGAACGTCTGGGCCTTCGTGCACAGTCCGCCGCTCGACCCCACCGCCAACTACACCCAGCCGCAGGATCCGGACGGCCTGAAGCGCGTTCGGCGGTCGTGGGAGTACCTGACGGCCAACAGCTCCATCGGCCTGAACTTCTCGACCGTGCGCAACCCGGACGACACCCAGGTCAACAAGAACTACGACCTGGCGACGATGCAGTATCAGGAACGCACGTTCTGATGAGCTCGGGTCTTTGAGCCCGGCCGACGTCGGCGGCCTCGTCGGCGTCGCCCTTATCCTCGTCGCCTATGCAGGCGGCGCGCTTGGGCGGCTTGATCCTACGCGGCCGCAGGCCTTGCTGCTTAACTTGACGGGCGCACTCTTGATCCTCTGGTCACTTGTGACCGAGGACTTCAATCTGTCCGCGACGGTGATGGAGACGGCGTGGGCGCTGATTGCGCTGATCGGTCTGGCGCGCTGGGCATTGGCCAAACGGCGAGCCTGATCAGGCCGCGACCCGGGCTTCCGTCTCGAGCCAGCCCAGAACCTGGTCAGCGACGCGCTCCCAGCCCTCCTCGCCGATCAGCCAATGGCTCATGCCAGGCAGCACGTAGCAGGCGGCTCCGACGCGGGCGGCGGTCTGACGGACCGTGGCGGGACTGTGCACGACGTCGCGTTCGCCGACCATCGCCAACGACGGGCACGGCAGGGCGCCGATCCCCACGCTGGTGGTCATGAACGGATCGAGCCACCAGTTGAGCACCTCGCGGATGGCGCGTCCGCTCTCGGGCGCGAGGCGGGCGAGGATCTCATCACGGAGCGGCTTGGGCGTGCGATCGAGGCTGTGGCTGCGCATCAGGCCGCGGTCGGGCGTGACCGCGCCGCTCCAGAATGGGTCGGCGAAGGCGACGCCGAAAGCGGTCGCGGCCTCCTCGATTGAGGCGCCGGCGACACCCCAGGGGGCGGAGGGCGCCAGCATCACCAGGGCGCGCGGCCTCACCTGGCGAGCGGCGAGCTGGCACACGAGCCCGCCCAGCGAGTGACCCAGAAGCACCGGCCGCTCTGGAAGGCCGGCGCAGAGACGTTCCAGCGCACCGGCATAGTCGCGCATGGACAGCCCGGCGACCCCGCCCGCAGCGCCGTGGCCCGGCAGGTCCGGCGCCAGCACCGTCCAGCCCCGCGCCTCGAACGGCGCGCGGAAGAGGTCGAACGCCCAGCCGCCGCAAAAGGCGCCATGCGTCATCACCACTGTCGGCATGAAGTCCCCGGCCTCTCTCAACCCCGACCCTACCATACCGGGCGAGCGCCGGTTGGCGATGCAGGAATCAGGCCGCGAAGGCGGCGAAGGCTCGCGCGACCTCGGAATAGACCGGGCGCTTGAAGGGCACGATCAGATCGGGCGCCTCGGCCAGCTGGGCCCAGCGCCAGGCATCGAACTCGGGCGTGTGGTGGGAGCCCAGGTCAAACTCGTCCTCGGTTCCCAGGAAGCGGTAAGCGAACCAAGCCTGCTTCTGGCCCTTCCAGCCGCGCCGCAGTTCCTCACGCACCAGTTCAGGGAAGTCATAGGTCAGCCAGCCCTCGGTCCGGGCCAGGAAGCTGACGCTCACCGCGCCGGTCTCCTCGGCCAGCTCTCTCCGGGCGGCCGCCTCCAGATCCTCGCCGTCGTCGACCCCGCCCTGCGGGAACTGCCAGGCGTGGCCGCTCTCGGTCCCGGCCCGCTTGCCCAGCCAGACATGACCCTGCGTATTGAAAAGCACCACGCCCACATTGGGCCGGTAGAGCGAGAGGTCGGTCATCACGTCCGGGTCATCGAGGGCGCGTCAGCGCCGAGGCCGGGGCGAGCTGATAGCCCTTGGCCTCGACCTCCCGCGCCCAGCGGGCCACAGCGGAGAGTGTCACGGGATAGGCCCGCGCGGCGCCCAGCGCCTGGCCCTTCTGCAAGGCTCCGGCTTCCAACATCAGCAATTGGCGATTGATGGCGGAGTCGGAGGGGTTCGTATCGATGGTGCGCTCGGCGGTGGCTCTGGGAAGTCCGCCCCCCAGTCGACCGGCCTCGCCGGTGTCGATGAACGCCAGGCCCCGGTTCTTGAGCGATCCGGCGAAGGCGGCGAAGGCGGCGGGCTCAGCCAGGAAGCGCCCGCCCGCGGCGTTGATCACCCCGAAGTAGCCGGCGGCGCGGGAGAGGATCCACTCAAGCCGTTTGGCTGTCTCGGCCGGCTGGCTGCCAGCCAGAAGGGTGTAAGGGCCCGGGTCGTTCTCGGGATAGTCGAGCGGCTCCAGCGGCGCCTCGATCATGACTTCGTGGCCCTTGGCGCGGGCCAAGTCGATCCAGGCTTGCAGGTTGTCGGCATAGACAACGAACGACAGCGTGATCTGAGGCGGCAGGGTGTCGATGGCCTGTTGCGTCAGGGTGGCGTTGAGGCCGAGTCCGCCCACCACCATGGCCACCTTGGGTCGACCGTCGGCTTTGAAGGGTCGCGCATAGGCGCCGGCCGGCGTGCGCCCGTCCGGCCCGATGATCGGCAGCGGCCCACCGGGCCCCGGCGCGTAGAGGCCGGCGATCGGCGCCTGGGCCAGCGACAGGCCGGTGATGATCTGGATCGGGGTCGCGCCAGGTCCCACGGCGGCGACGCCCGCCCGCGCGGAGGGTCGTTCGGTGAGGATCAGCCGCACGCGGTGATTGGCCGGTGTCGCCGCGGGGGGTCGCTGGCCGGCACGCCAGGCTTGTGGTGCGGTCTTGAGCGACGCGGCGAGGTCCAGGCGGACTTCACCCGGCGCAGGGCTATGGCCGCCGCCGAGCATGCTGGCCAACACCATGCCGGCCGCGCCCAGCGCCAGCGCCGCGCCCACAGGCGCCAGCACCGCCGGGCGCAGCAGCGCGCGCGGGCCCGGCAGCGCCGGGACACGCAACGCCGGACGCTTCAAGGCCGGCAGCTTCAGTTTGGGGAGCGCAATGGCGGCCACGGGACAGACTCCTGGCCGAACCGTCGAGTGATGCGGTTAACGCGGTCTTTCAGACGCCCTCAAAGATCCGGACGGATGATGGTTTTTCCGACCACGCTGCGCTGGGCGAGCGTCTCGTAAGCCTCGCGCCAGCCGTCGAGCGGGAACTCGGCGTGGACCCGTGGGCGCATGTGACCTTCTTCGGCCAGGCGCCAGATGGCGGCGTTGTTCTCGGCGCCCTTCTCGGGGAACTGACGGCCATACTCGCCGGCCCGCACGCCGTGCACGGAGAAGCCTTTAATCAGCGCGATGTTCACCGGAAGCGTCGGCAACCGCCCGGACGTGAATCCGATGGAGAGGATCCGGCCGCCAAAGGCGATGCAGCGGATCGACTCGTCGAAGACATCGCCGCCGACCGGATCATAGATGACGTCCGCGCCGCGCCCGCCGGTGATCTCCTTGACCCGTTCGCGGAAACCGCCGCTGACGTTGACGACGGCGTCGGGCGCATACTCATCGGCAATGATCTTCAACTTGGCGTCGGAGGCCGAGGCGGCGATCACCTTGCAGCCAAGATGCTGGGCATAGTCCACGGCCGCGAGGCCGACGCCGCCCGAAGCGCCGTGCACGAGAACCCACTCGCCGGCCTGGGCCTCGATGGCGCGGCTGAGCGCCACATAGGCCGTCAGATAGGCCACGGGGTAGCCCGCCGCCTGGCTGAAACTCAGGCCCTTGGGTTTGTGACGCAGGATCGCGGCCGGCAGCACCACATACTCCGCGAACACACCGCGTCCGCCGGAACAGACCGCGTCGCCGAGCGCGAATCCGGTGACGCCCTCACCGATCGCATCCACCTCACCGGCCATCTCCATGCCGCCGATGAAGGGGACCGGCGGCTTGTGCTGATGCTCGCCGCGCGTCTGCATCAGGTCGGGGAAGTTGACGGCGGCGGCGCGCACCCGCACCCGCACCTCGCCGGGACCTGGATCGGGCGCAGGCACATCCTTGACGACGCAGCCGGCATAGTCGGCAGCCAGCCGTTCCACCACCAGGGCCCGCATCAGAGGGCGCCTTCGTGCAGACCCTGGATACCGTTCAGGATCATGGCGACCGCGAAATCGGCGGCTTTGTTGATGTCTACGGGCCGGCGCATCAGCATCTTGTCACAAACCTCCCGGGCGACGCCGATACAGGCGGCGGCGAGGAACTCTGCGTCCACGGCGGGACCATGGCCCCGCGCTATGGCGTCTTCGATGGCCCCCTTCACCTCGCCGAACACCGCCGCCATTTCCGGGGTTTCACCCTGGACTGTAAGGTTGGGCTCTCCGGCCGGGCGCAGCGCTACCCAGGCGGCATGCTCGTCGGCCATGAAGGTGAAGTAGGCGACGATGGCCTCGCGGACGAAGCCTTCGAATTCGCCGCGGCCGCGCAGCGACTTCAGGATGGGCGCGAACCGCCGCGCCCCGTCGTCGGCCAGGGCCGCAAACACCTCTTCTTTGGAACGGTAGTAGTTATAGAAGGTGCCGGCGGCGAGCCCGGTGCGCCGGATGATGTCGCGCACCGTGGCCTGCTCGTAGCCGAGCTCGCCGAACACCTCGCGCGCGGCGTCGAGGATCGACTGGCGGTTCTGAACCTTGGTCTGCTCGCGCTTACCGGACGGCAGATACACAACTGAAGCCGAAGACATGTGACCGGTCCGCTCCCCCCGAAGATGACGTGCGTCATGATCGGGGGTTGCGAGTCTCGATGCAAGCCCGCGTTACATCATACGGTACGTTTCGCGCGGTCCGCCTCATTGGTGGACTTGATCGCGTTGCGCGCCGCCTCCCACTCCGCATCGCCCCAGGCCGAGAGCCGGGCGAACCCGCCGCCGCCCTGCAGGTGGCCGCCACCGTCGATGGCGATGGTCTGGCCGTTCACATAGGCCGAGCCCGGATCCAGCAGATAGACGGCCAGATTGGCCAGTTCACGCATCTCACCGTTGCGGCCGAGCGGGATGGTCGGATCCGGCTTCTTCCCATCCGCACCGACGCCGGCGCCGGGATTAAGCCGGGCCCAGGCGCCTTCGGTCGGGAACGGGCCGGGTGCGATGGCGTTGAAGCGCACGCCGCGGCCACCCCACTCAACGGCCAACGACTGGGTCATGACGTTGAGGCCGGCCTTGGACATGGCTGACGGCACGGTGAACGGGCCCCCGTGCCAGACCCAGGTGGTGAGGATCGAGACCACCGAACCGTGCTTGCCCTCGGCGAGCCAGCGCTTGCCCGCGTCAAGCGTCACATAGAACGAGCCCTTGAAGACGATGTTGGAGATCGCCTCGAAGCCGCGCGGCGAGAGATCTTCGGTTCGGCTGATGAAGTTGCCCGCCGCGTTGTTGACCAGGCCGGTGAGCGCCCCGCCGGACCAGACCTCGTCCATGGCGTCGTGGATGGCCTCGGGGACCCGGATGTCGCAGGCCATGCCGGTGCAGGACCCGCCCGCCACACCGCCGTGCGCATCGGTGATCTCCTTGGCTGCGTCCACGACAACGCCGCCCCGACGTCCCCAGATTGTGACGTCGGCGCCCAGCAACACGCAGGCCTCCGCCATCACCTTGCCCAGACCGGTCCCGCCGCCGGTGATCAGGATGCGCTGGCCCTTCATCAGGCCGGGACGGAACATCAGGTCGTTCGAGGAAAGATCGGTCACGGTGGGCCTCCGGAGGGTGTTTGAGGTTAGAGGAGGCCCCTGACGCCGGGTCGGTCAAGCGGAAGGCATGGGTCGCAGGCCTCCTGGCGAGGCGGGGTTTCGGATGAGGGTGCGCTTTGGAACCACGGAACGCACGGAAGGTGGTGCGAACCCCAACGCCCTCATGGCCCGTCATCCCCCGGGCTTGTCCGGGGGGATCCATCGTGGTTGCGCGCGCCGACCCTCGCAGCCGAGGCGCGGCGCGAGATCGCGGTCTCCCTTGCGGCGGAGGCATGGGTCCCCCGCACAAGGCCGGGGGATGACGGTGTTGGTGGGGCGTTGGGGCTTCAGCCCGACGCCCGCCTCAGTCTTCGTTCCAGCCGTCGTCGCTCGGCGCGGTTGGCCGGGGCGTACTGCAACGTCGGAGCCGGATCGGGCTCCGGCGGCGGGGGCATCTCGCCATTCAGCCGGGCCTTGATGTCGATGATCTGGGCTGAGTAGCGGCCGTCGGGGTCGAGGTCGGGGTTCCGGGCTATGGCCTTCTCCAGCGCCTCGGCGCGGCCCATCGCGGTCATAGGGAAGCCATCGCGTTCGCGGTCTCGGTCGGACTCGCGTTCCCGGTCTAGGTAACGATCACGGTCCCGGTCCGCCTGGGAGCGGACACGTGGGCCGCGCTGATCGTTTGCGACAGACTTGAAGACCGCCGTGCTGACGGCGGTGAACAACCTGACCTCAGCCAGGATTGAGAGTCGGACATTCCGTCCACAGATATCGAACGCCGCGATGGCCTTGTCCTTGGCCTCGTTGTCCGACCCGGCCGCCTTGAAGCGCGCATGGCAGTCCTTGGCCATGTCGCCGGCCATCTCCGCCATACCGGAGAGCAGGGCCTTCTGAGCCTGGATGTCGGCGCCGTCGCTCACGACCCAAATTGGCACATAACAAGAACATCAAGTCAAGCCCGTCGGGCCCGGGTCCGACCGCGGATCAGCGCCGCGCTGCAGCGGAGGCGTCCCGGGCGGCCTTGAACTCCGAGCCGGGCTTCCACTCCGGCCACGCCGTGCTGTTGGCGAGCTTGCGGCCGAGTTCCAGCAGCAGAGCCCCATCGGCCTCGGCGACGCGCGGATCCCAGGCGGCGTCGAACTCGTCGGCCGGCTGATGGTAGCGCATGGTGTTGTAGGCGATCTGCCGGGCGGCGCCGGCGTCGCGACCGCCCTCGATCAGATCCTGCCCGCCTGTGAACGAGATGGCCGGGACGCCGGCCTTGGCGAAGGGGAAATGGTCCGAACGGAAGAACAGGCCCGCCTCCGGCGATGCGTCAGGGCTGTAGCGGCGTCCGGCTCTGGCGCCCACCGCGATCAGGTCATCCTGCAAGGTGAGCGCCGCATTGCCCGAGGTGGAGAAATCGCGCGCCAGCCAACCGACACCGACGCTGTCCATGTTGAGGACGCCGACCGTCGTTTCGAGCGGATAGAGCGGCGTTTCGACATAGTAGGTCGAGCCCAGCAGCCCCTTTTCCTCGGCGGTGACGGCCAGGAACACCACGCTGCGATCCGGCCGCTTACCCCGGGCGAAGGCGCGGCCAAGCTCGATCAACAGGGCGACGCCGGAGGCGTTGTCGCGGGCGCCGTTATAGATCCGGTCGCCGTTGGCGTCAGGTACGCCCACGCCCAGGTGATCCCAATGGGACGTGTAGATCACCCGTTCCTCCGGCCGCCTGGCGCCCTCGAGTACGCCGACGACGTTCCGCGAGACGACCTTGTGAACCTTGACGCCGTAGTCGGCCGAGAAGGCCACGCCGGAGAGCTCGACGGGACGGAACGCCCGGGTGCGGGCCTGTGCCTTGAGCCGATCAAGGTCGAGTCCGGCGGCGCGCAGCATGGCGTGCGCCGCGTCGCGCTGGATCCAGCCCTCGAGGGGCGCGTGGGCCGCAGCGGGGTCCGGCCGAACCACGTCGAAGATATCGTCGACATTGGAGTTCCTGACCGTCGGCCAGCCATAGGAAGCGGGCTCGGTTTCGTGGATCACCAGGAACCCGACCGCGCCTTGCCGGGCGGCCTCCTCGAACTTGTAGGTCCAGCGGCCGTAGTAGGTCATGGCCCGGCCGCCGAAGTCGCCTTCGCCGCCTTCAAGGTCAGGATCATTGATGAGGACCAGAGCGACCTTGCCCTTGAGGTCCACGCCCTTGAAGTCGTCCCAGCCACGCTCGGGGGCCCTGACGCCATAGCCGACGAAGACCACCGGCGCGTCCTTGATGGTGACGCGATCCTGGCCGGTCTGGGCGGCGCGGATGGCGATCTGTTCGCCCTGGACCCAGTCCTGGACCTTGTCGGCCATCCTCACCGCAACAGCGACCGGGCCGTCCGTCCTGAAGCGCGCCAGCGGGACATCCTGGGTCCAGGCGCGTTCGCCGCTCGGCGAAAGATCCCCGCCGGGCTTGAGGCCCGCTGACGTCATCCGCTCGATCAGGAGGGCCACGATCTTATCCTCGCCCTCACTGGCGGGCCCGCGCCCCAGATAAGCGTCGGAGGAAAGCTCCTGAACGTCGGCCAGGACGCGGCGTCCATCGATCTCGGCGGCGGTCGCCGCGCCGGAGTAGACGGCCAAGAGGGCGGCGAAGAGAACGGCGCGCATGGTGTCACGGGTTTCGGGGAAAGGTCGGCCAGCCTATCCGGAGACGGAGCGACCGGCCAGTCCGCGGCCCGATCAGGCGCCTCCGCGGCGGACGGCGATATGCGCCTCTACGCCATCCAGCAGCCGCTCGAGACCGAAGGCGAACCGGTCGGCCACATCCACGTGCAGCGGGAAAATCTTACGGCGGACCACGTCGATCCGCTCTCGGCTGCCGGGACCGACCGCCTCCGGATGTTCGGCGAATGCGGCCTCCGCCTGCGCCATCCACTCCTCTTCTGTCCGACCGCTGGCGCGCTCGAGCTCTCGGTCTTCCCGGGCGGCCTGCAACGCGCCGGTGATGTAGTGCTGCAAGGCTTCCGCGGTGAGTGCGATCTCAGCCGGCTCCAGCCCCATGCCGGCCAGAGCGTCGATCATGATCTCGACCTTGCGCAGCACGTTGGGGCCGATCGGCGGGCGGCGCATGGCGATATCGAGCAGCCAAGGGTGGCGTTCGGTGAGCCGCCAGCGCATCCAGGCGATATAGGCCAGCCGCTCGCGCCAGCCGCTCATCGAGGGGTCGGGATCTGGCGCCTCGGCCAGCACCCGGTCGAACATGAGGTCGATCAACTCGGCCTTGGAGGGTACGTAGGTATAGAGCGACATCGGCGAGACGCCGACCGCCTCGGCCACCTTGCGCATGGAGAGGCCGTCGACGCCGACCTCGTCAGCGAGCGTTATCGCGGCCTGCACGACCGCCTCGGTGGAGAACCGTTGCTTGGGACCGCGACGCCCGGGTTCCTGTCGACCCCAGAGGAGATCGAGACCCCGTCCGGGGTCGCCGACGCCGGTGAAAGATTTTTCCATCTCGCCCAGACCCTACACGCTGGATAACACTTTACAACATACGGAGTTTGAGGCACAGCCCCCCGGAAGGTCCGAAGAGGCCTCAGGGGACGGCGACGCGAGAAGGTGCGCGAAACCCAGGCGCCATGCGCCCGTATTGAACCACCAGGGCCTTCCGGCCGAGCCGAAGACGACGTCAGAGAATGCGCGACACGCTATCTGTACCGAGGGTCCTGGCCGTGCTGATGCTTGGCGCGGTGACGCTTGGCGCGTGCGCGACGCCGCGCGCCGCCGATACGACCCTGCCCACCGCCTTTGAGACCCGTGATCCAGCCCCGGCTGGCGCCCTGGCGTTGGACACCTGGTGGACGGCCTATGACGATCCGGAGCTGACGGCGCTGGTGGAGCAGGCGCTGGCGCGAAATCCGGACGTTCGCACCGCCCGCGCCCGACTCGAAGAGATCCGATCCCAGGGCGCAGCAACCGTCCTGCAGTACGCGCCGCGCGGCGACGCGGTGCTGAGCGGCCGCAGGACGGACACCGAGCAGCTGTCCGGCACCCAGTTCAACATTCCCGGTTTCTCCACCAGCGGGGTGGCTGAGCAGGCGTCGGGCGCATTCAACGTCAGCTGGGAGCTGGATTCCCTGGCCCGGGGCGCCATCGCGCTCGGCGCGGCGCGGGCCGAGATCGACCGGGTCCGCTTCGCCTATGAAGCCACCCGCGCCCAGATCGCCGCCGCGACGGCCGACGCCTCGTTCCAGGCGCGCGGATTGTCGATCCAGCTGGCCGACGCCCGCGAGACCGCGCGCATCCAGGGCGAACTGCTCGCGCTGGCCGAGCGGCGGGTGGCCGAAGGGCTGGCCGCCGCCAGCGACACCGATCGGGTGGCGGGCGACCTCGCGCAGTCCCGCGCCCAGGTCGAAGGCCTGGAAGCCCAGCTTCAGGCCCAGTTGCGCGCCGTCCTGATCCTCACCGGACGCGCGGTGGAGCCGACGGCCAACCTGAACGCCGCTCCGCAGGTTGGCGCCGCGCCGCCGGCGCCGGCCAGCCTTCCATCCGACCTGCTGCAGCGACGTCCGGACGTCCGCCAGGCCGAGGCCGGCATCCGCTCGGCGGTCGGCCAGCAGCGGCTCGCGGCGCTGGAGTTCTTCCCAAGCCTGGTCCTGAGTCCGGGCTTCGGCTGGTCGCGGACCGAGCAACCGGGCTTCACGTCCGAGACCCAGAACTGGTCGATCGGCGGCTCGATCAGCCAGCCGATCCTGTCGATTCCCAGACTGCTGGCCCAGCTCAAAGTCCAGAACGCCCGCACCGAACAGGCTGTGACCGCCTATGAGCGGACCATCCTGACCGCCTTCCAGGAAGCCGAAGGCGCGCTGGTTGGCCTGGAGGCCGACCGCCGCCGCGTGGCGCTCCTGACCGACGGCGAAGCCCGGGCGCAGCGCGCCTATGAGGCCGCCAAGACCCGCTATGCGCGCGGGCTGACCGATCTTTCCACCACCCTCTCGGCTGAACAGGCCTGGCGCGCCGTGCGCGCTCAGCTCACCGCCGCGCAGGTCCAGGCCCTGCGCCGTTCGGTGCAGGCCATGAAGGCGCTGGGCGGCGGATGGCCGGCCCAGGCCTATGCCGCAAGATGAGACGCGTCATGAAGTCCGTACTGCTTTTGATCCCCGTGGCCGCCGCCCTGACGTTGGGGGCCTGCCGAAAGCCGCCCGAGGCCCAGACCGAAGCCCAGCGGGCGCGCGCGGTGACCGTCGTGCGTCTGGAGGCCAAGCCGATCCAGGGCTCGCTCACCGCCTCCGGCGATCTGGTGGCGCGCGAAGAGGCGGCTGTGCTGCCGGAGGTTACCGGATATCGGGTGATCCGCGTGCTGGCGGACGTCGGCGACTCCGTGCGCGCCGGACAGCCGCTGGTGATGCTGGAGCCCGCTCTGCTCGACGCCCAGATCGCTCAGGCGCGCGCCCAGGCGGCCCAGGCCGAGGACCAGGCCCGTCGGGTCGGCGAGCTCGACGGACGTGGGGTGCTAAGCGACGAACAGATCGCTCAGCGGCGGTTCCAGGCCCAGGCGGCGGCGGCCAACCTGCGCGCCCTGACGATCCAGCGGAGCAAACTTTCCGTGACCGCCCCGGTCTCGGGCCTGGTGCTGGAAAAGACGGTGCGCCCCGGCGACATGGCGGCCGGCGGCCAGCCCTGGTTCCGCCTCGCCCGCGACGGCCAGGTGGAGCTTTCCGCCGATCTGGCCGAGGATGATCTGGCCCGCGTCAAGCCCGGCCAGGCGGCCAGCGTCACCCTACCCGGCGGCGCCGTGGTCACTGGCCGCGTGCGGCTGGTGAGCCCGTTGGTGGACACCCAGACCAAGCTCGGCGAGGCCAGGATCACGCTCCCGGTGCGCCCGGATGTCCGCGTCGGCGGCTTCGGCCGGGCGGTGTTCGGTGATCTCGCCGCGCAGGTTCCCGCCGTGCCGGAAACGGCGGTGCGCTATGACGCCGACGGCGCGGCGGTAATGGTTGTCGGCGCCGACAATCGCGTGAAACGTGTGGCCGTTCAGACCGGATCGCGCGGCGGCGGCCTCGTGCAGATCACCAAGGGCCCGCCGCTCGGCTCCCGCGTTGTGGCCAATGCCGGCGCGCTGTTCCTTGAGGGCGACCTGGTGCGGCCGTCCGACGTCGCGCCGGCCGCCCAACCCAGTCCCAAGGCCGCGAAATGAGCGAGCCGACCCGCAGCTTCGCGATCTCCGCCTGGTCGATCCGCAACCCGATCCCGGTCGCGGTGCTGTTCATCGGCCTCGTGCTGGCCGGTCTGATCGCCTACGGCCGCCTGCCGGTGAAGATGTACCCCAACATCCAGTTCCCGCTGATCGCGGTGACGGTCACCCAGGCCGGCGCCGCGCCCGGCGAGATGGAAACCCAGATCACCCGCCCAATCGAGGACGCCGTCGCCGGGGTCACGGGGATCCAGAGCATCCAGTCGGTGGTGACCCAGGGGGTTTCGACGACGTCGATCCAGTTCGAGCTCGGCGAAAACCTGCAGAAGAAGACCGACGAGATCCGGTCCAAGGTCACCCAGGCGCGCGCCCAGTTGCCGCGCGACATCGACGAACCACAGGTCAATCAGATCGAGGTCGACGACGTCGCCCCGATCATGACGGTGGCGGTTTCCGCCCCGGCCATGAGCGACGAAGAGCTTTCGTGGTTTGTCGACGACACGATCGCCCGCAGCCTGCAGGCCGTGGAGGGAGTCGCTCAAGTCAGTCGCGTGGGCGGCGTGGCGCGTGAGATCAACGTGCTGGTCGACCCTGAGCGGATGGCGGCGCGCGGCCTGACCGCCGCCCAGATCAACAACGCCCTTCGCGGCTTCCAGCTGGATGCGCCTGGCGGCCGCGTCTCGGTGGGCGGGCGTGAACAGACCTTGCGGGTGATGGGCACGGTGCGCACGGTAGAGCAGCTGCGCGCCCTGATGATCCCCACCGGCAACGGCCGGTTCGTGCGTCTGACCGATGTGGCTGAGGTGGGAGACGGGGCCTCCGACGTGCGGGGCTTCGCCCGGCTGGACGGCCGCCCGGTGGTGGGCTTCCAGGTCTCCAAGACCAAGCAGGCCAGCGATGTCGACACCGAGGACGCGGTGTTCGAAGGCATGGCCAAGCTCGAAAAAGCCTATCCGGGCGTCAAGTTCTCGACGGTCTTTTCCTCGGTCACCGAGACCCGGGCCAGCTTCCGCGCCACCCAGACCGTGCTGCTGGAAGGCATGCTTCTGGCGGCGATCGTGGTGCTCGTGTTCCTGCGCGACTGGCGGGCGACGGCGATCACCGCGGTGGCCATGCCGATTTCGCTGATCCCGACCTTCCTGGTCATGAATCTGGCCGGGTTCTCGCTCAACATGGTGACGCTGATGGCGCTCACCCTGGTGATCGGCATTCTGGTCGACGACGCCATCGTCGAAATCGAGAACATCGAGAAGCGTGTGGCCCAGGGCGAGCGACCCTACAAGGCGGCCATGATCGGCGCCGACGCCATCGGTCTGGCGGTCGTCGCCACCACCATGGCGATCGTGGTGGTGTTCACGCCGGTGTCGTTCATGCCGGGCATCCCGGGCCAGTTCTTCAAGGAGTTCGGCCTGACCGTTTCGGTGGCGGTGCTGTTTTCCCTGGTGGTGGCCCGCCTCGTGACGCCGCCCATGGCGGCCTACTTCCTGAAGGCCAACGCCCACGCCAAGCCGCGCAAACCCTTCGAAGGGTTTTATCGCAACGTGCTGGAGTGGGCGCTGGCCCACCGGATCGTCTCGGCGATCATCGGCGGCATCCTGTTCATCGGCTCGCTGGCCCTGGTGCCGCTGCTGCCGGCCGGGTTCCAGCCGGCGGGCGACCCCGACTACCTCTATGTCGACATTCAGGGCCCGCCGGGCGCCACGGCCGACGACATGGAGACCTCGGCGGCGCGAATTACCGCGCTGTTCAGCGCCCAGCCTGAGGTCGAAGGCGTGTTCATCCAGATCGGTTCGACCGTTTCGAGCTTCGGTCCGGGATCGGGCGCCGGCGGCGGCGGCGATCTGCGGCGCGGCACGGTGACCGTCCTGCTGGACAAGGAACGCGAGGCCAGCGGCAACGAGATCAAGGATCGCCTGCGCGAGGAACTGCGCAAGATCCCCGACGTACGCCTGGGCTTCCTCGATTTCGAAGGCGGCGCCGGCTACCAGCAGATCCTGACCGGCACCAATACGGCCAACCTGGAAGCCGCCGCCCTGGCGCTCGAACGCCAGATGCGGACGCTGGTCGAGGTCGCCGATCCCAAGCAGTCCACCCCGCCGAGCGGGCCGGAGATCGTCATCCGGCCTAAGCCCGACGAGGCCGCGCGGCTGGGCGTCTCGTCAGACGCCATCGCCGCGGTGGTGCGCATCGCCACGGCCGGCGACATCGACGCCAATGTCGCCAAGTTCAACGAGGGTGAGCGGCGCATTCCCATACGCGTCCGCCTGCCTGAGACGGCCCGCACCGACCTGGCGCAGCTCAAGGCGCTGCGCGTCATGACCTCGAGCGGCAAGACCACGACCCTGGATAGTGTCGCGGACATCACCTTCCAGGCGGGCCCGGCCCGGATCGACCGGCTGAACCGTCAACGGCGGATCACCATCCAGGCCGAGCTCAACGGCGGCTACCAGCTCGGCCAGGCCCAACAGGCGGTCAACAACCTGCCGATCATGAAGAACCTGCCGGAAGGCGTGGAGCGGGCCTCTATCGGAACGGCGGAGGCCATGGCGCAGTTGTTCGGCGGCTTCGGCATGGCGATCTTCACCGGCGTGTCGATGATCTATGCGGTGCTGGTCTTGCTGTTCCGCAGCTTCTTCAAGCCGATCGTGATCCTCTCGGCCCTGCCGACCGCGGTGGGCGGCGCCTTCCTGGGACTGCTGGCGTTCAACCTCTCGCTCTCAATCCCCTCGCTGATCGGATTCCTGATGCTTCTGGGTCTGGCGGCGAAGAACTCGATCCTGCTGGTCGAGTACGCGATCGAACGCGAGCGAGAAGGCATGAGTCAGCACGACGCGCTGATCGAGGCCTGCCGCGAGCGGGCCCGACCCATTGTCATGACCACCTTCGCCATGGCCGCCGGCATGCTGCCGACCGCCTTTGCGCTGGATACGGGGTCGGAGTTCCGCCAGCCCATGGCGGTTGCGGTGATCGGCGGCCTGATCACCTCGACGGTGCTGTCGCTGGTGCTGGTGCCGGTGGTCTACGAGTTCGTCGATGACTTCGAACTGTGGCTCAAGCCCAAGCTGGCCCGCTTCGTCACACCGAAAGACGCGCCTGAGCCGAAGCCGACGGTCGAAGCGTAGCGAGCTAACCCGCTACCGGCCTGACCCGCCCGGCGGCTTCACGCGCACGCACGCGGGCTTCTTCGACGGTCTCGCCCCGGGCCAGGGCGACGCCCATGCGGCGACGCTCGAAGCTCTCCGGCTTGCCGAACAGCCGCAGGTCCGCGCCCGGGACCGCGAGCGCCTCGGCCACGCCCTCGAAGGCGACGCCCCGGGCCTCCAGCCCGCCATAGATGACAGCGCTCGCGCCCGGTTCGCGCAGCACAACGTCGACCGGCAGGCCCAGGATGGCGCGGGCGTGCAACGCGAACTCGCTATGCTGCTGGGTGGCGAGGGTCACCAGGCCCGTGTCGTGCGGGCGGGGCGAAACCTCCGAGAACCAGACCTCGTCGCCCTTCACGAACAGCTCGACGCCGAACAGGCCCAGACCGCCCAGCGCATCGGTCACTTTGGCGGCGATTTCGCGCGTGCGCGCCAGGGCGCGCTCGGACATGGCCTGCGGTTGCCAGCTTTCCACATAGTCGCCCTTCACCTGCCGATGACCGATGGGGGCGCAGAACAGGGTCTCGACCGCGCCGTCGCGCAGGGCGCGCACGGTCAATTGGGTGATCTCATAGTCGAACTCGACGCGCCCCTCGACGATCACCCTGGCCTGTTCGACCCGGCCGCCCTCCAGCGCATAGTTCCAGGCCGCCGCGATCCCATCTGGCGTCTCGACGAACGACTGACCCTTTCCGGACGAACTCATCACCGGCTTCACGAAGCAGGGGAACCCGGTCACGTCGCGGGCCGCCGTGGCGAGCTGGGATTCGGATGAGGCGAAGGCGTAGGCGCTGGTCGGCAGGCTGAGTTCCTCCGCCGCCAGCCGGCGGATGCCTTCTCGGTTCATGGTCAGCTGGGCGGCGCGGGCGGTCGGGATCACGGTGGCCAACCCATCAGCCTCGATGCGCGCCAACTCATCGGTGGCGATGGCCTCGATCTCAGGCACGATCAGATGCGGCCGCTCTGCCTCAACCAGCGCCCGGAGAGCCTTGGCGTCGGTCATGGCGATGACGTGGCTGCGGTGCGCCACCTGCATGGCCGGCGCGCCGGCGTAGCGATCCACGGCGATCACCTCGCAGCCCAGCCGCTGCAGCTCGATCACCACTTCCTTGCCGAGCTCGCCCGAGCCCAGCAGCATCACCCGGACGGCGGTGGGCGAATTCGGCGTGCCGAGGCGCATGGGCCTCAGAGCCTCGCCCTGGCGGCCGCGACCACGGCCTCGGCCGTGATTCCGAAATGCTTGTAGAGCACCGTGTCGGGCGCGCTGGCGCCGAAGCCGGTCATGCCGACAAAGCCGCCGTCGGACCCGATGAAGCGGTCCCAGCCCTGGCGGACGGCCGCTTCGACCGCGACTCGCACGGGCGCCTTGCCGATCACCCTGGCCTGGTCGGCAGGCTTCAGAGTCTCGAACAACTCGAAGCAGGGGACCGACACCACGCGGGTCGGGACGCCCTCGGCCTCCAGCATTTCCGCCGCCCTGACCGCGATCCCGACTTCGGAGCCCGAGGCGAACAGGCTGACCTTGGCCTCGGACGAGGCGGCGACCAGCTCATAAGCGCCCTCGGCGCAGGGATTGCCCTCCACGGCCCGGGTCCGCACGGGCGTCACCTTCTGTCGCGAGAGCGCCATCACCGAGGGCGTGGCCCGCGCGCCCAGCGCCAGCTTCCAGCATTCGGCGGTCTCCACCGCGTCGGCCGGGCGGAAGACATTGAGGTTGGGCATGGCCCGAAGGCTCGCCAGATGCTCGACCGGTTGGTGCGTCGGCCCGTCTTCGCCGAGGCCGATGGAGTCGTGGGTCATCACGTGGATCACCCGCGCGCCCATCAGCGCGCCCAGCCGGATCGCCGGCCGGGAATAGTCCGCGAAGGCGAGGAAAGTGCCGGAATAAGGAATCACGCCGCCGTGCAGCGCCATGCCGTTCATGGCCGCCGCCATGCCGAACTCGCGCACGCCGTAGTGGACGTAGCGCCCCGCATAGTCGGGCGCATCGAAGGCGCCCATGCCCTTGACGATGGTGTTGTTTGAGCCGGTCAGGTCGGCCGAACCGCCGATCATCTCGGGGATCGCCGGGACCAGCCGTTCGAGCGCCGCCCCGGAATGCTGGCGGGTCGCCGCGGCGGGGGGATTGGTCGTCGCCGCCGCGATGTGGGCGTCCAGCGCCTCGAAGGCGCCCTGCGGCAGGTCGCCGGCCATGGCGCGGCGGAATTCGGGACCCTGGTTCGAACTGGCCAGCCTGGCCTCCCAGGCCTTACGCGCCTTGGCGCCCTTGCGGCCCGCCTTGCGCCAGGGCTTCAGCACCTCTTCCGGCACCGTGAACGGCTCTGCGGTCCAGCCCATGGCCGCCCGCGCCTCGGCGATTTCCTTGTCGAACAGGGTGTAGCCGTGACTGTGGGGATCGCCCTCCTTGGGACCCGCGCCCTTGGAAATCAGGGTGCGGCAGGCGATCATGCTGGGCCGGTCCTGCCGCATCGCCCACTTGAGCGCCGCCTTGATGGCCTTGTGATCGTGGCCGTCGATGGCCTTGACCGCCCAGCCGGCGGCCTTGAAGCGGGCGACCTGGTCGCCTGTCTCAGCGATCGTGGCGACCCCGTCGATGGTGGTGTTGTTGTCGTCGAACAGCACGGTCAGGCGCGACAGCTTGAACCGCCCGGCAAGGCTGATCGCCTCATGGCTGACGCCCTCCATCAGGCAGCCGTCGCCGGCGATCACCCAGGTGCGGTGATCCACCAGCGCTTCGCCAAACCGCGACGCCAGATGGCGCTCGGCCATGGCCATGCCGACCGCCGTCGCCAGCCCCTGGCCAAGCGGACCCGTGGTGGTCTCGACGCCCGGTGTGTGTCCGTACTCCGGATGACCGGCGGTGTTGGAGCCCAGCTGCCGGAAGTTTCGGATCTGCTCCATGGTCACCGCCTTCACCCCGGTCAGGTGCAGAAGGGCGTAGATCAGCATCGAGCCGTGACCGGCCGAGAGCACGAAGCGGTCGCGGTCATGCCAGTCGGGCCGCGCGGCGTCGTACTTGAGCACGCCGTTGAACAGCACTGTCGCCACATCGGCCATGCCCATGGGCATCCCCTGGTGGCCGGAGCGAGCGGCGTGGACGGCGTCCATGGACAAAACGCGGATGGCGTCGGCCATGGTCTTCAGGGGCGCGGGCATGGGCTAAGGTCGGACTCGGCGTGGCGGGGATGGCGCGCGGCCTCGCATGCGCGCGCGAAAGGGTCAAGAAACCGCCACTGCATTTCCCCAGACTCACAGTCTCGGGCTATAGACAGGAACGAAGCGCGGAGGTTCGCATGAACGGCGAGACGTCCCTGGAGATCGCGGCCCGGCGGCTGGAAAGCGCGCTGCATGTGCTGGAGCAGCGGTTGACGCTGCGCCTCAAGGCGGCCGGTGACGCCGCAGGCGGTCTTTTCGACCAGGACCGGGCCAAGCTGGCGAGCGAACTGGACGCCTCTCGCGCCCGCGAGCGCGAACTGGAAGAGGCCGGGGCGCAGGCGTCGGAGGCTCTGGGCCGGGCGATCCGCGAGATCCGCACAGCGCTGAACGGACAGGAGGCCTGACATGGCCCAGATCAATGTCGAGGTGAACGGCCGTCCCTACGCCGTCGGCTGCGAAGACGGCCAGGAGGCGCACCTCATGGAGATCGCGCGCCTGTTCGACCATCAGGTGCGGCAGGTGAGCCAGGACCTGGGCCAGCTCGGAGACACTCGGCTGTTCCTGATGGGCGCGCTGTTGCTCGCCGATGAGCTTCATGACGCCCGGTCGCGTTTGGCGGCGCTGAACGCCGAGGTCCTCCGCCTGGAGAGTGAGAAAGGCCGGATCGAGGCCCGGGCCGTCGGCGCGCTCGACGCGGCCGCCGCCCGGATCGAGAAACTGGCGGCCGAGGGCGCCTGAAGCTTACCGCGCGGCCCGCATCCGGCCGATCAGCCGGCCCAGCGCCGGGATCAGTTCGCGCTGTTCCACTTCGCGATAGACGTGGGTCGCGGGCAGCGCCGCGACCAGCCGCCGATGGGCCAGACCGAGATTGTGATAGGGCAGGCGCGGCATCAGGTGATGCAGGGCGTGGTAGCGGAGCCCGACCGGCGCCCAGAGGAACGGCATCAGCGCCGGCGGCGGCACGTTGACCGTATCGCGAAACTGGTCGAGCGGGGCCATCTGAGAGCCGTCGTTCTCCCAGTAGTGCGCCACCGCCGTGCGGAGCTGGTTCACGAATGTCATCAGGGCGAAGATCACGGCGGCGGTAAGCATGACGCGGGTCGGAAGGACGCCCCCGACCCAGAGACCTAGCACCGTCCAACTCCAGGCCCAGGCGCCGATTTCCTGGGCCAGCCAGGCCGGCGTTTCCGCGCGTTCGAGATCCTCCCGCGCGAAGCCCGGGTTGATCACCATGCCCGAGGCCCGCGCCGTCACCAGGCGGCGCAACGGCGGGATCAGGAAACCCAGCGGCGCCAGCACCGCGAACCGGAACGTGGTCGCCACCGGCGCCAGCAGCGCGACGCCGAGGAACACCGCGAGTTCCCACAGCGGCCGGCGGGCCAGCGGATGGTACTCAGGATCGCGCGCAGTGCCGTAGCGGTCCTTGGCGTGGTGCAGGATGTGGACGCCCTCGTAGAGCAGCGAAGGCGTCAGCCACGGCACGCCGATCAGCAGGTTCCAGCCCAGGTGGAAGCCCGGCGCATCCTCGCGCTTCAGATGGGTCAGTTCGTGGATGAAGCTGATGCCGCGATAGAGCGCCAGCACCGCCACGGCGCCCGCCGCCAAGGTCAAGCCGAAGCTCTGAGCGGTCACCGCCACCGCGAAGGCCGCCCAGGTCAACGAGGCGGTGACGGCCAGGTCCAGCCAGTAGATGCGCGGGTCAGCGCGCATCAGGTCGCGCGCCAGATCGTTGGCCTGGCGGGCGAGGCTCTGCTCGGCGTATGGGGTCTCAGCGTTCAAGCCGCTGGATTTAGGACGCTCTGGCTCTGCGCCCAAGCCCTGAATCCGCCGCATGCGGTTGACTTGGGCGGTCGGCGCCGGTAGATGCCCGCTCCCGCCGCCGAAAGGCCGCCGGGGTTTCGGTTGTTGCAAGAAGATTTGGTCCGATGAAGGTCAGAAGCTCGCTCAAGTCGCTCAAGACGCGTCACCGCGACTGCAAGCTCGTGCGCCGCAAGGGCCGGGTCTACGTGATCAACAAGACCAACCCGCGCTTCAAGGCCAAGCAGGGCTGATCCGCCCCCTCGCCATCGTCTGGGACTTCGGCAACGTCATCGTCCGCTGGAGCCCGGCGACCCTCTACAAAAAGATCTTTCCGGACCCCCTCGAGCGCGAGGCGTTCCTGGCACGCGTCTGTCCGCTCGATTGGCACGCCGCCACCGATCGGGGCCGCACCTTCACCGAGAACTGCGCCGAGCGGATCGCCCGCTACCCCGAGCACGCCGAGGCGATCACGGCCTGGCGGACCCGATGGTGGGAAATGTTCTCCGGCCCGATCCCGGAGACCGAGGCCGCCATTGAGGCCGCGCACGCGGCGGGCGTCCCGCAGTTCGGCCTCTCCAACATCAGCCATGAGACGCTGGCCGGCACCATGGCGTTGAGCCCGGCGTTCGGGCGGCTGCAGGCGGTGGTGGCCTCAGGGCTGGAGGGCGTGATGAAGCCCGAGCCCGCGATCTACCAACTGGCCTGCGAACGGTTCGGCCTGGCGCCTGAGGAGATGATGTTCGTCGACGACAGCGCCGCCAATGTCGCCGGTGCGCGGGCGCTGGGCTTTCACGTCCACCACTTCACCGATCCGGCCGCGCTTGGCCCGGCGCTGAGGGCGCACGGCCTCTTCTGAGGTGAAGCCGCTACGAACTCCGCCCTTCGGCCACGTCGAGCGCGCGCTTGGCGCGGAGCTGGGCGGCGATCTCCTCGTGCCTCGCGCGTGAGATGGCGTAGGGAATCAGAAGCGCGGCGGCGACAACACCCATCAGC
>NZ_JBILUK010000182.1:0-6457 GCF_044371015.1 Phenylobacterium sp.
ATTATCGCCAGCCCCGAGGTCTATAAGAAGATCATCGGCATGCAGATGCTGGTCGAGGGCCTGGCCATGGGCGCCTTCGCCACCTTCTACGCCAAGACCAACGACCCGCTGGCCAAGAAGCTGTTCCAGCTGGTGATGACCGACGAGGCCTTCCACCACAAGTTCGGGAAGATCTGGGCCGACCGCACCATCCCGCACCTGACGGAGAAGGAGCACGAGACCATCGAGCTGTGGGCCGCCCAGTGCTTCCAGACGCTGCTCTTCAACCTGGTGGCGCCCACGCAGCAGCGCGATCTCTATGAAGAGTTTGGCCTCGACCCGGATCGGGTGATCGCCGAGATGGCCGCAATCATGAACGATGAGCAGCGGCGAGAGAACATGAAGGAGCAGACCAACATCTTCCGGGTGCTGGTGAAGACTCTGCTCAACGCCGGCATCATCACCGACCGCACCAAGGCGTTCTACGCGACCTATGTCGATATCGACGAACTGAAGAGCGAAGGCGACAAGATGGTCGGCGACGACATCGCCGAGGACGGTATCCGTTACCTCCAGGAGATCAACTTTGCGGAGAAGGCGCGGCCCGTCCTGATCGCGGCGGAGTAGGCCTCGGCCCGACAAACACGCGCCCGCCGGGTTCCCGCCCGGCGGGCGTTTTCGCGTCTGCTTGCAGTTGTCGTTCGAACGAACGTGGAACAAGATCGGTACGTGGACACGCCTTTCTCCCGCTCCGAGACCACCACCATCGTCACGCGCGGCGCCATGCGCCTGTTGGTCGACCTGGGCTATGCGCCGCTGGCCGAGGTGACGCTGCCCAATGGCCGCCGCGCCGATCTGATGGCCGTCGGGGCCAAGGGCGACATCCTGATCGTCGAAGTGAAGTCCGGGGTCGAGGACTTCCGGGTCGATCTCAAATGGCCGGAATATCGACCCTATTGCGACGCCTTCGCCTTTGCCGTGGGGCCGGAGTTTCCGCGCCAGATCCTGCCGGAGGAGCCAGGCTTGATCGTAGCTGATGGGTTTGGCGGCGCCGTGCTGCGCGAGGCTCCAGCGGTTCCCCTGGCCGGCGCCCGACGCAAGGCTCTGATCCTGGCGTTCGCTCGGCTGGCGGCGATGCGGGCGACAGGCGTGGCGGTTGTCGAACTCTGACCGGCGTGGGGTGACGCGGGGGCCTCGCGTCCATATGTTCACAGCCATGAACGCTCCCGTCCCCGCCCCCTCGATTCTGGACGCCGCCGGCGTCGACCCTGAGCGCGCACGCTCGATCCTGGGCGAGGCCCTGGCCGGGGCCGATGATGGGGAGCTGTTTGTCGAACGCTCCGAGAGCGAAAGCTTCCTGTTCGATGATGGTCGGCTGAAGTCCGCGGCCTATGATGCAACCGAAGGCTTCGGCCTGCGCGTGGTGGCGGGCGAGACGGCCGGTTACGCCCACGCCAGCGAGATCAGCGAGGCGGCCATCGGGCGCGCAGCGGATTCGGCCCGGCTGGCCCGACGCGGCTATTCCGGCGTCGCGGCTGAGGCGCCCCGCGCGACCAACGCCAAGCTCTACGGCGACGATAATCCGCTGTCCGAGCCAGGCTTTTCCGACAAGGTGGCGCTGCTGCAGGAGATCGACGCCTGGGCCCGGGCCCGCGATCCGCGCGTGGTGCAGGTCATGGCCTCGCTGGCCGGCGAGCGGCGTACGGTTGAAATCCTGCGCGCCGATGGCCGGCTGATCCGGGATGTTCGGCCGCTCTGCCGGATCAATGTGCAGGTGACGGTCGAGCGTGATGGCCGTCGAGAGCAGGGCTACACCGGCGCCGGCGGCCGCGCGGGCTTCGAAGCCTGGATCAGCCCTGACAAGTGGCAGGATCAGGTCGACGAGGCGCTGCGGCAGGCGCTGGTCAATCTCGACGCCGTTCCCTGCCCGGCCGGCGAGATGGACGTGGTGTTGGGACCCGGCTGGAATGGCGTGCTGCTGCACGAGGCGGTGGGCCATGGTCTGGAGGGCGACTTCAACCGCAAGGGCACCTCGGCCTTCTCAGGGCGGATCGGCGAGCGGGTGGCCGCGCCCGGCGTCACCGTATTCGACGACGGCACCCTGCCGGGAAGGCGCGGGTCGCTAACGCTCGACGACGAGGGGACGCCCACGGAGCGCACGGTCCTGATCGAGGATGGCATCCTGGTCGGCTACATGCATGACCGGATGAGCGCACGGCTGATGGGCCTCAGTCCCACCGGCAATGCGCGGCGCCAGTCCTACGCCCACATGCCGATGCCGCGGATGACCAATACCGGCATGCTGGCCGGGCGAGACACCCGTGAGGAGATGATCGCCTCCACCAAGCGCGGGCTGTATTGCGCGACGCTCGGCGGCGGGCAGGTGGACATCACGAACGGCAAGTTCGTGTTCCAATGCACCGAGGCCTACCTGATCGAGGACGGCAGGATCACCGCCCCCGTGAAAGGCGCCAGCCTGATCGGCGACGGCCCCTCGGCGCTGACCAAGGTGACCATGATCGGCGACGATTTCGACTTCGATCCCGGCGTCGGCGTCTGTGGCAAATCGGGCCAGGGCGTGCCGGTGGGGGTCGGTCAGCCCTCGCTGAAGATCACCGGCCTGACAGTGGGCGGGACGGCGGTCTAGTACTGCGGCCGAAGACGCCCGATGATCGCGATCATCAGGCCAGCCAACGCCAACAGCGCCAGGAGTTGACTGAGCGGCGGCGGCGGGTTTCGCGGCGTAGGCGCGAAGGACGGCGCGGCCTCGAACTCCGGCTCGCGGAATGGCCGCTCGTTGAAAATGTAGGGGTAGTAGTAGCGACGCAGCTGCGCGTGAAAATCTCGGATGTCCTGCCTGTAGTCGAGCTGAGCGCGGGGGTCCGAAGCCGCCAGACGGTGCAGCGCGAGCTGGAGACCTGCGCCCGGCAGCACATGGCCCACCCCTTCGCTCAGCGTCACCCGCTTGAGGACTCCCGCGTCGTAGGACCGGGCCAGGTCGGCCACCGACTCGTCGGCGACCTGATGGAAGGCGAAGTACCACTTCCAGTGAAACGGCGTGGTGACAGGCGCAGTCGACGCCCACTCCGGGTGGCTCCTGAAGAATGGGTCCATGGTCGCGGCCTTCGGGATGTCCCAAGCGCGATGAACCGCATCCCGGTGGATGATGCTCAACTCCTGGCCCTGGCGCACGGGGACGGCCCGGTTGATGGCCAGATGCGCCAGGGCGGGCGAGATCACCGCCACCACCAACCAGATGGCGCAGAGCGCCATGGCCGCCGTTGTCGTTGCGCGCACGAGGCGGGCGACCAAAGTGGCGAGGGATATCCAGACCGCAAGATAGGCGCCGACGAAGACGACGACGGTGAAGGTGCGCAGCGGCATAGTCCCGCTGACTGCGGCCCCGACAAGGAAGGGTGCGATCAGGGCCAGGAAGAGCGCCAGCCCCCGAACGCCGATGCGGGCGCGCCAAAGGTCTGCGGGCCGGCTGGCGGCGACTTGCAGGGCCGCCAGCCGGCCCGCTTCGCGCTCGCCCGAAAACAGGTCGTGCAGCAGCAGAATGACGAACAGCGGCGCCAGATACACAGCGACAAAGGCGAAATCGAAGCGTCCGGGCTGTGCGATCTCGGGATTGGTCACCTCGCCCTCATACAGCTGGGCCTCGAGGCCCAGAGCCCGAACGCGGAGGATGTAGGGGGCGATGTCCCTGACGCCCAGCGCGGCGAACGCCAGGTCGCTGGGCGGATCCCAGGTAGGATGGAAAGTGTAGTAGGCGGCGTTGCCCGCATCGCCTTCGCGCGACACCCAGCGGGAGATGGCGCCGACATCCTCGGCCTGATGCGCCGCGATGCCCGCGATCCGAGCCTCCTGACGATGGATCTCGATCACTCCAGAGGTGACCGCAACGGCGCTCAGAACCAGCAGCGCGACAAGCGCGGCCAAGCTGCCCGGCGCGCGCAGAGCGTGGCGCGCTTCATGGACCCAGGTCCCCATCAGGGCCGCCCCGCAAGCCGCGTGGCGGCGACCCCGACGAGCGCGAGGGCGAAGGCGAGCCAGATCGCCAGCGCCATGAAGGCCGGCCAGGCGCGGGCGCGCGCTTCCGCGCTGGGCGTCGGCTCATAACGGAACATCGGCATCTGTTTCCAATTGTCGGCGGCGATCCGGCTGCGCGCCTCAGCCGCGGCGTCGTTGCTCTTGGCGGCGTCATCGGCGGCGTTGATCGCTGTCGCCTGCAGGCCGTTCAGTTTCTGAATCAGGGCGTATCGATAGGCCTCGGCCTGATCCAGGAATCGGCGATAGGCCGCCAGATCCACGCCGGCGACGGAGGCGGATAGCCGGCGCAGGGCCACCGTCGGGCTGATAAGCGCCAACCGGTCCATCCGGGCGCTCTGCGCCGTCATCACGCCGAAACTCTCCGCAGCATAGCGATTGAACAGCGAGGAGGTCATGCGCTCACCTTCGATGCCAAGCAGGCCGCGATAGTTGACCGGCAAGTCCTCGATGCGGCTGACACCGTAACGGGCCAGGGTCTCGGCCTTGAACTTGGCGAAGTAGGGATCGTTCGGATCATGGCTGTCGCCCATGGCCCGCAGGTCGCGTTGCAAAGCGATATCGGTCTCGAACCGGCCAGTGAGGGGCTGTGACGCTGCGACCTCGGCGCCTGCGCGAGGCGACAGCAGGGCCATAACCGCCCAGGCGGCGACCAGCACGATCAACGCGGTGCGCGTCCGGCGCGCTAGGGCCGAGACCCCGACCACCAGCGCCACCCAGAACAGCAGGTAGGCGGCATAGCCCGCGAATCCCAGGGCCAGTAGGCCGCTGTCGACGCCACGCCCCAGGATCGCGAGCAAGAGGAGGCCCGGCAACGCGACGCCAAGCGCCACCGCGCCCAGGGCCAGAGACTTGCCGGCCAGGATCGCGCCGGGCGTCGCCCCGGCGGCCAGCGACTGACGAAGCAACCCGCGTTCACGCTCTCCCGCGATCATGCCCGCGCCAAGGAAGATCAGCAGCAGCGGCGCAATGGTCTGCAACAGGAAGGCCGGTGACAGCGCACCGAAGCGGACCAGGATGGAGGACTGCCGCGCATCGCCGAAGTTCGCCGAGTTCTGGCGGTGGCCCTCAAGGTAGACCAGGTTGCCGGTATAGGTTTCTACGCCGGGATCGAAGGCCGCCAGCGGGCTGGCGCTGCGCGCCGCGAAATGACCGAAGTGGACGACGCGGTGCGGGTGACGGGCCGGCTGTTCGAGGAAGTCCTGATCCGCCTTGGCCTGGACCCGGGCCTGGAACGCCGCCTGTTCGCGATGCTGCGAAACCGAACTCAGGGCTGAAACCAGCGCCAGGGCCAGAGTCAGGCCAAAGGCGATCTGGGCGACCCGACCGCGGAGCAGGCGAGACAACTCGCTGCGGCAGACGTGGAGGATCATGCAGCGCGCGCCCGACTGAACCGGCTGTGCAGCGAAGCGATGTCAAAGCGCTCGGGGCCTTCAGCGGCGCGGGTCTCGGCCAGGCGCCCCGCCTCCAGGAAGCCTAGTCGGTCGGCGGCGTCGACCGCGCCGAACAGATCGTGCGTAACCATCAGCACCGCCGCCCCGCCTTCGCGCAGACGGCCAATGAGCGCGTTGAAGTCGGCGGCGGCGCCGGGATCGAGGCCCGAGGTGGGCTCATCCAGCAACAGCACCTCCGCGCGGCGTAGCAAGGCGACCGCCAGCGCGGTCTTCTGGCGCATGCCCTTGGAGAAGCCGGTGACCCGCCGTCGCCAGGCCTCGGCCGGCAAGCCCACGTCGCCGAAGGCGTTTTCGAGCTCGGCCCGGGAGACCCGGACATCCGCGAGGCCCAGAAAATACTCGGCGTTCTCCCAGGCGCTCAGGTGGTCGTAAAGGGCCACGCTTTCGGGAATGTAGGCGGTCTTGGCCCGGGCGCGGCGCGGCTCGGCGATGGGATCGAATCCGGCCACCCGGATTGTCCCGCCAGAGGGCTTCAAGAGGCCGAGCAGCACCATCAAGGTGGTGGACTTCCCCGATCCGTTGCCACCCAGCAGCGCGAAGATTTCGCCCCGCCGGACCGTCAGATCCAGCCCACTGAGGACCTCCCGACCGCCATAGCCGGCGCGCAGGTCTGAAATGCGGATCGGGTCTCCATCCACTGACGTCATTGATCACTCCCCCAGCGAGCGGACATCAACAAGTCCGGCGCCCCAAAGTCAACGGACGTTATATCATAACAATAAACTTGACCCCTGGCCACCTTGGCGCCAATCGGTCGCTCGATATCAGCCGCCCTGCAAGACAGGATCGTCCCATGCCGTCGAGCACCCGCCCGTTCCTCGTCACCCTGGCCGCCGCCGCGTCGTTTGCGGGACAGGTCCAGGCCGAAACAGCGGAAGCCGAAGTCGAGGCCGTGGTGGTGACCGGCTCGCGACTGGCGAACGCCAGCATCAACGGGCTGGAGATCGAGACCTTGCGGCTGCCGCAAAATGTGC
>NZ_JBILUK010000181.1:0-6457 GCF_044371015.1 Phenylobacterium sp.
TCAGCCGACGGCGCCAGCCCCTCAGGCTTGCCCTGCGCGTGCGGGATCACGGCGTGGCCGCCGCATTCCAGGCTGGCCGGGGTCTTCGGCGGCCGCACCACCACGACCTCGGTGTCGCAAACCGCGCTCTTCCAGCGCGAGCCAGGCTTCAGTTCCATTCTTGGCGTCTCCCTTTGCGGTCTTCGCTAGGGCCAAGCACGGCGTCCTGTCCAGCCCCTGACTTACCCCTTCAGCATTCGCCGAACCGCGCTGGCGATGTCGTCGGCGAAGCGTTGCGCGACGGCGGAGTCCGCCGCGAGGTCGAAGGCGTGAAACGCGCCGGGATAGAGATGCGCTTCCACAGGCACGCCCGCGCGACCGAGGCGGGCCGCAAAGTCGAGGTCTTCGTCGACGAACAGATCCAGCGCGCCCACGCCGATGAAGGTCGGCGGCAGGTCGGCGAGATCAGCCGCCCGAGCCGGAGAGAAATAGGCCAGACCATCTTCAGAAAGGTCGTAGTCGCCCTGCATGCAACGCCATCCGAACCGGTTGGCTTCCTGAGTCCAGATGTGATCCCCGGCGTACCGGTTGCCATAGGGATCGTCCGGCCCAGCGGTTCGATGATCCAGCATCGGGTAGGCCAGGACCTGACCCGCCAGGCGCGGACCGCCCCGGTCCCGGGCCAGAAGCGCCAGCGCCGCCGCCAGCCCCCCTCCGGCGCTCTCGCCCACCACAACGATCCGACCCGGATCGACACCCAAGGCGGCGGCGTTGGCGGCCAGCCACCTCAGGCCCGCGTAGCAGTCCTCCAGCGGGCCCGGAAAGGCGACCTCCGGCGCCAGCCGATACTCCACGCTGACAACCACGGCGTCGAACGCGACGGCGCGCTGCCAATTGCGCGCATCGGCCGCCGCCGCGCTGCCGACGACAAAGCCGCCGCCATGAATGTGGTAGATTGCGCCGCCCGCCCCGCCGCCGGGCGGAATCTGCAGCCGGACCTCAACCCCGGGTGGCGCGACCTCGACCCTGGCCTCCGGGGCGCCCGCGCCGCCGAACATGCGCGCCCCGGCGTCGCTCCGCATTCGCATCGCCGGCAGGGATTCCAGGGTCGGCGTAAACGCATCGGAGATCATGGCCAGCAATGGCCGCAGCTCAGGATCGACGAGGTGATCGGAACCGCTCATGTCACGCTCCACGCCACGCGCCCAGGCGCATGCCATCGCACCCTGCAGGTACGGTGCGCCCAAGCCAAAAGAAGCGGAAGCGCCGTTCTTCCCGGCGCTCATTGAGCTAACTCAAATTGAGCATGTACGCGGCGACTTGATGCCCCGTGAGCACGACGCCGGCCGTCATCAGCAGAAGGTTGAAGGCCACTGACGTCGGCCCCCAGAGCGCCAGTCGACGCCAACCCGCGACCACGACCAGGATCGCCGAAAGCGCCAGGACCTGTCCTATCTCCACGCCCACATTGAACGCCAGGAGGTTCGCCAACCGGCCCTCGGGGCTCAGCCCGAGGTCCTGCAGCTTGGTGGCGAGACCCAGGCCGTGGACCAGCCCGAACGCCAGCACGGCCGCACGTGGATCCGGCTGGACGCCGAACACGGTGCGAAAGCCGCCCAGGTTCTCAAATCCCTTGTAGATCACCGACAGGCCGATCACCGCGTCGACCAGGTGGGCATCGACCGTCGTACCGAAGAGCACGCCGCTGATCAGGGTGATCGAGTGGCCGAGCGAGAACAGGCTCACATAGAGGAGCACGTCACGGGCCCGGGCCAGGAAGAACACGACCCCCGCGAGGTAGAGCAGGTGATCGTAGCCGGTGACCATGTGCTTGGCGCCGAGATAGGCGAACGGCAGCGGGTCGGGTCCCCGCGCGGCGGCCACGAAGGCGGCGTCCGCGCCGCCGATTGCGTGCGCAAGCGCCGGCCCCGCCAGGGCCGCAACGGCGAGACCAAGCAGGATCGATGCGGAGGTCTTCACCGGAACCGCAGCGGGTAAACCGTCATCCGGATGTGCACGCCATCGTCCTGCAGGTCGCGTTCTCCGGCGATCCGCACCCGGTCAAGCGCCCGGGCATAGGTCACGCGAAACGAGAGCGCTTCCGAGGGCGTCCAGGCCAGGCTGGCGCCCGCGCTGGACAGTGTCTTCTTCGGGTGCGGCGGACGGGCGTTTCGCATGTAGGCGCCGTCCGCGAACACCGAGGCGGTGAAGGCGCCCCAGTCGAACCCCGATCCCGAGGCGCGACCGAACGGTCGGATCGGCCGCGCGAACTCCACCGAGGCGATCGCGCCCCGGTCGGCGAGCACCAGGGTCTCGCGATAGCCGCGCACGCTGACCTCGCCACCCGCAGCCAGTCGTTCGCCGGAGTAGAGCGTCCCCGATGCGTACTGGCCGGTCAGCCGCGCGCGCAGCTCCAACCCGTTGCCGGTCAGGCGCCGGGCGTAATTCACCTGGGCCAGCGCCGCCTTGAAGTCGCGCTCGGGCGAGATGACGCCGGGGATGTCCGATCTCGTCCCCTTCACGCCGAGGGTCCCGGTGAGCGAGACGGCGAACACCCGGTCCACATTGCGCGCCACATAGTCGCCGACCAGGCGCACGGCGGTATAGGCGCTGCGCCCCTCGACCGCGCCGGGGCTGAACGAAAAGGGCTGGCCCAGAAGATAGGTGCGCGAGATGCGTCGAGACGCCTGGATCCCGACGGTCAACGCTTCCGCCGACCGCCATCCGCCGCCCTCGAGCGGCAGCAAGGGCCGTTCGGACAGCCGCCAGTTCACCCCGCCCTCGCCCGCCCGATCACGCGCCTCGATGTCCAGAGGCGCAAGTTCCCTGTCCACCACCGCCGCCTCGTTCAGGCTGGCGCGGACGAACGCGGTCAGGCGCGGCGCGAGCGGCGCGCCATAGCTCAGGGCCGCGTCCTCCAGCCCATCGGTTACGCCGGCTTCGAAGCTCAACAGGTCGCCCGGGATCGCGGCGTTGCGTAGGCTCGCCGCCGCTGAGAGCCGCTCGCCGCCCACGGAGGGCGAGCGGTTGTTAGCGCCGGTCACCGCCAGTTCGAACCGCTCCTGCGGCAATACGCTGAGCGCCAGGCTGGCCTCCCCCGGGCGCGTCCCAGGGCGCAGGTCCGCGGTCAGGGTGCGGATCGCAGGATCCTCGGCCAGGAGGCGGAAGTCCCGCTCCAGATCGACCGCGCTCAACGGTCGGGCCCGCGTTGAGGGCATGCGGGCGCGCAGATAGCTGGCCGTGAGTCCCCCATCCGAACCCGCGACCCAGGCCACGCTGACATCCGGTCGCCCGGCGGGGTCTGCGGACAGCCCGCCCAGGATCAACTCCAGCACCAGTTCATCGGGCGTGTTGGAAGGCCGGGACACAAGGCCCGAGTTTATGAATCCCGCCGACAGATAGGCCCGGTTGATCGCCTGCACCAACGCCAGGGCTCGCCCACCGCTCCCCTCCTCCGGGCTGCGGTTGGCGGTGAACTGGGCCCGCACCCAAGCCGCGTCGAGGGCCTGCCCGGGGGCGTGGGTCAACACAAGGCCCGGCCCGACGTCCGAAGGCGGCCGCCAATCCTTCGGCGGCGTTGCGCCGGAGTCCGGGCCCGCAACGGTCACAACGACCCGGCTCACCCGACGTGGCGTCACAGTCCTGGGGCCAGGGCTCGGCGCAGCGGGCGTGGCCCGGGGTGCAGGCGGCGTGGCGTAGGCCGGTGGCGAGAGCGGCGCGGCGTCCGGTCCCGTGCGGGGGCCAGGCTGCGCCACGGCGGGCGAGGCCGCGAAGGCCCCCGCGAGCGCCCAGGCCAGCGGTCTCAAGGGCAGGCCCCTGGCGTCGCAGTTGTGACACTCGCCGCGCCCGGCGCCGGTTCGGCGGCGTGGGGGCCGACCTGACGGGTTATCAGTTGGCTCACCTGCCCGGTCGCGCGCGCCACGGGGCACTGTCCGCGCAGCACACGCGATGCATCCAGCACAGAAAGATCCCGTTCCACCGTACCGCCGGAGACATCCTCGACCCCGCCCTCCAACGCCAGATTGCCGTCGACCGCCACCGTGTTCACCCGATCCGACGCATTGATGAAGAAGCCGGTCTGGATCGCCACATTGGCCCCCTGCCGTTCACCGAGCGCCAGGATCGAACCGCCCTTGGAGATGATCGCCAGCGGATCGTTGATGGTGATCCGCCCGCCGGTTCCGGGACCGGAAGAGGTCTGAATCACACCCGGGACCAATCCCTGGAGGAGAATGACGCCGGGACGGCGCATCTTCACATTGATGTCCCCGGCTGCGCCCGCGAAGGAGTTGGTCGTAACGCGACCTCCATTCGAGATTGTCAGGCCATCCGCCTCGATCAGGATCGTGCCGGCGTCGCCCCCGGGACCGGACCGTGTGAAGGTCGGATCGCCGGCGATGTTCTCGCTGCTGATCGATGAGCCAAGGCCGTCCACGAGCAACGTCCCCGCCCGGATATCGATCCGGCCTGCAACATTGGGATTGGCGGAAAGCGTATCGATCGAGCCACGGTTCAGCACGGACACGTCATCAGCGATGATCTGAACGTCTCGGGCTCGGCCCCGGGACCCCACTTCGGCGGCCGACGAGATGAACCCGCCGTCAAGGCGCAGACTCTTGGCTCGGATCGAGACCAGGCCCGCATCGCCCACGCTCAGGGTCGATGTGGATACAAGGGAGCCGCTTCGGACCAGGATGTTGTCCGCGGCCACGGCGACTGACCCGGCGTTCCCGCCCTCGGAAAGCGGCGTCGCGGCCGAAATGATGCTGGCGCTTTGCTCCAGTGTGACCGACTTCGCCTGGAGGGAGATCGAGCCGGCGTCCCCAAAGCCCTGAGTGCTCGAACTGATGCTGCCGAAATTGCGGAGGACAGCCGTGCCGGCCTTGATGGCGATGTCCCCGGCATCACCGTCGTTGGTGGTGTCGGATGAGATCTGCCCGAAGTCGACGACGAGCGAGCGGCCGATATCAAGGCGGATATCTCCTCCGCCGCCTCGAACACCGGCTGAGGTGATCGCGGAGTTGTTGAACCGCTCGTCAGACAGCACATCGACGTTCTCGGCGTTGATCAGGATGTCGCCTGACTTGCCCGCTCCGAAGCTGACCGTTGCGATCACGCTGCCGTTCAGCACCGCCAGATCACCCACCTTCAGGGCTATGCCGCCCGCGTCAGCATCGAAGCGGCTCACCGTCGAGATCAGGGCGCCACGATCCAGCGTGAGTTTTCCCGCCTGGATGTTGATGTTTCCGCCACGCCCCTCGCCAAAGGTCTCGGACAGGATCGAGGTGAAGCCCTGCGACTCTCCCGCCAGGAAGATCTCGTCGGCTCGAATCGACACCGTTCCGCCAGCGCCCGAACTTGTGGTCGTCGAAGAGATGGAGCCGGCCGTCGCCAGCGTGAGCTTCCCGACATCGATGGAGACCTCGCCCGCGTCGCCTCGGGCCCCGAGTTGGGACTCGGAACTGATCGCCGAGGATTCCTGGACAATGAGCGTCCGCGACTCGACGCGCACGCCGCCGGCCCGGCCGGTGCTTCCCGATTGGGCGTCGGAACGCAGGGCGGAGGAAACGTCGAGGGTGATCGCCCGCGCTTCGGCTCGGACATCGCCCGCATCGCCATCCCCGCGCGTGCTGGAGGAGATCTGGCTGTTGGACAGGAACATGTCGCCCGAAGCCTGAAGCGTGACCTGGCCCGCCGCGCCCCGGGAACCGGCGGCCGCTTCGGTCAGGATCAGGGTGTTGAGCAGTTCCAGATTGCGACCGGCGACCTCGATAACACCGCCGTCGGCGAGCCCGTTGGTGTTCGAGGAGAAGAACACATTGCGCATGAAGATGTCGCCCGCGGCGCGCAGGCGGAAGATCCCCGGGAGAGCGCCCTCGCCGTCCTTCGCGTCGCCGTCATAGAAGACCTCATCGAGGGCGACGTCACCGCGGGTCTCAATGAGCACCCGGCCCGGCGCGCCGGGGCCGCTGGACTGGGTGAGGAAGAAGCTGCCGCTCATGAGCAGCGACGAGGACTTGATGCTGATCGTGCCCGCGGCGACGGCGCCCTCCGGACTGAAGGTCGAGACTCCAAAGATTCCACCGTCGGCTTTGAAGCTGCCGGAGAGGTCGATGATCAGGTTCCCGGAGTCTGCCAATCCACCCGGCGTGGAGCCGAACGACCCCCCAGACACGAGGAGCGAGCCCCCTTGGATGACGACGTCGCCGGACCGCCCGGCGCCGAAGCTCTGGGTCGTGACGATCGCCGCGCCAAGGTCGAAGGCGTCGGCGCGCAATCGAATGTCGGCGCCAGCCCCCGTGCTGCCCGGGAGCGCGGCCGAGTTGATGACGGCGGAATCGACGATCAGGTTCTTGGCCTCGATCAACACGTCACCGGCATCGGCCGATCCGCTGACGGTAGATCCTACGAACGCGCCGCCACCCAGACGAACATCATCGGCGATGAGGCGCACGTCTCCGGCCGCGCCGCTGCCCGT
>NZ_JBILUK010000183.1:0-6453 GCF_044371015.1 Phenylobacterium sp.
ACCAGAAGCGCGGGCCGTGGTTCGCCTCCAGCAGGTGGGCGCATTCATGGGCGACCACGTAGTCGGCGACCTCAAAGGGCGCCAGCGCCAGACGCCAGGAGTAGCGGATCACGCCGGCCGCGCCGCTGCGACCCATTCGGCAGGACCCCCAGCGCGCCCTGGGATCGCCCAGCCCGATCTTTGGCATGGCCACGCCCAGACGCGCGGCATGATGGGCGGTGCGCTCGGCCAGCACCCGGCGGGCCCGCGCCTTGATGACCAGGATGACGGCCCGGGCGAAGCCTTCCCCATCGCCCATGGCGCGGATCACGGGCGTTGAGCCGTCGGCAGGCTCGACCCAGCGGGCGCGGCCATCGGCCGCCTCAAGCCGGACCAGCCGGCCGAACACTTCGATTCGATCGCCCGGCGCCAGGCCCTGGCGCGGCGGCAGTTCGGCCACCCGCGAGGCGATCCAGGCGGCCCTGGCGTTGGCGAACGCCGCCGCCTCCGCCAGTCGCCTCAGTGAGGGCGCGGTGGCCACGACCTCGCCCCGCGTCGGGTCCAGCCTCAGCGAAACTCGCCGCGCCCGGGCGTTGACCTTGAGCCGCACCGGCGCCCCGGCCACCGTCAACCGGTCGCCGTCGGCATGCTGAGCGCGTCCGAACAGACTCATGCCGCCAAGGCTACGCCGCGCCGCGTTCCGGCTGAAGAGCGGCCGTCAGGGGGCAGTGCGCAGGCGGGTGACATTGGATTTCCGCGCCGGCTTTCGGGCGTGGACCCCGTCCTCCATCCGTCGGATGAAGCCCCGGACGCGGGGATAGATCTCGTCGCGGAAGCGGCGACCGTTGAAGACGCCATAGTGGCCCACGTGGGGCTGGATGTAGTCTTCCTTCATTTCAATGGGTAGCGAGAGGCACAGGCGGTGCGCCGCCTGGGTCTGGCCGATGCCGGAGATGTCGTCGTTCTCGCCCTCCACCGTCATCAGGCCGATGTCGGTGATCCGCTCGGGCCGCACGCGGCGGCCGTCATGCATCAGTTCGCCCTTCGGCAAGAGGTAGCGCTGAAAGACCACATCGATGGTCTGAAGGTAGAACTCCTCGGTCAGGTCGAGCACCGAAAGGTACTCGTCGTAGAATTCCAGGTGCTTGTCGGCGCTGTCGCCATCGCCGTCCATCAGGTGGGACAGGTAATTGCGGTGCGCCTCCTGGTGCTTCTCCAGGTTCATCGACATGAAGCTCGCGAGCTGCACGAAGCCCGGGTAGACGCGCCGGCCGAACCCCAGATAGGGCGGCGGCACGTTCTTGATCATGTTGGATTCGAACCAGGCGAAGGGCCTGTCCTCGGCCAGCTTGTTGGTCACGGTCGGTGACAGACGCGCATCGATTGGCGAGCCCATGAAAGTCATGGAGGCGGGGCGGCATTCCTCGCCGTCTTCCGCCATAAGCGACGCCGCGGCCAGAACCGGCGGGCCGGGCTGGCAGACGGCCACCACATGCGGGCGGGGCCCTAGGTGCCGCAGCGCCTCGCGGATGTGGTCGATGTAGTCGTGGAAGTCGAAGCGGCCCTCGAGCATCGGCACGTCCCGGGCGTTGGTCCATTCGGTGATGAACACCTCATGGTCCTGCAGGAAGGCTTCGACCGTGCCGCGCAGGAGCGTGGCGTAGTGGCCCGAAAGCGGCGCCACGATCAGCACCGCCGGTTCCAGCGCCGTCTTCCCCGCCCGGCGGAGATCGGCCATGTCGCGCGAGAAGTGGGTCAGCTTGCACCAGGCGGTCGACCACTCGGTCTGTGCCCGGACGCGCACCGCCTTGCCGTTGATCTCGACGCTGTCGAGCTTCCAGTCGGGCTTGCCGTATCGACGGGTGAGATTGGCGAACAGGTCCGAGCCGGCATAGAGCCGCCGCGCCATCTCTGTTTCGGCCGCGGGATTGAGCGGCGAACTCCAGAATTCCCGCGCCGCCAGCGCCGCGAGCCGCATCGGCGTGGCCGCGTAATACCCCGCCTCATAGAGCGAATAGAGCATCGGATCCCCGTCTTGTGCGCCGCAGCATACCCTGCCGGACGTTAACGAGCTCCGCAAGCGGCGCAGCGAATGGGTGACGCCCGCCGCGGCGCTGAGGCCGAGCTTGGGAGTGGCTGTCGACCCTCGCCTCCCGCCGCGCCTCCGCGGCCCCGGTTCGCGGTCGGAAATGTCGCAAATGCTGGACGCAAGACCGTGTTTTTCCGGGGCTTTCTTCAACGAAATCAGTGCGGCCCAGTCCGCAGGTGGGACATTCTGAGAGGCCGGAGAGCCGGGCCTATGGAGACCACGGATTTCCGGCTGGGCGCCTCCCGTGTCCTTGGCGCAGGAGGGAGGTGGCAAGGGCCCGCGGCGCGTATCCGAGATTGCGCGAAGACTGGACTCAAGTCGCAGTTCTCGCCGGCGTTTTCTCAATGAAATCATCCAAGTTCGGAGAATGGGCGCGCTATCTCCGGCCTGGCCGCCAGGGCGGTGCGGAGCGGACGGCCGTGGGTCCCGACCCTAGCATTGGAGCGCCGATTGAGAAAGAACAAAAAAAGAACTAATGGCGCGCGACTTCGGATCGATGCGGCTGACGATCGGGGCATTGGGGCAGATGGACCGTTGAGGCGCGAACGCCGAACGGGGCAGGGTGACCTAGGCTGATTTCTGAGACTGGATATCCCATTCACAAAGTCCCCGCCGCTTTGCGGGGGCCTTGATCTGTCGCTCGTGGGGTTCGCGCTTACGAGCCGGCTCTCATCCTCTTTTCGCGCCTGCGGCGCTCGAGGGAGAGGTTTGGGAAGAATGGCGCGCCCGGAACGATTCGAACGTCCGACCCTCAGATTCGTAGTCTGATGCTCTATCCAGCTGAGCTACGGGCGCGCACCGCCTTGCGGCGAGGGCGCGGAACCTAGTCGCGGGCGGGGTTTGGTGCAACCCCCCTCGGCGGGCTTGCGCGGTTCGCAAGCCCTACCCTCATCCGACCCGCTGCGCGGGCCGCCTTCTCCCGCTTGGAGAAGACGAGGCGTGGCCTCACCTCGGGAAGGGAATGCCGCCGAGGATGCCGCCACGGAGGATATCCGCCGCGCTGGGGGCGCGGGGCGGGCGGGCGGGCTGGCCGGGCTGTTGCTGCTGCGGGGGCTGGGCCTGGCCGCGGCGGCCTTCGCGCCCGCCGCCTCCCATCATGGCCGCCATGTCCTGGCCGAGCAGGCCGCCGGTGGAGGCGCGATAGCGCACCTTGACCGCCCACTGCTGGTTCCAGGTGATGCGGGGATCGGCCGGGCGGGGCGGATAGATGAAGTTGGCCTCGCCGCCATAGGCGTTGAGGCTGACCATGCCGGTGGGCATGGCGTCGATCACCTCCTTGGGCACGGCGCAGGTCTTGGTGGCGGGCCCCATGAGCGCCTTGGAGTTCACCAGCCGGGTGATGTCGCCGGGCGTCATGTAGTCAGGCGCCACGAAGGCCGCGGCCGGGGCGTCGGACGAGGTCCACATGACCATGGTCTCATCCTCGCCGCCGCCGATGGCGCTGGCGAAATAGGCCTGGGCGTTGCCGACCAGGTTCCAGCCGAGGTTCACGTGGCCGGCGGGCGCCTTGGCGTTGGTGGTGATGTTGAGGGCGCCCAGGAAGTCCTGATCTTCCTCCAGGGTGAAGTCGATCTGCGGGCTGTAGTTGCCACGGATAGTGTGGGCGCCGACCAGCGAGCCGCTGGAGGGCACGGTGGCGCGGCTGCGGGTGTTGGGCCACTCTCCATAGGTGCGGTTTCGCGACGGCGAGGGCGGGTTCATGTTGCGCACATCCAGGCCGCGCAACGCGGAAAGACCGGCGGGCATGCGCCCCTCGGCCATCTCGGCGAAGTCGATCACCACCGGCTGCCCGGGCCGGGCGCGCTCGCCGCAGCCCCAGAAGATCAGGAGCTTTCCGCGCGGCTTTTCGAAGTCCGGCGGGATCTGGTTGGGTTCCCGAGGCTCCGGCGGCACGCGCTCGGGCGTCCACAATGGCAGTGAAGCGCCGGCGCCGAGGGCGGCCGGCGGCAGGTGTTCGGCCTGGGGCCCAGGGTTGGTCTGGCTGGAGCCGAGCTGCAGCATCAGCGACTTCACCGGTCCGCCGCCGCCCATCATCCCACGCATCATGGCGCCGATGTCGGGGCCGCCGCCGCCACCGCCCATCGAGGGCATGCCGAAGCCGGTCTGAGTCTGGGCGCTCATCCAGTAGACGGCGATGGGCGGGGTGACTTTCTGAACCGGCGTCGCCGCGGGCGCGGCCGGTCGGGGGCGGGTCTGGCTCTGGCCGACGGTGACGATCGAGAGCGCCGCCATGCCGGAGACTCCAGCGACGAGCATGAGCCGGTGATAGGACTTCATGAAACCCTCCTGAGACCGCACTGAGGGCTAAGGCTAGCAGGGCCTTCAGGCGCCCGGAAGGTCCCGCCAGCAGGGAACCTCTGTTCCCGGCCACGGCGTGGCGGCGAAGACGGCGCGGGCGACGGCCCGGGCCAGCACGTCAGCGGCCAGGGCGCCCAGGCGGGCCAGGGTGAAGTTATCGGGCTCGACAAGAGGGCGGGCGCCGGTTGAGAGCGCGAACACAACGTCGCCGTCGAAGGGCGCGTGGATCGGACGGATGGCGCGGGCCAGGCCGTCCTGGGCCATCACCGCCAGACGTTTGGCCTGGGCCGGGTTGAGGACGGCGTCGGTGGCGACACAGGCGATCGTGGTGTTGCGGGTCTCTACGGCGCGCTTGGCGAGGCCCCAGACCTCGGGCGGACCCGCAAGGCCCGCGGCGCCCAGGCCGCCGAACTCGCCTTCGATCTCGTAGGGCGCGGCCCAGAACGTGCGCCCTCCTGGCGCGATGACCGAGCCCCAGGAATTGACCGCCACATGGGCCCCGACCCAGAAGCCATCGGAGGTGACCGCCGATGCCGAGCCGTCGCCGCCCTTGAGCGATCCGGCCATGGCGCCGTAGCCGGCGCCGGCGGTTCCAAGGCGGACGTCGAGCCCCGCAGCCTCGATCGCCGACCGACCGAGCGCGCGATAGGGCGGGCTCTCCCCCCAGGCCTTTTCGCCGCCATTGGCCACATCGAACAGGATGGCGGCCGGAACCACCGGCGAGCGGGGAATGCCATCGACCAGGCCGTAGCCGCGTCCGCGTGCACCGAGCCACGCCACCACGCCGTCGGCGGCGGCCAGGCCATAGACCGACCCGCCGGACAGGACGACGGCGTCGACCGCATCAACCAGGTTTTCCGGCGCCAGGGCGTCTGTCTCGCGCGTGCCGGGCGCACCACCGCGCACATCGACGGCGCAGACCGCGCGGTTGTCAGGAAGGATGACGGTGACGCCCGAGCGGGCGGCCTCGTCTTCGGCCTGACCGATTTTCAGGCCGGGCACGTCGGTGATGGCGTTGCGAGGACCGGGGCGGGCCGTGGAGGCTTGCATGGTCGCCCCCGTCGCACGATCAGGCGTTTGTTGTCCACGCGCGCGCTGCGCCGCTATGGTGACTGTTCACTGATCCGCCGGAGTTCCCTCGCTCGTGCCCGTCAAACTGACCCTGAAGACCTCGCTCGCCGCCTTCGGGCTCAGCCTCGGGCTGGCGGCCTGCGCGACCGCGCCATCGGCGGCGCCGACGACGGCCGCGACGCCCGCCTCCACCGGCATGGTCGCCGCGGCCAATCCGCTTGCAGTGGAGGCGGGGCTCAAGGTGCTACGCGCCGGCGGCAACGCTGTGGACGCCGCGGTAGCGGTGCAGGCGGCGCTGGGGCTGGTGGAACCGCAGAGCTCCGGCCTGGGCGGCGGGGCGTTCCTGACCTTCTACGACGCGCGCACCAAGGCGGTGACGGCCTATAACGGCCGCGAGACTGCGCCCAAGGCGGCGACCGACAAGCTGTTCTATGATGACGCGGGCAAGCCGCTGGACCGCACCACCGCGGTTCTGTCGGGCCGCTCGACCGGTGTTCCGGGGGCGGTGGCGATGCTGAAATTGGCCCACGACCAGCACGGGAAGCTGGCCTGGAAGGACCTGTTCGGCGAGGCGGAACGGATGGCTGACGAGGGCTTCCCCGCGCCCCGGCGGATGGCGATGGCTGCGGCCAGCCGCTCGCCCCAGGCCGCGACGCCTGACGCCATCGCCTATTTCACCAAGGCCGATGGAACCAAGATCCAGCCCGGCGACATCGTCCGCAATCCGGCCTATGCGGCGACGGTGCGCAAGATCGCCGCCGAGGGGCCGCGCGCGATCCTGGAAGGGCCGATCGCCGAGGCGATCGTCGCCAAGCTGAAGGAAGGCGCGCATCCGGGCGCTATGACGCTGGCCGACATGAAGGCCTATCGCGCAAAGGCCTCGCCCGCGCTGTGCCGGCCCTATCGGATCTATGTGATCTGCGTGCCGCCGGCGCCTTCGGGCGGGCCGGCGGTGCTGCAGGGGCTGGGACTGCTGGAGCGCACGGCGGTGGCCCAGAACGTCAACAATGTAGAGG
>NZ_JBILUK010000027.1:0-22665 GCF_044371015.1 Phenylobacterium sp.
ATCTTCCGAGCCCGGGGGCGGGCGAAGTCCAGGTGCGCAACACCTGGATGACCGTCGATCCCTACATGCGCGGCCGCATGAACGACGTGAAGAGCTACACGCCGCCGTTCCAGATCGGCAAGGCGCTCGAGGGCGGCGCCGTGGGCCAGGTGATCGCCTCTGGCGATCCGAGCCTCAAGGTCGGCGACCTCGTGCAATCCAACTTCGGCTGGCGCGAAGGCTTCAATGCGCCTGCCGGCCAGGTTCAGAAGCTGCCGCCAACCAACCTGCCTCCGCAGACATTCCTGGGCGCCGCCGGCATGCCCGGCCTGACCGCCTATGCGGGCCTGCTGCGCGTGGCTGAACTCAAGGATGGCGACATCGTATTCGTCTCCGGCGCGGCGGGCGCCGTGGGCTCGGTGGTGGTGCAGATCGCCAAGGCCAAGGGCCACAAGGTTATCGGGTCCGCCGGCGGGGCCGACAAGGTCGCCTTCCTCAAGGAAATCGGCTGCGATGAGGTCATCGATTACAAGGCCGAGCGCGACCTGACCGCCGCACTCGCCCGGGTCGCGCCCCAGGGCATCGACGTCTATTTCGACAATGTCGGCGGCGATCATCTTGAAGCGGCGCTGAATGCGGCGCGGCCCTTCGCCCGTTTCGCGCTGTGCGGCGCAATCTCGATGTACAACGCCACGGAACTACCGCCCGGCCCGCGGAACCTCGTCCAGTGCGTGGGTAAGCAACTCACGCTGCGCGGTTTCATCGTCTCGACCCATTGGGACATGATGAGCGACTTCCATCGAGACATGGGCGATTGGATCAAGGCCGGGAAGTTCACCTGGAAGGAGACCATCAAGGACGGGATCGAGAAGGCTCCGGAAGCCTTCCTCGGCCTGTTCAGCGGCGAGAACCTCGGCAAGATGCTGGTGAAGCTGGGCTGAGCCCCCTGCCCTTCGCGTTGTTGATCGCGTACAAGCCGCGCGTCCATTCAAGCCCGGGAGCCCGGCCGTGCCGCGCCTTTTCAGCGCCTATGTAATTGTCGACTGGAGCGCCGCGGCCAAGCCGACAACGGGCGCCGATTCCATCTGGATTGGCGTCCTGAAGCGCGACATCCGCTTCCGCATGGCGTTTGAAAGCTTCAACCCGGCCACGCGCGCCGAGGCTGAAACGCGCCTCAACGCTATCCTCGATGATCTCAAGAAGCGCGGCGAGCGCGCGCTGGTGGGATTCGACTTCCCGCTGGGCTTTCCGCGCGGCCTGGCGGCCGGCCTGTCGCTGCCTGGCGAAGCGCCATGGCGCGCGACCTGGGATCAGCTGAACAAGATGGTCAAGGACAAGGCCGACAACACAAACAATCGCTTTGGCGTCGGCTCCGAGATCAATCGGCGTCTGACGGGCGGACCCTTCCCGTTCTGGGGCTGTCCGCCGAAGGACACCCTGACCACTCTGCAGCCCAAGCGAAGCCGCGAGCACGGCCCGGATGATCTGCCGGAGTATCGACATGCCGATCTCGCCGCCAAGGGCGCGGCGTCGATCTGGAAGCTCTACTACAACGGCTCGGTCGGCGGTCAGGCGATCCTGGGCATCCCGTTCGTGCGGCGACTCAAGGTCACGCGCGGCGAAGCGGCGATCCGCGCCTGGCCATTCGAGACCGGCTTCAAAGCCCTCACCGAGACTGACCTCGACGGCGTCGAGGCCCTTGTCGCCGAGGTCTATCCCTCGTTGCTGAAGCCGCAGGGCGCTCCGGGCGAGGTCAAGGATCTGACCCAGGTGCGCACCACCGCCGAGCACTTCGCCCGCCTGGACGAGGCGGGCAAGCTGGGCGCGCAGTTCGCACCCCCGAAGGGAACACCCGACGAGGTTGTCGCCGCGGCGGAACAGGAAGAAGGTTGGATCCTGGGCGCCGGCGCATAAGACGCAGGACCCGAGGGAGGTTCGAGGATGCCCTACCGCCAAGCCGTCGATGAGGCCGCTCGCTTTATCGACGCCCAGCGCGTGCCCGGCCAGGTGAAGTGGCGGCGCACCGACGCCTCGAAAGGACCCGGCGACTACAGCCTCTATCACGGCGACGCGGGCATCGTACTGCTCTGGCTGGAGCTGCACCGGGCCAGCCGTGAGGCGGCGTGGCTCGAGTCCGCCGCGGCGGCCGGCGATGAGATCCTCGCCTTTGTGAACAAGGTGGACTGGCTTTCGGTCAGCCCCTCACGCGGCTGGCCCAGCTATGCCTTCGTACTCGGCGAACTGGCCAAGGCGACCGGTCGTGACGACTTCCGCGCGGCGGCGGGGGAGTGTCTCGAAAGGCTGGTCGGCCAGTCTGAAAAGCTCGGCTCCGGAATCGGCTGGATCGAACCCGCGCCCTTCGCCGACATCACCGGCTTCTCCGACAAGCGCGAGATCTTCGATCAGTCGGTCGGCGCGGCCGGGGCTGGACTGGTCTTCCTCTACGCCCATCGCGAGGGCCTGCATCCCCGCGCCCTGGAATGGGCGACAGCCACCGCCGAACGGTTGCTCGAAGTCGCGGAACCAGATGCGGCCGGCCTGCGCTGGAAGCTGATGGCCGATATGCCCTTCGCCTTCACCGCGCCCAATTTCGCCCACGGCGGGGCCGGCGTGGCCTACTTCCTGGCTGAGCTTCACAAGGCCGGCGGCGATCCGCGCTTCCTGAAGGCCGCCCTCGCAGGGGCACGCTACGTGCTCTCCAAGGCGACCCCGCAAGGCAAGGGATTTCTGGTCTGCCATACCGAGGAGGCGCGCAACCCGATCTTCTATCTTGGCGCATGCCACGGCCCGCCCGGCACGGGGCGACTCTTCCTGGCGCTGCATGAGATCACCGGCGACCCTGAGTGGCTGGACCACGCGCGCGGCATGGTGCACGGCCTGCAGCACCTTGGCGCGCCCGAGACTCGGTCGAAAGGCTTCTGGCGCAACCACGGCCAGTGCTGCGGCGACGCCGGTGTCGGAGAGCTCGCCCTGCTCATGGCCAGACGGACGGGCGAGGCCGGCTATGTCGATCTGGCGCGCCGATGCGCCGACGAGATCCTGCGCCACAGCGAACTCAAGGATGGCGGCCGCCGCTGGGTGCAGGCCGAGCACCGCGACCGGCCCGAGTTTCTCGAGGCCCAGACCGGTTACATGCAAGGCGCGGCCGGCATCGCCAGCTTCCTGCTGCACCTCGACACCACGCTCTCCGGTCAGCCGGTCAAGATCCCCCTGCCCGACTGGCCCGGCTGACCTACAGCGGCCGGCGGCTCAGCATCCAGAACCGCGCCAGCAACAGGCCGCAGGACATCAGGCTGGCGACGATCACCGCCCACAACATGCCCGTCAGCCCCATGCCCATCGGGATCGCCAGCCACCAGGCCAATGGCATCATGATCACGACATAGCTGGTCATATGCGTCCAGGTGGGAACCCAGACGTCGCTCCGCGCCCGGAGCGCCATGGCCACCACCACCTGCAGGGCGTCCGGGATGAAGAACAGGCACGAAAGCACCAGCGCCGGCGCCACCAGCGCGATCATCGCCGCGTCGGTCGTGTAGCCCGCTGCGATCAGCCCAGCCGCCGGCCAGATCGCCAGCGAAACCAAGACCCCGAACAATGCCGTTACGGCGAAGGCGATCACGCCGGCCCGGGTCACCCCCGCCCGGTCGCGCGCGCCATAGGCCGCGCCCACCAGCACCGCCGCCCCGGTTCCCAGGCCCATCGGAACCATGAACACAATCGCCGCCACGTTCAGCACGATCGCCCAGGCCGCCACGGTCACCGTGCTGATCCATCCGGCCAGCACATTCATGCTGGCGAAGGCGGTCACCTCAAGGAAGTTGGACGCCCCCGCGCCATAGCCGATCCGCCGTTGTTCGGCCTCGGCTTCCGGCTCATGCGACGGCTTGGTGAACACGCCCAGCGCGCGGGCCTCCGGCAGGCGCGCGATATAGACCAGCATCACCACCGCCAGAAACGCCCGCGCCCCGAACGTCGCCCAGCCCGCACCCACCGCGCCCAGGGCCGGGAGGCCCCAGGTCCCCGGAACCAGCAACAGCACCAGGCCCAGGTTCACCACATTGGCCGCCCACATCGCCCAGGCGCCCGGCCCCGGCCGCGACAGGCCCTCCAGCCAGAACATGCAGGCGACGCTGACCCCATAGCCGGTCATGGACAACGCGAAGACCAGCAACGCGCGCGAGGCGCCGTCCGCCAGGTCTTTCTCCAGGCCGATCACGTGCAGGAATGGCGGACCCGCCACCGCCAGGACCACGGTCGCAAGCAGGCTCGTCCACAGCGCATAGACCAGGCCCCGGCGCAGCACCGCGCCGGCCCGCTCCGGCCGCTCTTCGCCAATGGCCCGCGCCGTCATCACCTGGACGCCGGCCAACAGCCCGATCAGCAGGGTCAGCACGATGCTCGACGGCGCCCAGCCCAGCGCGTGGTAGCCCAGCTCCGTCGCCGAATAGCGCCCGACCACGATGGCGTCGGTCAGCCCCATGGCCATGATGCCCAGGCGCGACAGCACCACCGGCCCCGACAGGCGGAGCAGGGTGGAAAGATCGGTGCGGTAAAGCTCAAGCCGCCCCGCGCTTAGGCCGGGCGTCTGAGCCGTGGCGGGGTCCATGGCCGTCAGGATCGGGTTGTCAAAGAGGCGGCGGACACTGGCGCCGGGCCGCGTTCCGCGCAACCCTGCCGGGATGTTTCGTGACGAGGGTCGCCAATGACTTCAATCATCCGCGAACGGCTATGCGCCGAGATGGACGGCGATTTCGTCGTCTTCCTGATCGGCATGCGCATCAACAAGCCCTGGAAGCCGTGGAAGTGGGGGCCCGTCGCCGCCGCTATGCCGCGCATGATCATCGAGCTCAGTCAGAAGCCCGAACTCGGCCTGCTGCACGCCCGCACCCACTTCGGCTTCCCGGACATCATGGTCGTCCAGTACTGGCGGAGCTTTGAGCACCTCGAGGCCTATGCCCGCGCCCGCGAGCACGCCCACCTGCCCGCCTGGCACGCCTTCAACCGAGCGGTCGCCTCCAATGGCGACGTCGGCATCTGGCACGAGACCTACCTGATCTCTGCCGGTCGTCACGAGAGCGTCTACAACAACATGCCCCCGTTCGGACTCGGAGCCGCGGGCAAGCTGGTCAGCGCCATTGGAGCCCGGCAGGAGGCGCGGGCGCGGATCCGGCAGCCGGCTTAAACCGCCTGCGCCAGCGCCAGATCCACCCGGTCATCCTTCAGGCGCTCGGCCACCAGGAAGGCCAGCTCCAGCGCCTGTTCACCGTTCAGCCGCGGGTCGCAGTGGGTGTGGTACCGGTCGGCGAGGTCGCCCTCCGCGACGGCCCGCGCGCCGCCAAGGCACTCGGTCACGTTCTGGCCGGTCATCTCCAGATGCACGCCGCCGGGATGGGTCCCTTCGGCCCGGCAGATGTCCACGAAGCTGCGCACTTCGCTGAGGATCCGGTCGAACGGCCGGGTCTTGTAGCCGGTGTTGGCGGTGAGCGTGTTGCCGTGCATCGGGTCGATGGCCCAGACCACATTGCGGCCCTTGGTGGCCTTCAACAGGTCCGGCAGGCGCCCGGCGATCTTGTCCGAGCCGAACCGGCCATAGAGCGTCAGCCGTCCGGCCTCGTCCTTGGGATTTAGCACGTCGATGAGACGGTTGAGCTCATCACCCTCCAGCGTCGGGCCCACCTTCATGCCGATGGGGTTCTTGATGCCGCGGAAGTACTCGATATGCGCCCCGTCCAGCTGGCGCGTGCGCTCGCCGATCCACAGCAGGTGGGCTGAGGTGTCGTACCAGTCGCCCGAGGTGCTATCGATCCGGGTCATGGCCTCCTCGTAGCCGAGCAGCAGGCCCTCATGGCTGGTGAAGAACTCCACCCGCGCCATTTCCGGATGGCTCTCCGGCGTCACCCCGATGGCGGCCATGAAGGTGAGCGCCTCGGAGATTTTCTCCGACAGCTCGCGGTAGCGCGCGCCCTGAGGGCTGTCCTGGACGAAGCCCAGCGTCCAGCGATGGATGTTGTAGAGGTCGGCATAGCCCCCGCCGGCGAAGGCCCGCAGCAGGTTCAACGTCGCCGAGGACTGGCCATAGGCCTGCATCAGCCGCTGGGGATCGGGAATCCGGCTCTCGGCCGTGAAGTCCATGCCGTTGATGTTGTCGCCGCGGTAGGACGGCAGCTCCACATCCCCGATCCGCTCGACCGGCGAGGAGCGCGGCTTGCCGAACTGCCCGGCCATCCGCCCCACCTTCACGATCGGCTTGCCGCCGGCGAAGGTCAGCACCACCGCCATCTGCAGGATCAGTCGGAAGGTGTCGCGGATGTTGTCGGCGGCGAACTCCTTGAAGCTCTCCGCGCAATCCCCGCCCTGCAGCAGGAACGCCTTGCCCGCCGCCACATCACCCAGGAGGCTCTTCAGCCGACGCGCCTCGCCGGCGAAAACCAGAGGCGGCATCTTGCGAAGACTGGCTTCGACGCGCGACAGCTCGGCCAGGTCCGGATAATCCTCCGGGATGTGCTTGGCCGGCTTGGCGCGCCAGGACGCGGGGCTCCAGTGATCGGTCATCGTCGTACAGGTCCGTATGGCCGCCACCCTCTGGCGGGCCGGGCGTTTTACGCGCAATGGACCGGGACGTCCAATCCGCGCGCCTCAGCGCTTGGCTAGCGCCGCCATCATCGCCGCCAGCGCGCCCAAGGCCAGCCACCACTCCTGCCACAGGCCGAAGCTCACCATGCCAAAAAACAGATAGACCGCAGCGCTTCCGGCCGCCGCGCAGGTGACCAGATCCCGCGCGTCTCCCGCCAGCCGACGAAACACGAACGCCCAGGTCAGCGCCAGGACGCCGGCGCCGATCATTCCCAGTTCCAGCCAGGCCTGCAGCGCACCATTGTGCGGATGCAGCTGGATCGCCGGACTGAACGCGCGGCTGGCCTCGAGCCCCCAGCCCCTCCAGGGATGTTCACTCAACCGCTCCATCGCGTGCATCCAGTATCCGACGCGCTGGCCCCATGAGACCGGCAGCGTCCGGCCCGCCAGCATCGCCTGGGCGACCATCACGATAAGCGGCGTGAGCAGCACCAGCGCCGCCGCACCGAGGGCGAAGATGCGAGGCGCCGAACGCGGCCAGATCCAGACCAGCGCTCCCACCCCGATAACCAGCCCCACCGCCAACACCGGCGCATCCGACAGGAACACCTGCGCCAGCAACGCCGTCCCCGCCGCCATCGGCAGGGCCAGCCAGACCGGAGCCCCGGCCCGCACCCCGCCCGCCGCCGCCAGCGGCCACAATAGCGCCAGCGCAAAACTCCCTTGGGCGATGTTCTTCCGCGCCAGATCGTCACGGATCGGATCGCCGATCAGGTCGCGCAACGTGCGATAGACCACGCCTCCGGTCATCGCCTCGACCATCAGCAATGCGCCATAGAGCGCGAAACCCCAGGCGAACAGCCTCAGCGCCCGGTCGCGATAGGCATCAGGAACGCGCGCCGCCGCGCGCCACGCCGCCAGGTACAGCACCAGCTGGGCGGCCAGTTTCAAGGCCGTCTCGCCCCCCTCGCTCGGGCTCCACAGCAACGACAAGAGCGCCCAGGCCAGCGCCAGGCCCAGCAGGCCGACCAGCGGCGCCTCCCGCCAGCCGATCCGGGCCGCCGGCAGGCAGGCCAGACCCACCAGCGCCATAAGCGGCGCAAACCCCAGAGGACCCAGCCAGGCCAGCAACGGCGCCAGCACCGCCGCCGTGATCATCGCCCCGCCCGCGACCCGTGTCGCGAGACCGGACGTCGCCGTGCTCACGCCGCCTGGCCGAGGGCCGGCGGCACGTGCTTGTCGCGCATCGTCACCAGTTCCTCAGCCAGGGTGGGATGGACCGCGCAGGTCGAATCCCACTGCGGCTTGGTTACGCCCATCTTGAGCGCAATGGCGGCCATCTGGATGATCTCTGGCGCGTCCGGGGCGACGACATGGCAGCCAAGGATGCGCTCGCTGCCCGCTTCCACCACCAGCTTGACCATCGCCCGGCTGTGGCCGCCATAGAAGGTCTCCTTCATGGGCCGGAACTTGGCGAGATAGATGTCGACCTTGCCGTACTGATGGCGCGCGTCCGCCTCTGACAGCCCCACGGACCCGACTGCCGGTTGGGTGAACACCGCCGAGGCCACCATCTCATGATCAAAGGTCGTGGGTTTGCCCTGGAACTCGGTCATGGCGAACGCCGAGCCTTCGCGGATCGCGACAGGGGTCAAATTGATCCGGTCCGTCACATCGCCAACGGCCCAGATGTTGTCGACGTTGGTCCGGGAATAGTCATCAACCTTCACGGCGCCGTTGTCGGCCAGAGCGACACCCGCGGCCTCCAGCCCCAGGCCCTTGGTGTGCGGCGCGCGCCCCAGCGCGAACATCACCTGATCGGCCTCGATCCTGCGGCCATCATCACAAACGACGGTCAGGCCGCCGGGGCCCTTCTCGATCCTGGAGATCTTCACGCCCAAGCGGATGTGGACGCCCGCCTGCTCCATTTCCTCGGCCACATGACTGCGGATGTCGTCGTCGAAACCGCGCAGAACGTTGGGGCCGCGATGCACGACCGTCGTCTCCACGCCCAGGCCTGCAAAGATCCCAGCGAACTCCAGTGCGATGTACCCGCCGCCCGCGACCACGATCCGGCGCGGCAACTCAGCCAGATGGAAAGCCTCCTCCGAACTGATCGCGTGCTCGATCCCTTCGACGTCGTCGGGCATCCAGGGCCGACCCCCGGTCGCCACCAGGACCTTGGCGGCGCGCAGCTCACCTTTGCCCTCGATCGACACGGTATGCCGGTCCTTCAGCACGGCCCGGCCGTGCACGAGCTCCGCGCCGGCGTTCTGTAGGTTGCGCACATAGATCCCCGATAGCCGGGCGATCTCGTCATCCTTGGCGGCGATGAAGCGCGGCCAGTCGAAGCTGGGCTCAGGCACCGTCCAGCCATAGCCCCGAGCCGTCGAGAAACTCTTTGACAATTCCGACGCATAGACCATGAACTTCTTGGGTACGCAGCCGCGGATCACACAGGTGCCGCCCACCCGGTGTTCCTCCGCCACCAACACCTTGGCGCCGGTCATCGCCGCCATGCGGGCCGCGCGCACGCCGCCCGAGCCGGCGCCGATGACAAAGAGGTCGCAGTCGAAGTCCGCCATGCGGGACCTCCTCAGGGTTCGAGTTCGCGGACCCCGTCGGGCCCGCCGATCAGCGCGCGGTCGGCAAGATCGAGGAAAAGGCCGTGCTCGACCACGCCGGTGACGCCCTTCAGGGCCGCAGCCAGCAAGGCGGGCTCGGGGATCACGCCACACGCCACATCATAGATGACGTTGCCACCGTCGGTTCGCACCGGCTGGCCCTCCCGACGTCGCAGCACCGGGGCCATGCCAATGTCGCACTCCGCCAGCGCATCGCAGATCCGGGCGACGACTGTCTTGTGACCGAACGCCACCACCTCGATCGGCAAGGTGAATTTCCCAAGCACCTTCACACACTTGCTGGCATCTCCGATCACGACGCAGGACCGCGAAGCTTCCCACACGAGCTTCTCGCGCAGCAGCGCTCCGCCAGCGCCTTTGATGAGCGACAGGCCCGGACCGATCTCGTCGGCGCCGTCGATGGTCAGATCGATGGTCTTGGTCTCGCCCAGTTCGCTCAGCCGAATTCCAAGCTCCGTGGCCAGCGCGGCCGTCGCCTCCGAGGTTGGAACCCCCACGATATCCAGCTTCCGCGCCGCCAGCGCCCGGACAAACTCGACCGCTGTCGAGCCGGTGCCCAGGCCAACCACCATACCCGGCTCAACCAGGGCTGCGGCGGCTTCGCCGACCTGCCGTTTCTGCTCTTCCGCTGTCATCCCTTGGCCTTTTTCGCCCGCATCGCCTCGCGGAACCGCGCCGCCCAGCCGGCCTTTTCAACCTGCGGCGGCCGGGTCAGCGCCAGAGCGTCATCGGCCACGTCCTTGGTGATCACCGAGCCGGAGCCCGTATAGGCTCCGGCCCCTATCCGCACAGGCGCGACCAGCGCCGAGTTCGAGCCGATGAATGCGCCCGCGCCAACATGCGTGTCGTATTTGAAGAAGCCGTCATAGTTGCAGAAGATGGTGCCGGCGCCGATGTTGGCCCCCGCGCCCACCGTGCCGTCGCCCAGATAGGCCAGATGGTTGGCCTTGGCGCCCTTGCCAACCGTCACCTTCTTCACCTCGACGAAATTGCCGATGTGAGCCTCTTCCCCGATGTCCGCGCCGGGTCGAAGCCGGGCGTAGGGCCCGATGATCGCGCCCGCCCGCACCACCGCGCCCTCAAGATGACTGAACGCCCGGATCACCGCACCGGTCTCCACACGCACGCCCGGCGCGAACACCACATTGGGCTCCACCGTCACCCCAGCAGCGATCTCGGTGTCCCACGAGACATGCACCGTTTCCGGGGCCGGCATAGCCACGCCGGCGGCCAGCAGCTGATCGCGCCGCCGCTTCTGGAAGATCGCCTCGGCCTGCGAGAGCTGCGCCTGGGTGTCGGCCCCCATCACCGCCGTCTCCGGCGCGACGTTGACCCGCACGACCTTCTCCTCATGCACAGCCTCGGCGACGATGTCGGTCAGGTAGTATTCGCCCTTGGGGTTGTCGTTCTTCACCCGCCCAAGCCACCGGAAGAGGTCGGCCCGGTCCGCCAAATACATTCCCCCATTGCAGAGCTTGACCGCCCGCACTTCCTCGCTCGCCTGGGCGGCCTCCACGATGCGGATCACGTGGCCGTCGGCGCCGCAGATCACACGGCCATACTGCAGCGCATCGGCCGGCTTGAAGCCCATGATCGCCAGAGCCGCACCCTGCGCCCGCAGGCTGACCAGCGGCGCGAGATCAGCCGCGGTCAGCAACGGGCAGTCACCGTTCACCACCAGGACCTCGCCGTCGAAGTCCGCCAGCGCATCCTTAGCCGCCAGCACCGCATGTCCGGTGCCGAGCGGCGGGTCCTGCACCACCACCGCCTGCGTTCCCAGACGCGCCTCGACCAACGCACGCACCCCGGGACTGTGGTTTCCGACCACCACATGAACGCGGGTTGCGCCGGCCGCCTCCACCGCATCGATCACCCGGTCGAGCAACGCGCGCCCGCCCACCTTGTGCAACACCTTGGGCAGGGGCGACTTCATTCGCGTGCCCTGTCCGGCGGCCATGATCACGGCGGCTATGGCGGTCAATACGGCCCCTCCCAGCGAGTCCCTGAACCCATACCCCGCTTAGCAAGCCTTGCAGGCGGGCGCGACCACCGGATAGAGCCCGGGGCATGTCCGACACCCCACTGGCCGGCGCCGTCATTGCCTTTGACCTCGACGGCACGCTCGTCGACACAGCACCCGACCTGGTCGGTACGCTGAATGCGCTTCTCGCCGAGGAGAGTCTGCCGCCCCTCCCCCTAGCCCACGCGCAGCCCTTCATTGGACGTGGCGCCCGCTGGCTGATCGAGCGTGGCTTCGGCGCCGCCGGCGCGCCGTTGACCGCCGAGCGGCTCGATGGCCTGTTCCACCGCTTCATCGCCCGCTACCGCGCCCACATCGCCCATGAGAGCCGGCCATTTCCGGGATGCGAGGCGGCTCTGGATACCCTGATCGGCGAAGGCGCGACCCTGGTGGTCTGCACCAACAAGCTTACCGATCTCTCGGTCACCCTCCTTGATGCGCTGGATCTCACCCGACGTTTCGCCGCCGTGATCGGCGCCGACGCCGCCCCCGCCATCAAGCCAGATCCACGTCACCTCCAGGTCGCTGTAGAGGCCGCCGGCGGCGTCTTCCCCAAGGTGGTGATGGTCGGCGACGCCGCTACCGACGCCGGCGCCGCGCGCGCCGCCGGGGCCGCGCTCGTGCTTGTCAGCTTCGGCTATACGGAGACGCCAGCGGCCGAGTTGAACCCTGACATCCTCATAGATCACTTCGACCAGCTTCCGCGCGCCTGCGCCCGCCTGCTCGGCGCTTGCGGCTGATCCGCCGAAAAGCTATAGGCCGCGCCCTGCCCTGCAGCGGATGCGTAGCTCAGCGGGAGAGCACCTCGTTCACACCGAGGGGGTCACAGGTTCAATCCCTGTCGCATCCACCATTCTGCATCGGCCCCGCCGACACCCCGCATTAACCGCCCGCCGGTAAGGCTTCCCCTGACAGTGCTGGGAGAGCCCCGTGACGACCTTCAAGACCGGCCAGATGATCCAGCCGCCGAACGCCCTTCGCCTTCGCGTCGGAGGCGGCGGTCGGCTGGGAGCTATCGACCCGGCGGCGATCGCCAAGGCCGAAGCCGCGCTCGCGGGCCTCTCCGGCAACTTCGCCGAGTGGCTCAATGACGAGATCGCCAAGCTGGGCGCCGCCCGCCAGATCGTGCGCGAGTCCGGCCCCACGTCCGAGAACATGGAGAACCTCTATCTCCGCGCCCATGACCTCAAGGGTCTCGGCGCGACCTACGGCTTCCCATTGATCACCCGCATCGCCGGTCTGCTGTGCCGGCTGATCGACGACAAGGAAAAGCGCCACGCGACGCCCATGGGCCTGATCGACGCCCACATCGACGCCATCCGCGCCGCCGCACGCGACGGTATCAAGACCGAAGAGCACCCGGTGGGCCGCATCCTGGTGCAGGAACTCGAAGGCCGAATCCAGGCTTTCGGGGCCTAAGGGGCCCGGCTCTCTCCACCACGCTTGAGGAAGTCCCCCTCCCGATGGGGAGGATGTCACGAGTGTTTTCCCCACCCTGCGGGGGAGGCACCCGCCAAGCGGACGGAGGAGGCTATTCGGCCCCGCCGAACCGCTCGCGCCACTCCGCGACTTGTCCGTCTTCAACCTTGCGGAACAGCACGTCCGGCGCGCGGATCGGGTCGCCTGGCCTCAGCATCCCGAGCGCCCCCTCGGGCTCCGGCCAACCGGCGTCCGTCATCACGCCCAAGGCCTCGCTGATCGCGGCGGATGCGTTGGGGATCATCGGCGCCGACACCCGCGCGAAAAGCGCCACCAGATCCAGTCCATAGCGTACGACCACGGCCGCCCGGTCGCGATCGGTCTTCAACGCCGTCCAGGGCGCCGCCTCGGTCAGGTACTGGTTGCCCAGCACCCACAGCTGGCGCAGCGCTGTGGCGCTTTTGCGGAATTCGCGCGCCTCCATCAGCGTGGTCAGCTCCGTCATTTTGGCGGCGACGTCGGCCTCTAGGCGCCGCTCCAGCTCACCCGGAGTTCCGCCCTCGGGCACACGCCCCTCGAACCGCGTCTCGGCGAACTTGCAGATGCGGTTGACGAAGTTGCCCAGCACATCGGCCAGATCGGCGTTCACCTGGGTCTGAAACTGCTCCCAGGTGAAGGTCGCATCCGAGCCTTCCGGCGCATTGGCGATGATCCACCAACGCCAGTAGTCGGCCGGCAGCAATTCCAGGGCATGGTCCATGAACACCCCTCGCTTTTGCGAGGTTGAGAACTTGCCGCCGTAATAGTCGAGCCAGTTGAAGCCCTTGAGCTGGTCCACCAGCTTCCAGGGCGAATTGGCGCCCTCGTTCACGCCCATCAGCGTGGTGGGGAAGCCGACCGTATGAAACGGCACGTTGTCCTTGCCCATGAACTGGACGTAGGTCACGTCATCCGCTTCCGGCGCACGCCACCAGCGCTCCCAACCGCCCGTGTTCGGATTGGCGTCGGCCCACTCCCAGGTGGCTCCGATGTACTCGATCGGCGCGTCGAACCAGACATAGAACACCTTGCCCGCCAGGCCCTCGGCGTCGGGCCGCGCGCCTTGAGGGTTGGCGCCCCAGTCGCCGGCGTTCACCGGCACGCCCCACTCCAGGTCGCGTGTGATCCCGCGATCCTGCAGACCCTCGTCCAGCCACTTCAGGGCAATGGAGGTGACCAGCAGCGGCCAGTCGCCCTTTTTGCCCTCAATCCAGCCTCTCAGGCGCTCAGCGAAGAGGCTCTGACGCAGGAACAGGTGTTTGGAATCGCGGATCTCGATGTCGGTCGAACCCGAGACCGCGGATCGCGGGTTCTTCAGGTCGGCCGGGTCCAGAACCCGGGTGCAGTTCTCGCACTGGTCGCCCCTCGCGGCTTCGTAGCCGCAGTGCGGGCAAGTTCCGATCACATACCGGTCTGGCAGGAAGCGTCGGTCGGCCCGGGAATAGACCTGTTGGGTCACCCGCTCTTCCAGGAAACCCGCCTCCCAGAGCTGCTGCGCGAACTGTTGCGTCAGGGCGCGGTTCTGCGGTGAGGAAGACCGGCCGAAGTGGTCCCAGGACAGCCCGAACGCCGCGCCCAGCCGCGCCTGCACCTCATGTTCCTGCGCGCAGAAGGTCGCCGGATTGAGGCCCACAGCGGCCGCCGCCAGCTCCGTCGGGGTGCCGTGTTCGTCGGTGGCGCAGATGTAGAGCGTCTCGCGCCCCCGAGCCCGCTGGAACCGCGCATAGACATCCGCCGGCAGCATCGAGCCCGCCAGCGTGCCCAGGTGCTTGATCCCGTTGATGTATGGCAAGGCCGAAGTGATGAGGATGCGGGACATATCGATACGGCGGTTGGCGGGAACCGGCGCTTATAGGCCCGCGGCGCGCGACGCCAAACCCCGGGCTTGCAATAAACACTCGCCAAGGTCGCGGATCGGCGCGACGCTACGTCAGGCGGGCCAGGCGGCGGCCCGCCGAATCGCCCAAATCAGGCCGCCGGGAACGGGAGACGTCATGCGCACGACCTTGCTCGCGACGGGCATTTTCGCCTGCCTTTCACTAACCGCCTGCAGCCAGCCCGAGGCGCCCGCAGCGCCTGAGGCCGCGGCGCCCAAGAAGTCGCTGGCCCGCCAGGCGCCGCTCTACGCCGGCCAGGAACAGGTGTTGTCCGTGCAATCCGGCTCGGTGAAGGCCGCATCCGGCGGCGGCGTTGATCTCGAGGCCAAGGCCATGACCGACGGCGCAGGCTGGACCCAGGTCGGCTTCCTGCCCCGCGTCTACGCCGCCACGCCGCCCGACGGCATCTACGAGATCGACGTGGTCGCACAGAAGCCCGCCACGCCCGGCGCTCCTGGTCCGACTCCGGTCGAAGTCAAAAGCGCCTGGGACAAGTTCACCGATGGCCGGGTCAAGGGCGTGAAGTTCATCTCCAAGACCAATGAAGTCACAGCGATGCTGCCATAGCGGCCACAGCGACATTTCTCCCTTAACGCCGCGCCCAGGGACCCTATAACCAGCGCTAAGGGTTATCGGGGGACGCAGGCATGCCGGCATTGGGCAAGATGGTTCTGGCGGCGGCGGTCGCACTGGCGCTCACGGCGTGCAGTCCGACCGCCGAAAAGGCCGCGCCCAAGGCCGGCGGCGAGCTGCGCATCTACAACTGGTCGGACTATATCGACCCGGCGCTGATCACCGAATTCACCCAGGAAACCGGGATCAAGGTGATCTACGACACCTTTGATTCCAATGAAGTCCTTGAAACCAAGGTGCTGCAGGGCGGCACCGGTTACGACCTTGTCGTCCCGTCGAACCACAATCTGCCGCGCTACATCACCGCCGGCGCGGTGGCCAAGCTGGACAAGACCGCCCTGCCCGGTCTGGACAAGCTGTCGCCGGACCTGATGGCCAAGCTCGCCGCCTTCGATCCTGGCGGCGTCTACGCCGTGCCCTACATGCAGGGCACAATCGGCATCGGCTACGACAAGGCCAAGGTCGCCGCCCGGCTCCCGGGCGTCGCCATCGACAGCTGGAAGGTGGTGCTGGACCCCGCCAACCTGGCCAAGCTCAAGGACTGCGGTGTCTATTTCCTCGACGCGTCTGAAGACATGTTCGCCGTCGCGCTCAACTATCTGGGCCGCGATCCCAATTCGACCACGCTGAAAGACTATGAAGACGCCGCCGCCCTGCTCCAGCGGGCCAGGCCCTTCGTGCGGAAATTCCACTCTTCGGAATACATTGAGGCGCTGGCCAACGGAGATGTCTGCGTCGCCATCGGCTATTCCGGAGACGTGCTGCAGGCCAAGGCCAGGGCGGAAGAAGCGAATACCGGGGCCGATATCGCCTATGTGGTCCCCAAGGAGGGCAGCCAGGTCTGGTTCGACGTGTTCTCGATCCCGGCGGACGCGCCCAACCCGGCGGCCGCCCATCGGTTTATCGCATTCATGCTGCGGCCCGAGATCATCGCCCGCGCTTCGAACTACACCCAGTACGCCAACGCCAACGCCGCAGCGACGCCCCTGGTGGACGCCGCCGTGCGGGATGATCCCAACGTCTATCCCTCGCCGGAGATGTCGAAACGCCTGTTCGTCACGACCACCAAGGAACAGGCCCTCCTGCGTGACGTGAACCGGCTCTGGACCCGGGTGGTGACCGGTCGGTGAGCGCAGCCGCGCCGCCTTCCCATCCTCAGAATGGGCGACCGCTGATCGGCGGCGTCCGCGAATCCTTCGCGCCGTGGGAGGATCCCGCCCAGCAGCCGCTGGTGCGCTTCGAGGGCGTCTCCAAGGCGTTCGGAGACACCGCCGCCGTGCGCGATGTCGACCTCGCCATTTTCGAACGGGAGTTCTTCGCGCTGCTGGGGCCGTCGGGCTGCGGCAAGACCACGCTGATGCGCCTGCTCGCCGGCTTTGAAACGCCGGACGCCGGACGCCTGATGCTGGGTGACCGCGACATCGCCGCCGACCCGCCCCACCGGCGGCCGATCCATATGATGTTCCAGGCCTATGCCCTGTTCCCGCATCTCGACGTGGTGGGTAACATCGCCTTCGGTCTGAAGCGTCAGGGCCTGCCCAGGTCGGAGATCGCCGACCGGGTCGAGGAGATGCTGGCCCTCACCCGTCTCACCGGTCTTGGTCGCCGCAAAGTCGACCAACTCTCCGGCGGCCAGCGTCAGCGGGTGGCGCTCGCCCGCGCACTCGCCCCACGCCCGCGCATCCTGCTGCTCGACGAACCCATGGCCGCGCTCGACAAGAAGCTGCGCGAGGAGACCCGTTTTGAGTTGATGGCCCTGCAACAGCGGCTGGGCATGACCTTCATGATCGTCACCCATGACCAGGATGAGGCCATGGTGGTGGCAGATCGGATTGCTGTGATGCGCGAGGGGCGCATCGTCCAGGTCGGGCGCCCGACCGAAGTGTATGAGGCCCCCGCCGATCGCGAGACCGCCGGCTTCATTGGCGACATCAACCTCTTCAAGGGTCAGGTCAGCGCCGTGGATCACGGCCAGGTCGCCCTGAAGACCCCTGAAGGCGCATTCGTGGCCGAGGGCCAGGCGGCGCCGGGCGCCCGCGCCTGGATCGGCGTGCGTCCGGAGAAGATCGTCGTCCACGCCGAACCGCCTCCGCCGGGCGCAAACGTCCTGGCCGGTGTGATCCACGACTACGGCTACCTCGGCGACTGGACGACCTATCTGGTCGAGTTGCCCGGCGGGCGCCGCATCACCGCCGCCCGGGCCAATGTCGCCCGCGCCGCCGCCCGGCCGCTGGGTTGCGGGGACCCGGTCTGGCTCACCTTCGCCCCGGACGCCGCCGTGGTGCTGGTCCGGTGAGACGCACGCGCGCCGCGCTGGCGGCCATCCCGCCCCTGGTCTGGCTGACGGTCTTCTTCGCGATCCCGTTCGCCCTGGTGGCCAAGCTCTCGCTTTCGGACACCGCGCTCGCCATGCCGCCCTATGCGCCCAGGCTCGACTGGAGCCAGGGACTGACCGGGGTTTCCGCCTTCCTCGCCGGCCTGGATGCGGAAACCTATGTTCGACTGGCGCAGGACCGGCTCTATCTCGACGCTTGGCTCTCCAGCCTCCGGCTCGCGGCGATCGGCACCGGGCTGCTGCTGCTGATCGGTTATCCTATCGCCTATGGCATGGCCCGCTGCCCGCCGACGGCCAGACGCTGGCTGGTGCTGGCGATCATCCTGCCGTTCTGGACCAGTTTTCTGATCCGCATCTACGCCTGGATCGCGATCCTGAAGCCCGCCGGCTTGCTCAACACTTTGCTCGCTGCGATCGGCCTGCCCGAGATCAACATCCTCAACACCGAGGCGGCGGTGATCCTGGGCCTCGTCTACGCCTATCTCCCGTTCATGGTCCTTCCGCTCTATGCGGTGCTGGAGCGCCAGGATGAGGGGCTGATCGAGGCGGCGCGCGACCTTGGCTGCGGTCCCCGCCAGGCCTTTTGGAGGGTGACATTCCCGCTGTCCGCGCCCGGCGTGGCCGCCGGCGCCCTGCTTTGCTTCATCCCCATGGCCGGCGAGTTCGTGATCCCCGATCTTATGGGCGGGTCCGACACCCTGATGCTGGGCAAGGTCATCTGGATCGAGTTTTTCGCCAACCGCGACTGGCCGGCCGCGTCCGCCGTCGCCATCGCGCTGCTCGCCACGCTGGCGATCCCGATCCTGCTGTTCGAGCGTCGATCCGAACAGGTGCTGCGATGAAGCGCGGCCCCAGTCTCTTTAATCTGGTCTCGATCGGACTCGGCCTCGCTTTCCTTTACGTGCCGATCCTGGTGCTGATCGCCTACTCCTTCAACGCCAGTCGGCTGGTCACGGTCTGGGGCGGAGTCTCAACCCGCTGGTATGTGGCGCTGTTCGAGGACGCCCGGCTGATGGAGGCGATCTGGGTCACTGTTCGCGTGGGCGCGATCTCCGCGACCCTCGCCACGGCGCTCGGGGTGTTCGCCGCCATCGCACTGGTCCGCGCTCGGCGCTTTCCGGGGCGCACGGCCCTGGCTGGGGGGCTTTACGCCACCCTGGTGATGCCCGAGGTGATCCTGGGGCTCTCCCTGCTCTTGCTGTTCGTCTCGCTCGGGCTGCCGCGCGGATTCTGGACGGTGACGCTGGCTCACGCCGCCCTGACCCTGGCCTACGCCACCGTGATCGTCCGCGCCCGTTTGCAGTCCTTCGACGGCCAGCTCGAAGAGGCCGCGAAAGATCTCGGCTGTCCGGCCTGGAAGGCGTTCATGCTGGTCACCTTGCCCGTGATCGCCCCTGCGGTCGCCGCGGCCTGGATGCTGGCCTTCACGCTTTCACTGGATGATCTGGTCATCGCGAGCTTCACCTCAGGGCCCGGCGCCACCACCCTGCCCATGCGGCTCTACAGCGCCGTGCGCCTGGGCGTGGACCCCAAGATCAACGCCGTTTCCACCCTGCTGATCGTCGCGGTCGCGGTGGGCGTCATGATCGTCGGCGCGCTGCAAGGGCGTCAGCCCAAGGTCCGCGCCCCCGGTTGAGGCCGCGGGGGGTCCGATGTCCGGCAATGACCCTACGCGCCGAACACCGGACCACCCGGGGCCGGCGCCTCACCGGCGCCGGTGGCCGAGCCTCGCCCCCCAGCGACGCTCGGCCGCCGGAAGCGTGGTGTCCCGTCAAGGCACGCATCCCGGCTTTCGGCAGGGCTCCTTGCAAGACCGGGGGCACCACAGGGCCATGGCGTCCGAGCATCGCAGGACGCATAGTCTGGGCTTGGGTTCTCCGGCGGCCAGATGCAGACGGAGCGCTTCACGCGCATCTCGGAGACCCAGATCCCCTACGAACTCCAGGTCGACGCCACGGCGATCAGGGAACAGCGCGCCGCCGCGTCCATGCGCGAACAGGGTGATGGTGCGGATACAGGACCCCCGATCTACCCATTAATCCATTGTTTCAATGAAATATATTTCGACGCCAAATTCACGGTGACCCCGAAAGTGACCCCCAATCACTCGCGCAGCCCCAAATTTTTCCGCTCCACAGCCCTCATCTGAAGGCTCTCGGTGCCCTGGACTAAGCCCCCCGTGGCGCAACCTCGCGCGGCAGAACTTCCGCCTGCGCCAGCACCCTCTGAACCGCTGCATCCCACAGGTCGGGCGGGAAGCCGTACTTCTTCAGGATAGGCTTCACCGTCACACGCATCAGGGCGCGGCCTTTCCATATTCCGAAGCGAGCCGGACCGAACCACCACAAACCCAGGCGAGCCGCAACTTGACCCGCCCCACCGGGCGCCGGTCAAGCGGCCTCGTCTCGGCCCGCGTCACCGGGCCGCGTTTGGATCATGGCCTTGATCTGGGCAAGCAACCTCTCTTGATCGGCCGACAAGGGTGCGGTCGTGCGATTTTGCGCAGACAGCCCCCGGATCAGTTCCGCCTGTCGGCGCGGGGCCACCGCGCCATAGCTGGTGAAGGTGGTCAGCACGCGTTCGTGCCCGACGTTTTGCGACCAGGCCTTGAACTCCTCAGGCGTCGTGCAGACCCGTTCGCCAAACTGCGCGAGCATGTCGCGGAAGGTGTGCGGGTTGAAGTAGGGCAGACCCGCGCTCTCAAAAGCTTGCCGGAAGATACACCGGATCGGCTCCGCATCACTCCAAAACGCCCGCTTCAGGCCCGCCGCGACGAACCCGCCGGTCTCGCCCAATCCCATGGCGGTCGCCGGAAACAGCGGGTCATCGGCGCCCCAATGCATCGAGCGCAGGTGCGCCACCCACTCGGTCACGATCCGCAGATGCATCTCGTCCACCGGAAAGAACCAAGTGGCGAAGCTCTTGGAGAATTTCGTGTTCACCTCGCGCGCATCCTGATGAACCACGCCCTCGACCAGATCGACGTGCTTCAGTCGCAGTGAGATCAGCGCGCCGTCGCGGGTGCCGGTGAGCGCCGTGAAGGCGATCAGGGCGCGGTTGCGCAGCTCGATATCGGTCGAAGCGGGCATGACCGACACCACGTGCGCCACCTGCTCCAGGGTCGGGACCGACTTCATCCGCACCGCTTTAGCGATCCGCACGTCCTTCTCGGGCAGGTTGAAATAGTCCGCGTCGGAATAGGCGATCTTGCGCTTGAACCCCGGCTGATCCGCCAGCCAGAGGAAAAAGGCGCGCAGGGCGGCCAGTTCGGTGTTCACCGTCGCGCGGCTCAATCGCTCGCCGGTCCGCACCGCCAGCTGTTCGTTCAGCCCGCGCTTGAAGGCGACGGCCTGCTCGCGGTGAAACCGCTCGAAGCCCTTCCGCCCGGTGGACGCCTCGAACCGGCTGATCGCCTTGGCGACCTTGTCGATTGAGGCCTCGCTGCTGCGCCTCGCCTCGCGCAGATAGATGAAGTAGGCGCGCTTGATCCGCTCGTTTGTGGGGTTGGCTTTGGTCACGGTCGTCCGTCCTTTTCAAAGGTTACATTCAGGGAGGGGTACGAAGGCTCAGCTATGCGTCCCTCCCGCTGCACGACGCGCACCTCGATTCCGGGCAGGATCTCGGGAACAGCCGCCCACCGCGCCCGACGGTTCATCACTGCATCGCAGGTCTCACAGAGAGCGCGCAGGTTGCCCGTCACCCCGCCGGTCGATGGCGTAAAATCGGCCATCCCCAGCGCCGGGGCGCGGGCGTCGCGACACCGGAAGCAATGGAGCTTGCCGGGCGGCGTCGGTCGTTTCGCAGCCGCCCGGCGCTTGGCCACGAACGCCCGGAGCACCGGCCCGGTGAACAGGATCGGGCGCCGGTCGTCGATAGCCTCCAGGCCGTGGTCCTTGTGCCAACGCCGGACCGTCATGCGATTGAGCCCGTAGAGGCGCGCCACCTCCTCGACCGAGTAGTTCCGGTTCAGTTTGGCGAGCTGGGGGTTGAGCCGTGTTCGCGCCACGGTGCGCCCCTCACTGCCCGTCCAGCAGCCGGCGGATCGAGGCGATCCGAACCAGCGTGCGACGACCCAGCTTGACGGTCTCGAGCCGCCCCTCGCGGATCAGGGCATAGATCGAGGTGCGGCCGAGCCCGACGGCGCGCGCGGTGTCGTTGATGGATGCGGTGATCGGTTCCACATTACGTCTCCGTTGAATGCCAGCGAATACCGGCGGGTACGGGGACGAATTCTCAGTGGGGTTTTGGCGGGTCGCAGCCGGATTGGGCCGGGATGAGCCGGAAACTCACTTCCGATGAGTTTCCGGCGCTACTCGCAGCGCAATCTTCGCAGCACAGCGCCGACCGTGTCTTGCAGAGTCGTTCGCGAAGGGGCGCTGAGGCCTCTTTCCTGTAAGCGCCCCTCAATCTCGTCGATCAAGGCGTCTGCTCCCGCCGTCCCGTCACCGGGCGGTATTCCCTCAACGTGTATGTAGACTGAAAGCTCGGCCACCCACTCCGGCCAGAGCTTTGACATAGACCGCCCACCGCCCCGAGGAACGGCTTCAATCTCGGTGGTCTTGAGCATGGCCCCGGGCGCCATGCGAGCAATGTCGTCGCGGTGGAACCGCACCCCGAACGCCTTGATCTCATACTTCTTGTTGATCCAGGTCGCGAAGTCGCCAGTCGCCCAGTTCTGATCCAGGGCTTGATGGCCTTCCGCCCACCAGAATTCCTTGGGGACTTCGTGATCTGCGCGCCGACTACCTTCCATCACCAACAGATCGGCTCGCGCTCGGACCATGCCCGCATGGGCGCGCGTACAGATCGTGATGTTCGAGCGGTGGGAGCCGGTCGCGGCACGTACGAGCTTGAGAGCTTCAGCGGCGCTTAGCCAGTCATCTGGCCGATAGTCGTCGGCGACATCCGGCAGGTTCGCATCGTCGTCACTGCTCACGACGCCAGAAGATCAGCCGTTTGCGATTCGCGGCAACCCGTCCGATCGAGCGGGATCCCCTGACCTCCAGCGCCATCCTGGGCTGGGCCATCACGTGAACCACAGTGCCAGTTACTAACGTCCGCTCCCGGGCCCGAACCCAACGGTGAAATTCGACCCAGAGCGGACTCTCCCATCCCCAGATCTAGGTCCCCGGCGGCAAGGCG
>NZ_JBILUK010000028.1:0-22638 GCF_044371015.1 Phenylobacterium sp.
GCGGCCAAGGCCGCTGCGGCGCAGGCCGAAACGCGCCGCGCCGGTCATGCGTCCGGCATCGATGTGCCGGGCATCGTCTTCGGGATCATCGTGGTGCTTTGGGTGCTGGGCGGGGTCACGCGCGCCTGCGGCGGCCGACGACGGGGCGGGTCCGGCTCGATCTGGTGGCTGCTGACGATCCTCTCGGCATTCTCCGGTCGGGGTGGAGGCGGCGGCGGCTGGAGCGGCGGCTCCGACGGCGGGGGGTTCTCCGGCGGCGGCGGTTGGGGCGGCGGCGGCGGCGCATCAGGGCGGTGGTGAAAATGGCGCGAAACCCCTTCAGCACCGATGATCTGGCCGCCATCGAGGCCGCGGTGCGCGCCGCCGAGACCCGCACCTCCGGTGAGATCTACTGCGTCGTCGCCGAAGACAGCGGAGATGACCGGCTGACGCCCCTGGCCTGGGCGGCCGGCGTGGCGCTGCTGGCGCCCGCCATCCTGCTGTTGGCGGGCGTGAAGGTCAGCGCGCCCAGCCTGGAGATCTGGAGCTCCGCCCAGGTGGTCGACGTCACCGAAACCCTGGTGCGGGCCGCGCTCATCGGGACCCTGATGCTGCAGGCGGCCCTGTTCGTCGCCACCTTCCTGCTGGTCTCGATTCCGGCCTTACGCCGGGCGCTGACCCCTCGCGGCTTCAAGCGCGACCGGGTGGTGCGCCATGCCGAGGAACAGTTTCTGTCGAAGAACCTGCACGCCACGCGGGATCGCACCGGCGTCCTGATTTATGTCTCGCTGGCCGAGCGGATGGCTGAGCTGATCGCCGATGAAGGCATTGACGCCAAGGTGGCGCCGGAGACCTGGAACCATGCCATGGCCGCCCTGACCTCGGGTCTGAAGCGCGGCGCGGCGGCCGAGGGTTTTATCGCCGCCATCGACCTCTGCGGCGGCGTATTGGCCGAGCACTTTCCGCCCCGCGCCGGCGACAACCCCAACGAGCTCTCCGACGCCGTGGTGATTCTCCCGGGTCGGTGACCACTCAGGCGGTTGTCAGGCCGACCTCCGGATCGACGTGGAAGCCCTGGGCGCGACCCGCAAGCCCGTCGAACAGCATCGCGTCCGTGCCGGTCAGAAACGCCTGCAAACCCAAGGCCTCGATCTCATCAAACAGCGCCGTGCGCCGGCGCGGATCGAGATGCGCCGCCACTTCGTCGAGCAGCAGGATCGGCGCCGGCGCATCGGCGCGAGCCAGCCGCGCCGCCTGGGCCAGAACAAGATTCAGCACCAGCGCTTTCTGCTCGCCGGTCGAGCATTCCGCGGCCGGGCGGTCCTTCTCCACGTGGGTCACGGCCAGGTCGCCGCGATGCGGCCCGGTCAGCGCCCGCCCGGCGGCGGCGTCCTGGGTTCGCGCCTCACGCAACGCCGGGGCCAGCCGGGTTTCCAGGTCGTCGAGCCCCGCGCCCTCGGCGGCCAGGCGCTCCCAGGCGCCGGTCAGAGACAGTCGGGCCTGCGGAAACGGCCGGTCGCCGCGCCGGCCGATCTCGGCCGCCAGCGCCGCCACCGACCGTGCGCGAGCGGCGGCCATCAGGGCGCCCGCCTGGGCAAGCCTGGCCTCCAGCGCATCGAGCCAGACCGGGTCGGCCGGGCCGTCGGTCAGTAGACGCATCCGCTCGCGCATCGCCTTCTCATAGGCCTGCACATGAGCCGCATGCGCGGGCTCGGCCGCGTAGACCAGCCGGTCGAGAAACCGCCGACGATCGGCGGCGCCTTCCAGGAACAGCCGGTCCTGAGCCGGCGTCAGCCAGACCTGCCGGACATGCTCGGACAACCGCCCCGGCGGCGCGGGTTCGCCCTCGACCCGAACCACACGGCGGACGCCGCCGGCCAGCTCGACGCCGGTGCCGAGACGCGTCTCCCCCTCCGCGCCCCGCAGACTGACCGAGATCGCCCAGGGCCGGCCCTGCGGCTCACCCGGCGCCCGACGGCCCATCTCGTTGAGGGCCGAGCCCCGCAGGCCCCGGCCGGGGATGAGCAGACTGACGGCTTCCAGGAGATTGGTCTTGCCCGCACCGTTGGGGCCCGCCAGCCAGACCGGCCGACCGTCGAGGATCACCTCGGCCCCGGCGTAGGAACGGAAGTCGCGCAGCGCGATGCGGGTCAGGGCGGTGACGGTCACCGCCCGGGTTTAGCGGCTTTCCGGCCCGGGCTCACCAGGGGATCTCGGCGCCGTCCCAGGCGTAGAATCCACCTGTCGCCTCGGGCGGCAGCGCGTCGAGAACGCCCATCAAGGCCGACGCCGCCTTGTCCGGCGAAAACAGCCGCTCCGCCGCCACGCCCCGCTGGAACGGCGCGCTCAGGGGTGTGTCGACAGTACCGGGATGCAACGCCACGCAGACGCCCAGCGGATGCGTCCGCCGATGCTCGATGGCCAGTGTGCGGATCAGCATGTTGAGCGCCGCTTTCGACGCGCGATAGCCGTGCCATCCGCCCAGGCGGTTGTCGCTGATCGAACCGACGCGGGCCGAGAGGGCGGCGAAGGCGCTGGCGCGGTCACGCGGCATGAGCGGCAGCAGCCGGCGCGCTACGAGGGCGGGGCCTACAGCATTGACCCGCAGAACCTCCGTCAGCGCATCCGCCGACAGCGCCCGCATCGCCTTCTCCGGCTGGACGCCGCGGCCGTGCAACACGCCACTGGCGACGATCACCCGGGTCGGAGGACCGGCGGCGGCCACCGTTTCGGCGGCCCGATCAAGCGCGGCCTCGTCCAGAACATCGGCGATCAGCACCTCCGCGCCCGGCGCCTCGACCACGCGCCGGGCGATCAGGATCACACGCCCATAGGCCGGATCGGCGCGCATGGCGCGCACCAGCGCCAGACCAAGGCCGCCGCCGCCCACGACCACGCCGAGCCCGGGTTCAGCCGCCAAGGATTGCGACCCCGGCGGCCAGACCTGCAATGGCGCCCGCCGTCAGCAAGGCGCGCAGCCGGGCCATCCAGGGCGGCGCGCCAACGTCACGCCTGTCCCAGAGCCAGTGCAGCAAGAGCGCGGCGGCCAGCAGCACGAGTTGCGTCGGACGGGCCGTGGCCGGGAGGGCCAGTACGGCCAAGCCGGCTATGCTGGGCAGCATCGAAAGCGAGATCGTTACCGGCGACGGCGGATCGCCCAGCACTGCGCGCCCGAAGCGGGCCCCGCCCAGGAACGACAGGATCAGCGCCGCATAGACCGCCAGCAGCAGGCCCGCGGCGCCCCGCAGCTCGGGCCAGACCAGCCCGGCCGCCGCCGGCGCCCAGAACGGGATCAGTCCGGCCAGCCCATAGGCCAGCACCAGCGGTGGAATTCGAGGACGCGCGCTCAAGTCCGCCCGCCCGCGATGCGCTGAAGCCAGGGTCGCAGGCGCAGGAACAGCCGATAGCCACGCTCAAGCACCCACAACACCGCCGGCGCGCGTGCCGCAAGACCGAAGGGCCGCAATAGCGGAAGCGCCCGCCACATCGCCGCGAACGCGGCTGCGCCTGACAACATCGGGCCGCCGGTCTCACGTGCATGAAACCGGGCCATCAGCTCGGCGCGGTCGATCGGGCAGTCCGCCGCGCCGCCGACCTCCATGAACGCCACTGCGCCGCGTCGGTCCAACCGCCGCAACCAGGCGATCTCCCGTCGGCAGAGCGGACAGCCGCCGTCGTACCAGACGGTGACACGCGGGGCGGAAAGGGCGGAGCTCACGGCTGGACAGTTAGGCGCGGCTGGCCGCCTGGGCAATGCCGGCGCCTCCCCGGGTGACCTCCGGCGCGCCGCGGCCTATCGTGTCGCCATGAGCGAGACTCCTGACGCCCCCGTGGCGCCCCCGCCTGCCCAGGGTTCGGCGATCCGACTTTATCTGGTGGACGGCTCCGGTTTCATCTTCCGGGCCTTTCATGCGTTGCCGCCGCTGACCCGGAAGTCCGACGGGCTGCCGGTCGGCGCCATTTCCGGCTTCTGCAACATGCTGTGGAAGCTGCTGGTCGACATGCGCGCCCAGGCCGACGCGCCGACCCACCTGGCGGTGGTGTTCGACCACTCGGAGAAGACCTTCCGAAACGCGCTCTACGATCAGTACAAGGCTCACAGGCCGCCGGCGCCGGAGGACCTCGTGCCGCAGTTCCCGCTGGTGCGGGAGGCGACCCGTGCGTTCGGCGTGCCCGCGCTGGAGCTGCCGGGCTACGAGGCCGACGACATCATCGCGTCCTACGCGACCCAGGTGCGCGCGATGGGCGGCGAGGTGATGATCGTCTCGTCCGACAAGGACCTGATGCAGCTCATCGGCGACCGGGTCTTCATGCTCGACACCATGAAGAACCTGAAGATCGGCGCGGAACAGGTCTTGGAAAAGTTCGGCGTTTCGCCGGACAAAGTCGTCGATGTGCAGGCTCTTTGCGGCGATTCGGTGGATAATGTGCCGGGAGCGCCCGGCATCGGCGTCAAGACCGCCTCGGCGCTGATCAATGAGTATGGCGATCTGGACACCCTGCTGGCCCGCGCCCACGAGGTCAAACAGGACAAGCGCCGCCAGACCCTGATCGATTTCGCCGACCAGATCCGGCTGTCCCGCCAGCTGGTGCAACTGGACCTCAACACGCCGCTGCCGGAGCCCTTGGACGATCTGGCCGTCCGCGCGCCGGACCCGGAACGCCTTCAGGCGTTCCTGAACGAGATGGGCTTCCAGACCCTGGCAAGGCGGGTCGGCGGCGGTCCTGCGCCGGGGAGCGATACGCCGGCGCCGAAGGCCCGCACCGCGCAGGCGGATGCGCCGAACGACGAACCGCCGATCGACACCTCGGCCTATGTCTGCGTGCGCGACCTTGACGCGCTCGACGCCTGGATCGCCCGGGCGACAGCCGCCGGGGTTATCGCCTTCGACACCGAGACCGATGCGCTATCGGCCAGCGCGGCCAATCTCTGCGGCGTGTCGCTGGCCGTGGCCCCGGGTGAGGCCTGCTACATTCCGGTGGGCCACGAGGAGGCCGACGGCCTGCAGCTCGACGCCCCGGCCGATCTCGCCCAGATCCCGCTGGACGCCGCCATGGCGCGGCTGAAGCCTCTGCTGGAGGATCCGGCGGTGCTCAAAGTGGCGCAGAACGCCAAGTACGATCTGGCGGTGCTCTCCCGTTATGGAATCGCGGTCGCACCCGTCGATGACACCATGCTGATCTCGTTCACGCTGGATGGCGGGCTCTACAAGAGCCACGGCATGGATGAGCTCTCGCAGCGGCTGCTGGATCATACGCCGATCCCCTTCAAGGCGGTGGCCGGCGCCGGCAAGGCGCAGAAGAGTTTCAAGCATGTGCCCCTGCTCGAGGCGACCGCCTACGCCGCCGAAGACGCCGATGTCACGCTGCGACTCTGGCGACGACTCAAGCCGCGGCTGCTGCATGAGCGGCTCATGACAGTCTACGAGACCACCGAGCGGCCGATGCCCGCTGTGCTGGTGGGGATGGAACTGGCCGGCGTGAAGGTCGATCCCGACCGGCTGAGGCAGCTGTCCAACGACTTTGCAGTCGGCATGGCGGCGTACGAGGCGGAGGCCCACCGGCTGGCGGGCCACCCGTTCAACCTGGGCTCGCCCAAACAGGTCGGCGACATCCTCTTCAAGGAGATGGGCCTCGCGTCCGGCCGGATGACCGCCACCGGCGCGCTCTCGACTGACGCCTCGATGCTGGAGGATCTGGCCGCTCAGGGGCACGCCCTGCCCCAGGTGCTCCTCGATTGGCGCCAGCTCTCGAAGCTGAAGGGCACCTACACCGACAACCTGGTGGCGGCGATCGATCCGCGCACCGGCCGGGTGCACACTTCCTACAGCCTGGCGGCGGCCACCACCGGGCGGCTGGCCTCCTCTGATCCCAACCTGCAGAACATTCCGATCCGCACGGAAGAAGGGCGCAAGATTCGCCGCTGTTTCATCGCCGAGCCCGGCCATGTGCTGATCAGCGCCGACTATTCTCAGATCGAGCTGCGCCTGCTGGCCCATATCGGCGATATTCCACAGCTGAAGGCCGCCTTCGCCGCCGGTCTCGACATCCACGCCATGACCGCGTCGGAGATGTTCGGCGTGCCCATCGAGGGCATGCCGGCCGAAACGCGGCGCCGGGCCAAGGCGATCAACTTCGGCATTGTCTACGGCATCTCGGCCTTCGGGCTCGCCAACCAACTGGGGATCGGGCGGGATGAGGCGGGGGCCTATATCAAGACCTATTTCGAGCGCTTCCCAGGTATCCGAACCTACATGGACCGGATGCAGCAACAGGTGCGCAGCCAGGCCTTCGTCACCACCATCTTCGGCCGCAAGGTCCACATCCCCGCGGCGCGCGGAAAGAGTCAGGCTGAGCGCGGCTTCGCGGATCGCGCAGCGATCAACGCGCCGATCCAGGGCGCCGCGGCCGATGTGATGCGCCGGGCGATGATCCGAATGCCTCGGGCTCTGACCGACGCGGGGCTGACCGCGAAGATGTTGCTGCAGGTGCACGATGAACTGGTCTTCGAGGCGCCCGAGGCTGAGGCGGAGGCGGTGATCGCCGTCGCGCGCCGGGTGATGGAGCGCGCCGCCGAGCCGGCCCGGTCGATTTCCGTGCCCCTGGTCGTCGAGGCGCGAGCCGCCGCCAATTGGGACGACGCCCACTAGAATTCGCCGTCGAGCGGGGATGCGATTGAGCCCGCCCGCCTTTGGGTGTATTGGCGCCGACCGCGACGGCATAGGGCCGCCTGGGGGCGCTCGCAGGGACGCCCCGGAGAAAGACGATGGCTGATCAGGCCGTCGGCGCCGACAAGGCGTCCGAGGATCCGTCGCACGGTCCCAAGAAGGATCGTTTCTGGGCGCTGGCGCTCGGCTCTGTCGGCGTCGTGTTCGGCGACATCGGCACCAGCCCGCTCTACGCGATGCGTGAAGCGCTGGCCCACTCCAAGGGGGGTGGCAGCGATGAGATGGCGGTGCTCGGCGTCGTTTCGCTGGTGACCTGGGCGCTGATCCTGATCGTCACGATCAAGTACGTGGTCTTCCTGATGAAGGCGGACAACAAGGGCGAGGGCGGCGGGCTCGCCTTGATGGCGCTCGCCCAAAGAGTTCGTCCAGGCGGACGTTCAGCGGTGATCTTCTTCCTGGGGATGTTCGGCGCGGCGCTGTTCTACGCCGACGGCATCATCACGCCCGCCGTGTCTGTTCTCGGCTCCATGGAAGGCATGAAGGAGATACCCGGGATCGGCTCCCGGCTGGAAGGGTTCGTCTTGCCGGCGACCGCCGCCATCCTGATTGCGCTCTTCCTGATCCAGTCGCGCGGCACAGCCAGCATGGCGCGGCTGTTCGGTCCGATCACCGCCCTTTGGTTCCTGACGCTCGGCGGTCTGGGCCTGCTCCACATCGGTGACGACATCTCGATCCTGCGATCGCTTTCACCGACCTATGGGGTCCTCTTCCTGCTCGACAACGGCTTCCTGGGTTTCGTGATCCTGGGCAGCGTGTTCCTGGCCGTGACCGGCGCCGAGGCGCTCTATGCCGATATGGGCCATTTCGGAAAGGGCCCGATCCGGGCGGCCTGGGTCGCCCTGGTGCTGCCGACCCTGGTGCTGAACTATCTGGGCCAAGGCGCTCTGGTGCTGTCCCAACCCGAAACCCGGGCCAACCCGTTCTTCCTGATGGTCCCGGAAGCCATCTACTGGCCGGTCTGGCTGCTCGCTATCGCCGCCACCGTCATCGCCAGCCAGGCGGTGATCACCGGCGCCTTCTCCATGACCCAGCAGGCGGTGCAACTGGGCCTGTTCCCGCGCATCGACATCCGCCGGACGTCCGAGACCCAGGCCGGTCAGATCTATGTGCCCTTCGTCAACACCCTGCTGCTGATCGGCGTGCTGGTTCTGCTGGTGATGTTCCGGACCTCGTCAAACCTGGCGGCGGCCTATGGCATCGCCGTTACCGGGGCGATGTTCGTCGATACCCTGCTGTTCTTCTACATCATCCGCTACATGTGGAAGCGGCCGTTGTGGCAGGCGGCCGGAGCCTGCACGGCGTTCGGCTTCCTGGACGTCGTGTTCATCTCATCCAACCTGCTCAAGATCCCTCAGGGCGCCTGGCTGCCTCTGGTGATGGGCGCTGCGCTGGTGGTGATGATGTGGACTTGGCACCGGGGCACCCAGATCCTGTCGGACAAGACCCGGCGCGACAGTGTTCCCTTGACCGAACTGGCTGAGATTCTGCGGGCGCGAGCGCCGCACCGGGCTCCGGGTACGGCCATTTTCCTGACTTCGGACCCAGACACCGCGCCCGTCGCCCTGATGCACAACCTCAAGCACAACAAGGTGCTGCACGAGAAAAACATCATCCTGACGGTCTCGACCGCCGAGACGCCCCGGGTGCGCGATGAAGACCGCGTCAAGATCGAGCCGGTCAACGATGACTTCAAGAAGCTCACGATCGCCTACGGCTTCATGGAGACGCCCAATGTGCCCAAGGCGCTGGGCCTCTGTCGTAAGCTGGGTCTGAAGTTCGACATCATGGCCACCAGCTTCTTCCTCGGCCGACGATCGGTTGTGCCGTCCGCCCAGTCGGGCATGCCGCTCTGGCAGGACAAGGTGTTCATCTATCTGATGCGCAACGCCGCCAACCCCACCGACTTCTACAAGATCCCGCCGGGTCGAGTGGTCGAGATGGGCGCCCAGGTGACCGTCTGATCGCACCTGGCCCCGCGCGGAATCTTGCGGGGTTGAACGCGAGGCGCATTGGCCCTTAAAGGCGCGACGTTTCCGAATTCAGTCGAAGGCTCACTTTCTCCCATGGCCGACATCAAGAAGGTCGTGCTCGCCTATTCCGGCGGTCTCGACAGCTCCACCATCGTCAAGTGGCTGCAGACCGAGCTCGGCGCCGAGGTTGCGACCTTCACCGCCGACCTGGGCCAGGGCGAGGAAGTTGAGCCGGCGCGCCACAAGGCCATCACCCTTGGCGTGAGGCCCGAGTACGCCTTCGTCGAGGACGTGCGCGAGGAATTCGTACGCGACTACGTCTTCCCGATGTTCCGGGCCAACACGGTCTATGAGGGCCAGTATCTGCTGGGCACCTCCATCGCCCGGCCGCTGATCGCCAAGAAGCAAATCGAGATCGCCCGCAAGATCGGCGCGGACGCCGTGGCCCACGGCGCCACCGGCAAGGGCAATGACCAGGTGCGTTTCGAGGTGGCCTACTACGCGCTCGAGCCCGACATCCAGGTGGTGGCGCCCTGGCGGGAGTGGGACTTCAAGAGCCGGGAGGCCCTGCTCGAATTCGCCGAGAGGCACCAGATTCCGATCACCAAGGACAAGCGCGGCGAGGCGCCGTTCAGCGTCGACGCCAACCTCCTGCACTCCTCCTCCGAGGGCAAGGTTCTGGAAGACCCGGCGGTCGAAGCGCCGGAGTTCGTGCACATGCGCACGATCTCGCCCGAGGCCGCGCCCGACAAGCCCACCGTCTTCACTCTGGACTTCGAGAACGGCGACCCCGTGGCTGTCGACGGCCAGAAGCTGTCGCCGGCCGCCCTGCTGACCAAGCTGAACCAACTGGGCCACGACAACGGCGTCGGGCGTCTGGATCTGGTGGAGAACCGCTACGTCGGCATGAAGTCGCGGGGGGTCTATGAAACGCCCGGCGGCACCATACTGCTTCACGCCCACCGCGGAATGGAGTCCATCACGCTGGACAGGGGCGCCATGCACCTGAAGGACGAGCTGATGCCCAAGTATGCGTCGCTCATCTACAATGGGTTCTGGTTCGCGCCGGAACGGGAAATGCTGCAGGCGGCGATCGACCACTCCCAGAAGAATGTCACCGGCCAGGTTCGGGTTAAGCTCTACAAGGGCAACGTCACCGTCATCGGCCGCACCAGCCCCTATTCGCTCTACGATCAGGAACTGGTGACATTCGAAGAGGGCAAGGTCGCCTACGACCACCGCGACGCGGCGGGCTTCATCAAGCTCAACGCCCTGCGCCTCCGGGTGGCGGCCAAGCGCGACAAGCGAGGCTGACGCTCGCGCCATTGACCGCGAGCGTCGCGCGCGGGACTTAAGGGCGGCTGTTTGTGCTGGAGAGACCGCCCTGCCCGCCCCGATTCCCGTCGCCGTCGCCGGAGCGCTGGGCCGCATGGGCCAGGCGCTTTCGGCTGTACTCGCCGATGATCCCGACCTGACCCTGGCCGCGCGCTTCGACCGCCCCGGCCTGGCGGGCGAAGGTTTGGTCGGCGCCGCCGAAGCCCTGTCCGCGGCGCGCGTGGTGATCGACTTCACGACGGCGGAAGCCTCAACGGAGCTTGCTGCCCAGGCGGCCGCCCGCGGCGTGGCGCTGGTGATCGGCTCCACCGGCTTCTCGCCGGATCAGCTGCGCCGAATCGAGGCGGCGGCAAGCCGCGTTCCCATCGTGCGCGCCGGCAATTTCTCGCTGGGCGTCAACATGCTCATGGGTCTGGTGGCCCAGGCGGCTCGCGCCCTGCCGGCCGCCGACTGGGACATCGAGGTCTTCGAGGCTCACCACCGCCGCAAGATTGATGCGCCGTCCGGCACCGCGCGGATGCTGGGCGAGGCCGCCGCCGCAGGACGCGGAGTCGACCTGGATTCGGTCTCGACTCATGGCCGGTCCGGCATCACAGGCGCCCGTCGGTCCGGCGAGATCGGCTTTTCCGTCCTGCGCGGCGGCGGGATCGTGGGTGAGCACAGCGTGGTGTTCGCGGGCGAGGAGGAGATCCTGACCCTCTCGCATTCGGCCCGCGACCGAGGCCTCTTCGCGCGCGGCGCGCTCGCCGCCGCCCGCTGGGTGGTGAGTCAACCGCCAGGGTCTTACGACATGCAGGACGTGCTCGGCCTGAAGGGGGACGCGGCCAAGTGAGCGATCTGCTGGACCTCGACGCCACGGCTCAGCTCGCGGCCCTGGCTTCGAAAAAAGTGTCCTCGGTCGAGCTCCTCAAGATGGCCTTGGCCCGCCACGCCGAGACCCATGCCCGGCTGAACGCGGTGGTCACGGCCGAACCCGAACGCGCCCTGGAACGCGCCCGGGCGATGGACGACGCTCGCATGCGGAGCGACCCAACGGGGCCCCTCGGCGGCCTGCCGATGACGGTCAAGGACACGTTCGATGTGGTGGGGATGCCGGCGTCATCGGGCCTGGCCCATCTCCGCCGGCGCCAGGCCGAGGACGCCGTGGCGGTGGCGCACGCCCGGCATGCCGGCGCGGTGATCTGGGGCAAGACAAATGTGCCGGTGATGGCGGCCGACTGGCAGAGCGCCAACCAGCTCTATGGCGTGACAAACAATCCCTGGGATCAGACCCGGACCCCCGGCGGATCGTCGGGCGGCGCGGCGGCCGCGCTGGCGGCGGGCGTGACGGCCCTGGAGATCGGTTCGGACATCGGCGGGTCGCTGCGCGTACCCGCGGGCTTCTGCGGCGTGTTCAGCCACAAGCCCAGTTGGGGGATGGTGACCCAGCGTGGCCATGTCCCGCCGCATCCCGGCTCCTACGCCGAGCGTGACCTGAACGTGGTGGGGCCGATGGCCCGCTCCGCGCGCGACCTCCGGATGCTGCTTTCCATTCTGGAGGCGGGCCCGCTGGCGCCCAAGGCGCCTCCGGCCGACCTCTCCGAGGCCCGCATCGGTCTGTGGCTGGAGGACCCCAACCTGCCGGTCATCGATCCTGAGGTGAGGACCGTCCTGGAGACCCTGGCCAAAGCCCTGGAGGCCGCCGGCGCGACGGTCGAGCTGGTGGCCAGCCCGGTGGACACCCAGACGCTGTTGCCGACCTACCTGACCCTGCTGGGCGCCGTGCTGTCCGAGGACATGCCGGACAAGGCCCTCCGCGCCATGGAGCGGGCCCGTCCTCTGGCGCGCTGGTCGCTGGCGCGCGGGGCGGGGCCATTGTCTTGGGCGCACTCGAGCCTGGCCTATACGGCGCGTCATCGGGAGTGGCTGGCCGCCGATGCCGTGCGCGCGCGCCTGCGTCACAACATCGCTCCGCTCTTTGACCGCTACACAGCGATCCTCGCGCCGATCACCCCGGTCCCGGCCTTTCCGCATGACGCCAGAGCCTTCGTACGTCGTCGCCTCAAGACGTCCGACGGGCGCGCGCTCCCCTACAATTCCATTCTGGCCTGGATTGCGACCGCAACGGCCCTGCACCTTCCCGCAACCGCAATTCCGGCGGGACGGACTCCAGGGGGCCTGCCAGTGGGCGCTCAGCTGATCGGTCCGCGCGGCGGCGACGGGCGCACCCTGTCATTGGCTCAGGCGATCGATGAACTGATCGGCGGCTTCGTCGCGCCGCCGAGGTGATCAGCCGCGAAGCTTGCGCAACAACACGTCGATATCGCGCTGCATCGCCGCATCCTCGACCCGCAGAGCCTCGATCCGCCGCACCGCATGCAGCACCGTCGTGTGGTCGCGCCCACCGAACCGTCGGCCGATGTCCGGCAAGGAGCGGGTGGTGATCTGCTTGGCGAGCCACATGGCCACCTGCCGCGGCCGGGCCACCGCGCGAGCACGCCGCTCGGAGATCAGATCGGCCTGCTTGAGGGCGAAGTGCTCGGACACGGCCTTCTGGATCATGTCGACCGTCACCTTGCGCTCGGCGACCGAAAGGTGCGGGCGCAGGATGCCCTGCGCCTCGTCCAGGGTCAGGCGCGCCAGATTTCCGCCGGCGCAGGCGACCAGTGTGTTGAGCGCGCCTTCCAGTTCCCGGATGCTGTCGGTGAAGCGGTCGGCCAGAAACTGCAGGACCTCGGGCCGCGCCGTCGGCGCAAAACCGCCCTGTTCCGCGAGGGTCAGAAGCTTGCGCTCCAGGATCCCCAGTCGCAGCGCCCGGTCGGCCGGCTCGACGCCGCAGACCAGGCCGGCTTGGAGGTGTGACCGCAGCCGGGGCTCGAGCTCGGAAAGCTCGGTCGGCGGGCGATCGGCGGTCAGAACCACGCGGCGGCCGTCCTGCACCAGGGCGGTCAGGGTGTGGAACAGCTCTTCCTGGGTCTGCAGCTTGCCAGCCACGAACTGAACGTCGTCGATCAGCAGGAGGTCGGCGCCGCGCACCTCGTCCTTGAAGGCGCCGGTCTGCCGATCCTGCAGCGCCTTCATGAAGGCGCTCGTGAACCTCTCGGCCGAGAGATAGACAACCCGCCGCTCCGGCGCCGTCTTCATGGCCTCCCAGGCCAGAGCGTTCAGCAGGTGGGTCTTGCCGAACCCGTAGGGCCCATGAATCAGCACCGGATTGAAGTGGCCGTCCGCCCAGGACGCCACGCGCCGGGCCACCGCGAAGGCGAACTCGTTGGCCGGGCCCGAAACGAAGGTGTCAAAACGATAGCGATCCTGAAGCCCCTGGGGCCGAGCCGCGGTCGGAGCCGCCGCCGCAGCAGGCGCGGCTTCCACCTCGATCACGGCGGGCGCGGGCCGCACCGGGTCCACATCGGCCTCAAGGCGGCTTTTCAAGTCCAGGCGGCGACCGACCGGGTCGTTCTGCGCCCAGACCTCGCCGATCCGACGCCAGGCGTTCTTTCGAATCCAGTCGCGCGCAACCCCCGTGGCCGCAACGACGCACACCTCATCCGCGGCGGTTTCCCGCACGCTCGCCTGGCCGAGCCAGGATCCGAAGGTCGCATCGCCAAGCTCGCGCTTCAGCACCTGACACGTCGCCGTCCAGACCGTATTCGCCGGTGCGGCCGCCACAGCGCCCGCAACCCCCCCGTTTGTCATTCCCTGCAACCCCATCGAACCACCACCGCACCCTCAGGTCCCCCAACCCGGCGCGTCTTTGTTGATCACAAACAAACCCTTAGCCGCCGGACACGTATGCACCGTCGTCGCCCCGACCGAGACCAGGATCAGGCAAAAGGACCTGTAGGAAGCCCAACACTAGTGGGGGCCATGGGGGGGTCAACGGTGATTCTTTTTCGTCGTTTGACATATTTATGTTGACTCCCGACGGACCCTTTTTGGTCAAGGGAATGGCCCCGGACGGACCCTGCCGATGTCGGAAAAACGTGATTGAGCGCACAAAAAAACAGCGCCCTTTCGGGCGCTGTTTTCGGGTCTCTAAACGAGCTTCAGCCGTGTCAGGCGGCCGGCATCTTCTTCAGGCGGGCGGCGAGGCGGGAAACCTTGCGCGATCCGGTGTTCTTGTGGACCACGCCCTTGCTCACGGCGCGCATAAGTTCGGACTGGGCCTCGACAAAAGCGGCGCGGGCCACCTGGGCGTCGCCGGCCTCCACGGCCTCTTCGAACTTGCGCAGATAGGTGCGCACGCGCGAGCGGCGGGCGGTGTTGACGGCGGTGCGTCGCGCGATCTTGCGGACGGCCTTCTTGGCGCCGGGGTTGTTGGCCATGGATCGAAGCTCTCGAAAAACGGATCGACCCCGCCGCCGGAGTGGCGGGTCGAAAATGGAGGCGCGTACATACTGAAAGGCGCGGGGCGGGTCAACGCGCCATCGACATGGCGATAGAAGGGTCAGCCGTTGACGCCGTGAGCGGGCGGCGGTCTTGATCACATCCGAGCATGGATGACCTCGACGAACACCTGATCGAACGCCTGCGGGCGAATGCGCGGGCGCCGATCTCGGAACTGGCCCGGGCGCTCGGCCTGTCGCGCACCACGATCCAGAGCCGGCTGGCGCGCCTGGAGCGCACCGGCGTGATTACCGGCTACGACGTCCGGCTGAAGAGCTCGGACTTCGACGCCCTGGCGCTGATTGATCTCGCCGGACCCCGCGCCGCCGAGGCGACCGCGGCCCTGGCCCGTCTTTCGGCGGTCCGACGCCTGCGGGCGGTCAGTGGACCATGCGACCTGATCGCGGATATCGCGGCGGCCACGCCGGCCGATCTGGAGGCGGCGCTCGCGGCGATCCGTGAGGTCGGGGGCGTCGCCGCCGCCCGACTGGCGGTGATCCTCGCCGAAAAGGGCGGGGGCTGATGGCTCGCATCCTCGCCCTGCACGCCCATCCGGACGACATCGAATGGCTTTGCGCCGGCACGCTCGCCCGCCTGGCGCAGCTGGGCCATGACGTCATCCTCGCTACAGCCACGGCGGGTGAGGGCGGCTCGGCTGAACATGATCCGGAAACGACGGGCGGCGTCCGGCGGGCCGAGGCGGCTCAGGCGGCTCTGCTGATCGGTGCGGCCTACCACTGTCTTGGGCTTCCCGATCTGGGCGTCTTCAATGACGACCCGACACGCCGGGCGGTGACCGAGTTCATCCGCGCCTGCGCGCCCGACATCGTGATCACGGCGCCAACCGTCGACTATCATCCGGACCACGAAGCGACGGGAACACTGGTCCGCGACGCCTGTTTCGCGGCGCCGGTGGCCAACTATCGCACCGGTCCGGCGCCGCCCCTGGGAGGGATCCCCCATCTCTACATCACCGACTCGGTCGGCGGGCGCGACCGAACCGGCGCCCGCCATGGCCGCGACTTCGGCGTTGATGTGGGCGACACGCTTGAAATCAAGCGCGCCATGCTCGGCTGTCATGAGAGCCAGGCCGCCTGGACCGCCAGGCATCATGGAATCGTCGATCACCTGGCCGACATGACCCGCTGGACCGAGCGCGTTGGTCGGGATTTCGGGGTGACCGCCGCCGAAGGCTTCCGCCAGTACCGACACGAGCCCTATCCGCGCACACCGGCGCTTCAGGACCTGCTGGCGGACTGGGTGCTGGCGGCTCCGGATCTCGCGGCGTCGTAGGCCGCCCACATCGGCGCGCAGTCCAGCATCACGCGATCTTCCATGGCCCGGTCGACGGCCATCACCGTCAGCCCGGCCTCCAGGGAATCCCACGGCGTAACCGGGAAGACCGCGCGCCCGGCCAAGGCCTCGGCCAGATCCCGCGCCATCGCCTGGTCGGCGCCGTTATGCGCATCCGCCGTGCGGTCGCCGAAATCCATGCGCTCGGGCTTACCCCGGTGGAGGGCCCGTCGGAACATCAGGCGATTGCGCACCAGGTCGGCGATCAGCGTCCCCTCGGTTCCGGCGACATACCAGCGCCGCTCCGCCAGCGCTGTGTGGCTGTTGGCGTGGAACGAGAGGCGCGCGGCGTTGGCGTACTCCACCAGGGCGACCTGGTGATCGGTCACGTCCATGTCGGAGGTGAAGGCGTCCGGCGCGCCCTGCCAGCCGGCGTCGCGCAGATCATAGGCGATCGAGCCGTCTTCATAGGTCCGGGGCCGCCCGGCGCGCTCCGGCGTAAAGATGCGGCGGCCGCCGAAGCTCGCCACCCGGGCCGGGCGCGCGCCGATCAGCCGACCGAAGATATCGAAGTCGTGGCACACCTTGTCGAGCAGGTAGGAGCCGCCCCACTCGCGACGCCGGCGCCAGTTCCGCGCCAGATAGCCGCCGTGCTCGGGCGGGAGGTGTTCGGTGGCGTCGATGGAGACGATCTCGCCGAGATCTCCGGAATCCACCCGGGCGATCACCTCGCGGACGATCGGCAGGGAGCGCATGACCAGGCCGATATAGAGGTCCGGGGCGCCGGGGCCCGCGAGAGCGCGCGCGAGGTCCAGCGTTTCGGCTTCCGTGCGGACGATCGGCTTCTCGGCGAATATCGGGACCCCGGCATGGAACACCGCCGCCAGGTGTTCGCGATGCAGGTGATTGGGCCCGCCCAGCATCAGGAGGTCGAAGGGGCCCTCCCGCAGCAGGGCCTCAGGCGTCTCGCAGGGTCGGCCCAAGGCGATCCCGGCCGCCGCGAGGATCGGTGCGCCGACCGGCGCTGCATCGACATGCGCGTCGACCCGAAGGTCCCAGCCCACCTCCTGCATCGCCGCCAGCACATGGGCGATGCGTTGGCCCAGGCCGATCACGCCGATCCGACAGGTGGTCATCTCAAGAGCTCTCTGGAAACGTCAGGCGTGAGGGTGCGCCCGCGAATAGGCCCCGAGCAAGGCCTGGGCGTCCACCCCGGTGTAGCGCTGGGTGGTGGAGAGCGAGGCGTGGCCCAGGAGCTCCTGAATGCTGCGGAGATCCGCGCCGGCGCCCAGGAGGTGCGTGGCGAACGAATGCCGCAGCGCATGCGGCGTTGCGCTTGCAGGCAGGCCGAGGCGGCCGCGCAGGGCCTGGACGGTGGCCTGCACATGACGCGGGCTGAGCGGACCGCCGCGCCGCGCGCGGAACAGCGGCTCCTCTGGCGCCAGGCCGAACGGCGCATGGGCCAGATAAGCGTCCACCGCCTCGCGCACCTGGGCCAGAACCGGCACGATCCGGGTCTTTCCGCCCTTTCCGGTGATGCGCAGCGTCTCGGCGAGCGGCGCGTCGGCGCGGCGCAAGGACAGGGCTTCGGAGATGCGCAGCCCGCACCCATAGAGCAGGGTGAGCACGGCCTGGTCGCGTGCAGCCTCCCAGGCCTCACGGTCCGGGTCGAGCCCGGGCTCGGCGATCAGGCCCGCGGCCTGGTCCTCGCTCACCGGCCGGGGCGCGCCGGGGCGCACGCGGGGCCCGCGGACGATGGTCAGCGCGGGGTTGGCGATGCCATGGCGGCGATCCAGCCAGCGATGAAAGGTCCGCACCGCCGACAACGCCTGGCTGAGCGAGCGTGGCGAGAGAGGCCGATCCCCGCCCCGAAGCGCCGCAAGCCAGGCGCGAAGCTCCGCGGCGGTGATGCCGCCCATATCGTGGAGGCTGAGCGCCTCGCCTCGATGGCGTTCCAGAAACGTCAGATAACGCGCCGCGGCGAATCCGTAGGCCTCCAGGGTGCGCGGCGAGGCGCGCCGTTCGGTCGCCAGGTGCTGGAGCCAGAGCGCGCGGCCCTCGGCGGCCGTCACTCGGTCGGCCATCGCTCGGCCGTCCGCTCGACCACGCGGGCCAGGAACGCCAACAGTTCCGCGCCCATGTCGGGCGTGAACCCTTCCGGATCGTCCGAGCCGAACGCCAGAAGGCCGGTGCAGGCGGGCTCGAAGACCGCGATGCGCACCATGGCCATGGACTGCACGGTTTCACCCCGCGCCCCGAACAAGGGGCGCGCGGTGGGTGCGAAACCCATGCGGGTCATGCGGCGCGAACCCTCGAGCAGCAAGTCGACCTGACCCTCCACGAGGCTGAACCAGCCGGTGGGCGGGCTGGCCTCGACTTCCAGGGCGATCACTCCCGCGGCGAGACCGAAGCGCGCGCGCGCCAGCTCATCCACCCGCCGGGCGAGGTCGGCGTTGTCGCGGGCGTCCAGCAGGTCGATGACCGCGCCGTGGGTCTGGGCCTGGGCGGAGAAATTCGCCCGCGCGGTCTCCTCCAGCATGAGGCGCTGTTCGGCCTCGCGGCGATGCGCGGCGTGCACACGCGCCAGCGGCGCCAGCTCCACCACGTTGCCGGCGGAGGCCAGGGTCAGACCGAGTTCGCCCAGCAGGCCGTCATCACCGCGCAGGAAGTCTGGGTTGTCGGCGAGGAACCGCCGCACAGCGGCCGGATCCAGCGGGGCGCCTTCGAACGCGAATTCCCCCTGCGATCCGTCCATTTCCGCCCCATGCCTACAGGATGGACTGCCCCGTCTTGGCCCAGTCCGCGAGGAACTGTTGGAGCCCCCGTTCGGTTAACGGATGCTTGAAAAGACCGAGGAAGACATCGGGCGGAATGGTCGCACAGTCGGCCCCGGCCAGGGCGGCTTCCTTGACGTGGGCCGGCGTGCGGATTGAGGCGGCCAGGATCTCGGTGTCGAATCCGTAGTTGTCATAGATCGCCCGAATCTCGGAGATCAGGTCCATGCCCTCGGCGCCATGGTCGTCCAGCCGGCCGATGAACGGACTGATGTAGGTGGCCCCCGCCTTTGCGGCGAGCAGCGCCTGAACCGCCGAAAAGCACAGGGTGACGTTGGTCTGGATGCCTTCGGCTGTGAATTCGGCCGTGGCGGTGAGGCCCTCCCGGGTCAGCGGGACCTTGACCACCACATTGGTCGCGACGGTCGCCAACTTGCGGCCCTCGGCCAGCATGCCCGCCACGTCGGTCGCCGCCACCTCAGCGCTGACAGGACCATCGATGATCCCGCAGATCTCGGCGATCACTTCCAGCATCGGCCGACCGGACTTGGCGATCAGGGTCGGGTTGGTGGTCACACCGTCGACCAGGCCGGTGGCGGCAAGGTCCTTGAGAACGGCGGTGTCCGTGGTGTCGAGAAAGAGGTGCATGGGCGTGTGTCCGTGGCTTGTTCGGCGCGCTTGTAGCTGCGAAGCGATGTGGCTGGAACCTGTCCCGCGCCATGAGCCGAATCGCCTCCATCCTGATCCCGATGCCGCTGCCGGAGGCGTTCGACTATGCCGAGCCCGAAGGCATGGCGCTGTCGGTGGGCGATCAGGTTCGTGTTCCGCTGGGCCCCCGGGACGTACGGGGCGTCGTCATGGCCTTGCGGGAGGCGGCCGGCGGCAACCGTCCGCTGAAACCCGTGTCCGAATGCCTGGATGAACCGCCGCTGCCGCCGGGCACGCTGGCCTTCGTACAGTGGGCCGGGCGTTACGCCGCCGACCTGCCGGGCGCTCCGCTGGCCATCGCGCTGCGCGGCGCCCGCGTGCCGAAGCCTCGACCCGTGCGGATCCTGCGCGCGACCGGTGTCGCCCCCGCGCGCGCCACACCGGCCCGCGCCCGGGTGCTGGAGGTGCTGCCGGACACGGGCCTGAGCGGCGCCGACCTGTCCCGCGCCGCCGGGGTGTCGGCCGGTGTGGTCAAGTCGCTGCTGGACGAAGGCGTGCTGGCGGTCGACTTCGCGGTCGATCGCCGAAGCTTTGGCCGGCCCGATCCCACCTTGCCGGGCGCCGAACTCAACGCCAGCCAGGCCGCCGCCGCCGTCGACCTCGCCGGCATGGCCCGCGCCGCCAGCTTCCAGGTCGCCTTGCTCGACGGCGTCACCGGGTCCGGGAAGACAGAGGTCTATCTTGAGGCCGTGGCCGCCGCCCTGGCCGCCGACCCCGAGGGCCAGGCGCTCATCCTGCTTCCGGAGATCGCACTGACCCAGGCGGTGATCGCGCGGGTGGCCGGGCGGTTCGGCGCCGAGCCCGGCGAGTGGCACTCGGATGTCGCGCCGCCGGCCCGGCGCCGGGTCTGGGAGGGCGTGGCGAGCGGCGACTGCCAGATCGTCGTGGGGGCCCGCTCGGCGCTGTTCCTGCCGTTCCGCAACCTGCGCCTGATCGTGGTCGACGAAGAGCACGACGGCTCGTTCAAACAGGAGGAGGGCTTCATCTACCACGCGCGCGATCTGGCGGTGGCGCGCGGGCGGATCGAAGGCGCTCCGGTGGTGCTGGCCTCCGCGACGCCGTCGCTCGAGAGCCTGCGCAATGCCGAGACCGGGCGATACCGCTGGCTCCGGCTCGCCGCGCGGCACGGGTCGGCCCGCATGCCCGACATCGACCTGATCGACCTTCGCGAGACGCCGCCCGAATCCGGGCGCTGGCTGTCGCCGCCCTTGGTGACCGCCATGGCCGAGACCTGGGCGCGTGGGGAGCAAAGCCTGTTGTTCCTCAATCGCCGGGGCTATGCGCCGCTGGTGCTCTGCAAGGCCTGTGGCGAGCGTCTCCGCGCGCCCGACTCCGACAGTTGGCTTGTCGAGCATCGCTATACCGGGCGGCTCGTATGTCACCTGACCGGCTTTTCGATGCCCAAGCCGGCGGCCTGCCCGCATTGCGGCGCCAAGGACAGCCTCACCGCCATAGGGCCAGGCGTGGAGCGGCTGGAAGAAGAAGCACGCGGCCTGTTCCCCGGCGCCCGGATCGCGGTTTTCTCGTCCGACACCGTCTTCGACGCGCGGGAGGCCCGACGGATGGTTCAGACCATGGCCCAGGGCGACATCGATATCCTGGTGGCCACCCAGGCGGCGGCCAAGGGACACAACTTCCCGAACCTGACCCTGGTCGGCGTGGTCGATGCGGACCTGGGCCTGCGCGGAGGTGATCTGCGGGCCGGCGAACGCACCTATCAGCTGCTGGCCCAGGCCACCGGGCGTGCGGGGCGGCATGACCGGCCGGGCCGCGCACTGATCCAGACCTACGCACCGGAGCACCCCGTGATGCAGGCGCTCAAGGCCCAGGATCGCGACGCTTTTGTCGCCGCCGAGATGGCTGAGCGCGAGGCGGCCGGTCTGCCGCCATTCGGACGCCTCGCCGCGGCGATCCTATCCGGGCCCGACGCCGCTCAACTCGAGGCTTTCGCCCGGACCATGGCCGAGGCCGCGCCCAACGCGCAGGGCGTGATCGTCTATGGCCCGGCCGAGGCTCCGCTTGGCCTGGTGCGCGGCCGGCGGCGCAAACGCTTCCTGGTCCAGGCCGGCCGTGACGTGGACCTGTCGGCCTACATGGCCGCCTGGCGCGCGCGGGTCAGGCCACCCGGCGCGATCCGGGTGACCCTCGATATTGACCCCTACAGTTTCCTTTAGGGGCGGCGCGCTCAGTGCGGCGGCTTGTCGGCGCCGGCCGTTCTCTTTCGCCGGGAGAGCAGGTTGAGCGCCTCGACCCCGGCCGAGAAGGCCATGGCCACATAGATGTAGCCCTTGGGAACATGCACCCCGAAGCCGTCGGCGATCAGCACCGCGCCGATCATCAGCAGGAAGCCGAGCGCCAGCATCACCACGGTGGGGTTGTTGTTGATGAATTCCGCGAGGGGATCCGCCGCCAGCAGCATCACGGCCACGGCGATGATCACGGCGGCGACCATGATCGGCAGGTGATCGGTCATGCCGACGGCGGTCAGGATCGAGTCGATCGAGAACACCAGGTCGAGCAGGATGATCTGGAAGATCGCCGTGCCGACGTTGTTCACGACCACTGTCTTGGTGTCCATCACGCCCTCGGTTTCGACCGGGTCGACCTTTTCGTGGATCTCGGTCGTCGCCTTCCAGACCAGGAACAGGCCGCCTGCGATCAGGATGATGTCGCGCCAGGAGAAAACCAGGTCGATCATCGGCTTGCCGTCCGCGCCGGCCGGGAAGGTGAAGGGCAGGCTGAACACCGGCTGCACCAGACCGACGATGAAGGCCAGGGTCGAGAGCAGCGCCAGGCGCATGATCAGGGCCAGCGCGATGCCGATCCGACGCGTCCGGCTGCGATGCTCTTCCGGCAGTTTGTTCGAAAGGATCGAAATGAAGATGAGATTGTCGATCCCCAGCACGATCTCCATCACCACCAGGGTGATGAAAGCCGCCCACGCGGCGGGATCGCTCAACAGCGCCGCGATATCCATCTAGTTCTCCAGGATTCCCCAGACCCCGTTCTAGAGCACGATCCGGTCTGACGGAATCGTCTGTTCGTTGAATCTGGTTCGACGTCAAAATGCAGGTGGAGCCTGCTTCATCGCCTTCAGACGGCTCCGCCTGAAAGCGGCTGGTTCTGGGGCGACCGCGCGTCGTCGCCATCCCGAAACGGCGCCGCATTTTTAGGCGCCGGCGCCTGGCTCGCGTTTTCGTGACTCGATCACTCGCCTGACGCGCGAATTCTGAGTTCGACGGATGGGTTGGCCTCGAAACCCATGTTTCCAAACATTTCGGCGCTGTGACCCGGGCGCGCGATCGATCTTCAAAAGACGTCGTTTGACGACTCTTCAATGTTCATGGCGCGTTGTCGCGGCACAGGGGGCGTGTTCCAACTTAGTTTCATATAATTCTCCGCACTTGTGGCTCAAATGCAGTATCCTATACCTGTTAAGCTACACTGTGCTGAGTGGAATTCGGGTTTCCATGCGGCTATAGATCG
>NZ_JBILUK010000184.1:0-6432 GCF_044371015.1 Phenylobacterium sp.
GGTCTTTTCCTCGTTCCCCTCGCCGTCGGTGAATTCCACGGGGCGGAAACCACGAGACTCGTAGAAGCGTCGGGCCCTGTCGCTTTGCTGGAACGTCCAGAGCTGTCGGGGCGGGCCCATGGCCATCACGTAGGCCAGCAAGGCCGCGCCAATCCCCTGTCCATGGCGATCCGGATGGACATAGATCTGCTGGATCCAGTCGTCCTTGATCGCGATGTAGCCGACCACGGCGCCATCAACCTCGGCGACCCAGGCCGCGTGGGTGGGCAGGATCTCATCCGCCATCCAGACCTGGGCCTCTTCCACGCCATGGAGTTGCGGCAGGAAGGTCAGCGTCCGCATGGCCAGGATATGCAGTTCGCCCATGGCGGGCGCATCCGTCGCGAGCGCCGGACGCAGGATCAAAGCCCCGCGCCCTCGTCGAGGCCCAGCATCAGGTTCAGGTTCTGAACCGCCGCGCCCGAGGCGCCCTTGCCCAGGTTGTCGAGGATCGCCACCAGCCGCGCCTGCCGCCCGTCTGACGCGCCGAAGACGAAGAGCCGCATCCGGTTCGTGCCGTTGAGGGCCTGGGGATCCAGCGCCTGCACGTATCCCGCCGCGCCGGCCCGCGCCTTCTGAAGTTCGGCGCACTCGTCCGCGCTCGCCACCTCTACGAATCGTTCGCCTTCGTAGGCCGCCGCAAGGGCCGCCAGCAGGTCCGACGGCGCAGGCCGGCCCGGCAAGGCCCACAGCTGCAGCGGAACCTCCACCAGCATCCCCTGGGCGTAGCGGCCGACGGAAGGGGCGAACAGAGGCGGGTGCGCCAGCCCGGTGTGCCGGGTCATCTCCGGGACGTGCTTGTGCGAGAGCGTCAGCCCATAGGCGCGGAAGGCGTCGTCGCTGCCTGTCGGAGTCGGTGCTTCGAACTCTGTGATCAGCCCCTTGCCGCCGCCGGAGTAGCCGGAGATCGCGTTCACGGTCACCGGGAAGTCGGCCGGCAGCAGCCCCGCGCTGACCAGCGGCCGCACGAGCGCAATGAACCCGGTCGGGTAACAGCCCGGGTTCGAAACCCGGCTGGCCGCCTGAATCGCCTGGCGATGGCCGGGCGCCATCTCCGGAAATCCATAGGTCCAGCCGGCCGCAGTGCGGAATGCGGTGGAGGCGTCGACCACCTTCACGCGGTTGTTGGTGATCATCGCGACCGCTTCGCGGCTGGCGTCGTCGGGCAGGCACAGCACAACCGCATCGGCGGCGTTGAGCAGTTCCGCGCGCGCATCGGCGTCCTTGCGGCGCGCCGGGTCAATGGACAGCACTTCGAGGTCCGTGCGCACGGCCAGGCGCTCACGGATTTGCAGGCCCGTGGTTCCCGCCTCACCGTCGATGAACACCGTGTGCGTCATGATCTATCTCCGAAGCCTATCCCCTCTCCCCCGTTCGATGTGCGGAGTGAAAGGGGATTGGGAGAGGGCAAAGAAAAAGGGCGCTCCGGTTTCCCGAAGCGCCCCTCGCGAACATCGAAGCTCGCGCGCGGTTTAGCGCTTCGAGAACTGGAAGCTGCGTCGGGCCTTGGCCTTGCCGTACTTCTTGCGCTCCACGACGCGCGAGTCGCGGGTCAGCAAGCCATGCGGCTTGAGCACGGCGCGAAGGCCGGGCTCGTAGTAGGTCAGCGCCTTCGAGATCGCGTGACGCACTGCGCCGGCCTGGCCCGAAAGGCCGGAGCCTTCCACCGTGGCGATCACGTCGAACTGACCGGCGCGATCCGCCAGCTGCATCGGCTGGGCGATCATCATGCGCAGGACAGGACGCGCGAAATAGATCGTCTGGTCGCGGCCGTTGATGGTGATCAGACCCTTGCCGGGCTTGATCCACACGCGGGCGATGGCGTTCTTGCGCTTGCCGGTCGCATAGGAGCGGCCCTGGGCGTCGATCTTGGGTTCGCGGACGATGGTTTCGTCGGCCTGCGTTCCCATGCCCTTCAGGGCGTCGAAGCCGGTAGCCTGTTCGGTGACAGCTTCGCTCATCAGGCGCTCCGCACGTTCTTGGCGTTCAGTTCGGCGAACGCGATGGCTTCAGGGTTCTGGGCGGCGTGCGGATGCTCGGCGCTGTTGTAGATGCGCAGATGCGTCATCTGCTTGCGGGCCAGCGGGCTTTCCTTGGGCAGCATGCGCTCCACGGCCTTCTGCAGCACACGCTCGGGGTACTTGCCGCCGAGGATCTGCGCAGGCGTCCGCTGCTTCACGCCGCCGGGATGGCCGGTGTGCCAGTAGTAGACCTCGTCGGTGGCCTTCTTGCCGGTGAACTTCACCTTGTGGGCGTTCACCACCACGACGAAATCGCCGCAGTCGACGTGGGGGGTGTAGTCAGGCCGGTGCTTGCCGCGAAGCCGCATGGCGATGAACGAAGCGAGGCGGCCGACCACGGCGTTCTCGGCGTCGACAACGATCCACTTCTTCTCGACCTCGGCGGGCTTCAGCGAAGCCGTGGTGCTCTTCAGCATGAGGACAGTTCCGATTGATCTTGACCGGTCCGCCAAGCCTTACAGCCAAGCGGTCCGGGTGCGAGGCGCGGCATATGCCGTCAGCAACCCGCGTTGTCAATCCGCATTGCAGCACGCCGTTTCGACAAATCTCCAATAAATCAATGTATTGCGGTTAGCGGTATCATAATACCGCGACTTTCGCTTCAGGCCCGACTGATGCGCCACGCGAAAGCGACCGTGATCGCCAGGACGATCGCCGCGGCGAACTGATGGGCGATGCCAAGGGCCAGCGGCGCGGCGGCCATCAGCGTCACCACGCCCAGGACCGCCTGGAGCGCAATCCCCACGCCCGCCGCCACCCCAAGTCCGCGCGCCAGCGACGGCAGGCCGACGTCCCGCGCCGACACCCAGGCCACCCACAGGGCGTAGGCGAACAGGACATAGCCCAACAGCCGGTGATGCAATTGCGTCGCGCCCTGGCTGTGCGCCAGCGTGGCCCACAGCGTGTCCTTCAGATAGTCGTCGGGGACCAGCGCCCCGTTCATCAGCGGCCAGTCGTTGTAGACAAAGCCTGCATCGTTGCCCGCAACCAGCGCGCCCAGCAGGATCTGCAGATAGACCAGCCCGATCAGGATGGCGCCCCGCCGCGTCCAGGCCCGGTCGCCAGCGGGCCGCCCGGCGCCTGACCAGGCGTCGAGCGCCGTCCAGAGCAGCAGGCCCAGCAGGGCGAAGGCCAGGCCCAGATGCGTCATCAGCCGCTCCGGCGCCACCGAGACCCGCTCTGAAAGGCCGCTGGCCACCATCCACCAGCCCACCGCGCCCTGCAGCGCGCCGAGAGCGCCGATCACCGCCAGCGGCGCCCACAGCCGCCGTGGGATCGCCCGCCGCACCGACAGCACCACCAGGGGCACAAAGAACACCAGCCCCAGCACCCGGCCCAGGAACCGGTGACCCCACTCCCACCAGTAGATGAACTGGAACGCCTCCAGGCTCATGCCGGCGTTCACCTGCGCGTATTGGGGAATCTGCTTGTAGAGCTCGAACTCCGCCATCCAGTCAGCGTGCGACAACGGCGGGATCGCGCCGGTCACCGGCTTCCACTCGGTGATCGAGAGCCCCGAGTCGGTCAGCCGGGTGGCGCCGCCCACCACGATCATCGCCAGCACGAAGACGGCGACGACCAGCAGCCAGATCGCCACGGGCCGGGATCGGTCAGTTCGCAGGAACGAGGTCATGGAAACCGGTTGGGCCGACCATGGGGCTGAAGTTGAGCGCCTTCTATCCGCCTTCCCTCACGCGCTCCAGCATCCTATTTCGCAGGCATGTCTCCGCGCTTGAAGAAGTTCATCGGCATGATCGCGATCCTCGCGTTCCTCGCCGCCTACATGGCCGCCGCCGCCATCCTCGGCGACCACATCCCCGCTCACTGGGCCGCGCAACTGGCCTATTTCGCAGTGGTCGGGACCCTGTGGGGCGTGCCGCTGTTCCCGCTGATCAAGTGGATGAACCGGGAGGGGTGACAAGCCCCCTGCCCTCACATAGAAGACGCGCCTCGCCGTCCGGCCCTTCGGAGCGTGGCGCAGCTTGGTAGCGCACTTGACTGGGGGTCAAGGGGTCGCAGGTTCAAATCCTGTCGCTCCGACCAGCCGGGCCGGCGGCGAGGGCTACCCTTTCAGTAAGCCGTCCAGCCGCGCCTTGGCGGTTTCGAGGTCGTGGAGCGCCTCCAGCAGGGCGGTCGGGCCGCTCGGCGCGTCGGGCGCGGGGCTCGCCTCTCCCGCCGCCGCCAGACGCCTGATCCCCTGTTCCCGATGCAGCTTCTGCACACCCTTGATGGTGTAGCCTTCCTCATGCAGCAGGCGGCGCACGCCGCGCAGCACGATGATGTCGGACGGGCGATAGAACCGCCGCCCGCCGGCGCGCTTCATCGGCTTGATGAAACTGAACCGCGTTTCCCAGAACCGCAGCACGTGCTGAGGCACATCAAGCTCGTCCGCCGCCTCGGATATGGTGCGGAAAGCTTCCGGCCCCTTGGCCACGGCCCTACGAGGCCCCTGTCATGCGAGGGGCCCGGTCATGAGAGCGCCTTGTCGACTCGGGCCTTCATCACGTGTGAGGCGCGGAAACCGATCACACGACGAGGGTCGATGGCGGCCGGCTCACCGGTCTTGGGATTGCGACCCATCCGGGCCCGTTTGGCGCGCACCTGGAAGACGCCGAAGCCCGAAAGCTTGACCTGATCGCCCCGCTCCAGCGCCTGGCACATCAGTTCCAGCACGCGTTCCACAAGCTCGGAACTGTCCTGTCGGGTCAGGCCCACCTGCTCGTGCACGGCCTCGCAGAGGTCGGCGCGGGTCACCGTCGCGCCCCTGGCGCTGGATCCGCTCCCGGTCGAAACGTCGTTCATCGGCGTAGTTTTTCCTAACGTCACAACAACTTCAAGCCCTGCTTTACAGCAGCTGTCCGGTTGAAACCACCTACAGGCGGATGACGCAGGCCCCCCAGGTCAATCCGCCGCCCATCGCCTCCAGCAGCAAGAGCTGCCCAGGCCGCACCCGACCGTCCTTCACGCCCTGGTCCAACGCAAGCGGAATCGAGGCCGCCGAAGTGTTGGCGTGGACCGCCACGGTGGAGATCACCTTCTCTTCCGGAATGCCCACCCGCTTGGCTACGCCCTCCAGAATTCGCTGGTTGGCCTGGTGCGGAATGAACCAGTCCACATCGCTCACGGCGATCCCCGCGTCGGCGGCCGCCGCGACGATCGCCTCGGAAATGTTGATCACGGCGTGCCGGAAGACCTGATTGCCCTGCATGCGCAGATAGCCGGTCTGGCGGTTGGTGGAGACGCCGCCGTCCACGTAGAGCAGGTCCTGCTTGGTCCCGTCAGCGCGAAGCGCGAAGCCCAGCAGCCCGCGATCCGCCGACGTGCCGGCGCCCTCCCCCGGCTCCAGCACGACGGCGCCGGCGCCGTCGCCGAACAGCACGCAGGTGCCCCGGTCGGTCCAGTCCATCAGTCGCGTCATGGTCTCGGCGCCGATGACCAGCGCACAACGGGACCGGCCCCGCGCCACGAACCCGTCAGCGACCGACAGCGCATAGACAAAGCCGGAGCAAACCGCCTGCACGTCGAACGCCACGCCGACAGGGCAGCCGAGCTTGCGCTGCACGATGGTCGCGGTCGCCGGGAAGGTCAGATCCGGCGTGGTGGTGGCGACAACAATCAGATCGACGTCGGCCGGCGTGCGGCCCGCGGCGGCGAGCGCGCGGCGGGCGGCTTCCACGGCCAGGTCCGACACCGGCGTGTTGTCGTCCGCCTGGCGCCGTTCCCGAATGCCCGTGCGCTCACGAATCCATTCGTCCGAGGTGTCCACGCGGGTGGACAGTTCGTCGTTGGTGACGATCCGCTCGGGGAGGAATCCGCCCACCCCGGTGACCACGCTCCGCAGAACCCCAGGCACGTCAGGCGGCTCCATCCGCAGCCGTCGGACCTGCGGGAGCAAGCGCGGCGGGCAGCCGCCTCATAGTCCTTTCGATCTCAGAGGCAAAGCCGCTGCGGGCCAGCTCGGCGGCGGCGCGGATCGCATTGGCGAAGTCCCGCGTGTCGGCGCCGCCATGGCACTTCAACACCAGGCCGTTCAGGCCCAGCAGCGGCGCCGCAGGCGGCGGGCTGATCCGTTCCCGGAACTTGAGGAGGGCCGGGCGGGCCAGCATCGCGCCGGCCGTCGCCAGTGCGCCCGAGGTCAGGGCGCCGCGCAACTCGTCGTACATGAAGCGGGCTGCACCCTCCATGGCCTTGAGCGCTACGTTGCCGGTGAAGCCGTCGGTCACCACCACGTCCACCGCCCCGCCAGTGATGTCGTCGCCTTCGATGAAACCCCGATAGTCCAGGTCGAAGTCGCCTTCCCGGAGAAGCCGGTTGGCCTCGCGCACCTCCTCGTGCCCCTTCATTTCCTCCGAGCCGACGTTCAGCAGGCCCA
>NZ_JBILUK010000186.1:0-6410 GCF_044371015.1 Phenylobacterium sp.
ATACGCGAACCGACCGGATGTGGCGTTCGCCGGCGTCTATGATCCGGATGCGGCGGCAAGCGCGGCGGTGGTCGCCGCCGCGGGCGGGCGGGCGTTTGAGAGCCTTGAGGCGCTTCTGGCCGAAGCGGACGTGGTGAGCATCACCTCGCCGGCGATGTTCCATGCGGACCAGGGGCTGGCGGCGGTGGCGGCCGGTCGGCACGTCTATGTCGAGAAGCCGATCGCCACGGATGTACGCGCCGCCGAGCGGCTGGCGGTCGCCGCCGGGCGGGCGGGCGTGGTGCTGGCCAACGGGCACCAGGAACGGGTGGTGTTCCAGGCCATGGGTCTGCTGGACGCGCCGGCGACGCCCTTGCGGGTTGAGGCCGTCCGGCATGGGCCGCCCTCGCCGCGAAGCCGCGACGTTTCGGCGGTGCTGGATCTGATGATTCACGACATCGATCTGGTCCTGCGGGTGTCGGGGTCGGAGCCGGTGGCGGCTGAGGCCGAGGGCGAACGCGCGGGTGATGGGGTCTGGGACAGTGTCCGCGCCGAGGTCAGCTTCGAAAGCGGGTTGGTCGCGCTGTTCGACGTATCGCGCCAGGCGCCGGCGCGGCGACGGATGCTGAAGCTGGTCTATGCTTCGGGCGAGGTGGAGGTGGACTTTGTGGCCAGGACCTTCCGCAATACGACGCCCTTCGATCTGAACGCGGACTTCGCCTCGACGCCGGCGGCGACCGACCCGCTGGGGGCAAGCCTGTCGAACTTTCTGGCGGCCGTGCGGGGTGAAACCGACCGACCGCTGGTGACGGCGGCAGAAGCCATCGCCGCGCTCGACCTCACCCTTGCCGTGGAGATGGCCTTGGGCAACGGCGGGTGAAGTCGATAGTCTGGCTCCAGACCCATCAAGGAGTTCTCCCCATGTCCAGCGCCCATGACTACAGCTTCGACGCCATCGCCGGCGGCTCGCTGCCGCTCTCGACCTTCAAGGACAAGGTGGTTCTGGTGGTGAACACCGCCTCCAAGTGCGGCCTGACCCCGCAATACGATGGGTTGGAGAAGCTCTTCACCGACTTCAAGGACAAGGGCGTGGTGGTGCTGGGCGTGCCCTGCAACCAGTTCATGGGCCAGGAGCCGGGGACGGAGGGCGAGATCGAGACCTTCTGCCGGACCACCTTCGGCATCGACTTCCCGATGACCGCCAAGGTGGATGTGAAGGGGGATGATGCGCACCCGTTCTACAAGTGGGCGCAGGCCGAACTGGGCGAGCCGGCCGTGCCGGTGTGGAACTTCCACAAGATCCTGATCGGCAAGGATGGCCAGGCGATCCGCGCCTTCGGACCCCGCACAGAGCCGCTGGATCCGGAGGTCACCGGGGCCATCGAGGCGGCGATCTAGCTGTCAAAGCAAGGGGCGCTCCACCGAAAGGCGGAGCGCCCCTGTTGATTTCTGGGTGCGAGATCCGAGAGGCGGCTGGGATGACCAACCGCCTCCAGACTTAGAACTTGTAGCGAAGCTCCATGCCGTAGGTGCGCGGCGGATTGACGAAGAAGTTCTTCCGGATGCCCTGCACGCAGTTGATCGTGCCGGCGGCTCCGGCGACGGGCGAGCAGGTCAGGCCGGAGACCGGCTGAGCGCCGTAGACGCTGGAGAATCCGCCCTCCAGACGCTCGGCCGTCGCGCCCTGGTCGTAGCCGATCGTGTCGAAGATATTCTTCACATAGGCGATGAACTCGTACTTGTCGTCGGCCGACCGCCACAGGGCGCGGGCGTCGACCTGATCCCATGACGGGGCCTCATAGTACCAGCGCTTGAAGAGGCCGCCGTAGGCCTTGTCACGCCAGGCGTAGGACAGGTTGCCCGTCAGCGAACCGGCGTCAAACATCCAGGTGTAGTTGGCCGCGATCGCGAACTTGTGCCGTGGCGCATTCGGCAGGTCGCCGCCCTTGAGGTCCTGTTCGCGGATCAAGCCGTTGTTCGGCAGGCCGTTGGTGAAGTTGTCCACGGCGCAGGCCGCGTTGTTGGCGCATTGGGCGAAGGACAGCAGCGGCCGGGCGCCGGGTTGCACCGCCGTTGGGTCGACCGCATCCACCGCCGTACCCTGACGGATCTTGGCGTCGATGTAGGCGTAGGTTCCGACAATCTGCAGGTTCTCGATCGGCTGCCAGAGGACCTCGGCCTCGAACCCGCGGGAACGGGACTTCGGCGCGTTGTAGAATGAGGTCGTCGTCGAACCGATGGCCGTGCCGGCGATCCGGGTGATCGGGATCTGCAGGTTCTTGTAGTCGTAGTTGTAGACGGCGAGGTTGGTCTGCACTCGACCCCAGGTGCGCTTTAGGCCCAGTTCGAAGGAGTCGACCGACTCCTTGTCCGAGTAGGGCAGCTGGCTGATGACGGTGAAGATGCCGATGTTGAAGCCGCCCGAGCGGTAGCCTTTCGCATAGCTTCCATAGACCAGGGTGTCTTCGTCCGGCGTCCATTCCGCCTTGGCCGTGCCGGTGACCGCCGACCAGCTTGCGTCGTACTCGCGCGACGCGAAGCCGTTGGCGGGGTCATAGGTCGTGCGGCCCGTAACGCCCTCTGAGATCCGGTTGATCCCGGCGCCGCCGAGACCCGTCGCCACCACGCCTGCAGCTGGGCCGGTGAGATCGATCAGCAGCGGAAAGACTTCCGGCGGGACGCCGACGCAGGCCGGAAGGCCGAAGCAGAGGATGCGCGTCGTCTCGGTTCCATACTTGCGGTCGTGTGAATAGCGCAGGCCGCCGGTGACGTTGAGTGTGGAGGACACCTCATAGCTGGCCTGGCCGTAGAAGGCGTAGGAGGTGTTCTTGACGTCCGGACGGTTGTCGAACCGTCGGCCGATCCCGGGCACGCAGGCGGCGGCGACTGGCGGCGCCGTCTGGCCGCCAGACGCGCAGACGGCAGGGGCCGTGCCGAACCATTCCCGCTGCCGCGGGTCCTGGATCGTATGAACCGGCTGCTTGTACGCCTGGTGATAGTGGTAGGCGCCGACGATCCACTGGAAGGGGCTGTCCTTGGTCGAGACCAGGTTCAACTCGTTGGAGATGAAGCCGTTGCGCTCCTGATAGTCGAACCGCTCCTGCGGGTAGATCACCAGCGGCGCGGCGCCGACCGAGTACTGCAGGATCGGCGGGGCGCGGGTGCCGTTCGGCGTGGAGCCGTTCAGGTGGTACCAGTAGCGGGTGCCGCCGACGATGTAGCGGATGTCGAAGTCATCGGCGTGGTAGGTCCAATGGCTGGCGACGGTGTAGGCGTTGGGGACGCGCACCGTGTAGTTCTGGGCGCGGTTGAACACCCACGGGCTCTTGTTTGAAGCATTGACGCAGGGGTTTGGACCGGCGCCGATCACACTGGCGGCCAGACCGCTGCAGCCGAAGCCCGCGTTGAAGTGGGTGTCGGCGTCCGGGAACTGGGCGATATCCCAGCCATTGCCGCCGTTGCGGTTGGTGGCGCTGACATCCGGCCGGATGTTGCCGTTGAGATCATAGATGTTGGGTGACCAGCCGCCGGACTGGGCGCCAGGACCGCCCGCGCCGTTGCGCCAGTTCGTGTAGCCGAGCTTGGTCCACATCTCGACCCGCTCGGAAAACTGGATGTCGAACTGAACCTCGCCGTAGAAGGTGTCGAGCACGTTGCCCTCGGACGGCATGCCCGGGACGATGTTCTTGGAGTAGCCCTTGCTCTGGCGTTCCCAGTTCGCGGACACGCGGAATTTCACCTTGTCGCCCAGAGGACCGGACGCCGCCGCCTCCAGGACAGAACGGTTGTAGTTGCCGTAGGTGGCGCGCACCTCGGCGTAGGGCGTGTCTGTCGGACGCCGCGAGATGATGTTGATCGCGCCGGCGATCGAGTTGCGTCCATACAGGGTGCCCTGCGGGCCGCGCAGCACCTCGACGCGGTCGAGGAAGAGCGTGGACGAGCCGGCGCGGACCGCGAAGGTCTCATAGACCCCGTCGGCATAGTTGGCGACCGAAGCGTCGGCCGAGAGCACGTTGGTCAGGCGCCCCAGGCCGCGCAACGAAACGCGGTCCGTGGACGTGGAGTACTGCAGACCCGGCGTGAAGTTCGTCATGTCCTGAATGGACTGAATGCCGACCACGTCGCGCTGTTCGGAGGTGAAGGCCGAAATGGCGACCGGGATGTCCTGAAGGCTCTGTTCCCGCTTCTCCGCGGTGACGACCAGTTCTTCGATGGTGTTGGTGTTTTGCGCCTGCGCCGGGGCGCTGACCGCGGCCGCCAGCAGTGCGCTGGACGCCAAGAGATGATGCCTGAACTTCATGGTGATGCCTCCCGCCTATCGTGCCGCGCTTATGACTGCGCTTATGGGGTGAGGCTGAAGCAGGTGTTCGGCGCCGTCAACGTCGTCACATGAAGTGAACGGCGATCACTTAATTGAATTCACCTAGAACTACCCCAACGGAAAGATGTCGCGGAATGTTCAGTGGCGATGGAACAAATTCCGGAACAGGCGGGGGGCCATGTCGACTTAGCACTTACGGCCAACAACATGGGAGTGTTGGCGGCTGCGCTCCGGTTCAGTGAGCGATCGTCCATTTCGCCGCTTTTTCGGCCTGATTTCGCAAATGCGAAATGTACGGAAACCCTTATGGCATAAGCGAACGATGATGGGCGAACGGCGTTCGAATGTTGCGGTGCGCTGGCGGTGGGACCGCGCCAAAGAAAAAGGGTCCCCGGCGCGCCGGGGACCCTCGATCTTCCTGCCCTGAGGGCGGTCGGATCAGAAGCGGTACTGCAGCTCCACGCCGTAGAGGCGGGGCGGCGTCAGCTCGAAGTTCCGGGCGCCGTTGGCGAACCGGTCGGACGCCACGGTCGCGCTGTTGTTGCGCTGAGAGGCGGCCACGGCGGCGGCGTAGCCGTCGTCGTTGAACACGTTCTTCACGTAGGCGATGACCGTGTACTTGCCGCCCGTCGGCATCCAGAGCGCCCGCAGGTCCACCTGGTCCCAGGACTTGGTGGCGTTGTACTCGCGGGTGAAGACGTTGGCGTAGGACTTCGACCGGTAGAGATAGGTCGCACCGGCGATGATGTTTCCTTCGTCCAGTTCGAAGGTATAGGTGCCGTTGAGCGCGAACTTGTGCTCCGGCGCCTGGGGCAGGTCGTTGCCGACGATGCTGACCGCGCCCGTGTTGATATTGTCGTTCACGTCAACGAGCGGCGCGCTCTTGGTGATCTTGCTCGGGTTCCAGCCGTAGTCGACGGTCAGGCGCAGCGCCTGTGTCGGCTGCCAGATGCCGCTGAATTCGATCCCGTAGGACTCGGACTTAGCGATGTTCACGAACTGCGTGACGTTGGTCGCGCCGACGCGAACGGCCACCGGAGCCTGCAGGCCGCGGTAGTCGAGGTAGAACGCGGCCAGGTTGAGCTGGAGGTTGTCGAAGTTCTTCTTCACGCCGACTTCGTAGGAGTTGACGGTCTCCTCGTCGGCCTTCGGCACCGCGAGGAAGCCGCCGGCCGAGAAGCCGAACGCCTTGTAGCCGCGGCTGTAGCGGGCGTAGGCCATGGTGTCGCTGTCCGGCTCCCACTGGAAGCCGATCGTGCCGGTCACGGCGTCAGAAGAGTCGCCGAGCCGGCGGCTGGCGATGCCAGTGGCCGGATCGATCACGTATTGGCGAACCACGCCGTTGGTGGTGACCGCAGGCGAGGTGACGCCTTCGATCAGACCGGCGGTGCTCTTCGGAGCCAGGGTGTCGGTGAGGTCCATGGCCCCGTTGCCGAGGCCGCCCAGCGGCGCGAGCGCGTTGCCGAGGCCGAGCGCCTGGCCGACGGCCGGCAGGGCGGTCAGGTTGCCAAGCAGGCTACCCCAGTTGGCCGCCGTGCCGGGACCGAATGCGCCCAGGCCTATCGCCGGGTAGAGGCCCGGGTAGCAGGCGTCGGAGTTACAGACGATACGCCGGAACTCCTGACCGAACTTGTTGTCCTTGGTGTAGCGCAGGCCGGCCGTGAATTTCACAGTCTCGGTCATCTGATAGTCGACTTGGCCGAACAGCGCCTTGCTCTCGGTGGTGAGGGCGTAGTTGCCGGTTGACCAGAAGTTTTGCGGGTTCGGCGCGGCGCCCAGGATCGGCGTCTGCAGCGAAGACGGGCCGACCAGGAAGAAGTCGGCGGTGCTGCCCGTTCCGGTGTACTTCTCGTTGAAGTAGTAGGCCCCGACGATCCACTGCAGCGGGCCGTCATCGGTCGACGAGATGTTGATCTCGTGGCTGTACCACTTCGGGTACTCGAAGTAGTGATAGCCGTTGTTGGCGTTGACGGTCAGCGGGGCGCAGTTGACCGTAGAGCGACCGGCCGCGAACAGAGCGCCGATGGTGCCGCAGACCGAGCCCGGTGCGAGCGGGATCTGATAGGACTGGACGCTGGTGCCGTCCGTATCGCCGTACAGGTCGTACTTA
>NZ_JBILUK010000029.1:0-22258 GCF_044371015.1 Phenylobacterium sp.
TCTTGCGCCTCGCCCGGCGCCGGTGGTCGAGGAGCGCGTCGTCGAACGGGTCGTCGAGCGAGACCGCACCCGCCGCAAGCTTCCGGATCGCCGTAAGGGATACATCCAGAAAGCCAGCGTCGGCGGCCACAAGGTCTATCTGCACACCGGGGAGTACGATGATGGCGAACTCGGCGAGATCTTCATCGACATGCACAAGGAAGGCGCGGCCTTCCGATCGCTGATGAACAACTTCGCGATCTCAGTGTCGCTCGGTCTTCAGCACGGGGTGCCGCTGGAGGAGTTCGTCGACGCCTTCGTTTTCACCCGCTTCGAACCCGCGGGCCCGGTCACCGGTAACGACACGGTCAAGTCCGCCACCTCGATCCTGGACTACATTTTCCGTGAGTTGGGCATCAGCTATCTGGGGCGTGACGATCTTGCGAGCGCCGACTCCGACGCCCTGAACGCCGACGGTCTTGGTCGCGGAAAGGCCGACGCCACCGGCCAGACCGAACCGGAAGACCTCCAGCCCGTGTCACGGTTCATTTCCCGCGGTTTCGCCCGTGGTCACGCGCCTGACAATCTCGTGTACCTGCCCACCGCCGCGCGGGCTTCCGCACATCCGGCCGCAGCGGAGGTCTGTGCGTCCTGCGGCGATATCGCGGTTGTTCGTAAGGGTCAGTCGATGATCTGCGAGACCTGCGGCGCGCGCGCCGGCCGCCTGGCCGACGACGTCGGCGCCTGAAAACACCGGAAATTACCGCGATTTAAGTGGCGTCTCATGGCCTTCCGGGCGAAGGGAAGAGCCTTCCCTGGAGCCTGTTCGTCGACCCATGGTCATCGCCCTACGCCATCTGGCCCTCGTGGCCGCCGTCTGTTCGGCGTTCGCCGGCGCGGCCGTGGCAGGAGACAAAGAGGTGACCCGCGTCAACGCCTTCGGCGGATCCTGCATCAAGTGCGAGCTTTCGGGCCGCAACCTTTCGGGAGCTCGGATTGTCGGCGCCAACTTCTCGGGCGCCAACCTGATGGCCTCGGACCTACGTGACGCCCGTTTCCTGGCCTCGAATTTTTCCGGGGCGGATCTTTCCAAGGCAGACCTCAGCCAGGCGGCCATGGCCGGCGCCAACTTCACCGGCGCCAATCTGGCCGGCGCGCGCCTGCGCGCCACCGAGGCCGGCGGCGTGGTGTTCGGCTCCGCCAACCTCTCGCTGGCCGATTTGAGTGATGTGGAGGCGGCCGGCGCTCAGTTCCGACGGGCGATCATGGCGGGTGTCATCCTCCGGGCCGGCGACGTGCGGGGCGGCAATTTCGAGAGCGCCAATCTGTCCCGAGCAGTCCTGACAGACCTTCAGGGCCAGGGCGCGAACTTTTCCCGGGCGCGGCTGTCGTCCGCCAATCTCCGCGGCGCGGACTTGCGGGGCGCGGTGTTCAACAACGTGGACGCGGGCATGGCCCGCTTTGAGAACTCGGACCTTCGCGGGGCCACGCTCGGCGATGGCAGTTTCGCCAAGGCCTCCTTCCGGGACGCCGACCTTCGATCCGCCAATCTCGCTGGGGCAAACTTCGACGGCGCTGACATGAAAGGCTCAGATCTCCGCCGCGCCAACCTGCACGGGACCGATCTGTCCGGAGCCAGGGGTTTGACCCAGAGTCAGCTGGACGGAGCCTGCGGCGACTCCCGGACTCGCACGCCGCGCGGCCTGACGATCCGGGCCTGCGGCGTACGCGTTATCATCCACCGGGAAATCGTTCGCACGCCTCAGTCCCCGCCGGCTCCACCGGCCGGGCCTCGGTATCTGATCACCTCAAGATGAGGCGGCGATCCCCGGGCCTTTCCCGTTCAGATAGAACCATCCAAACGGGGAAAAATGCACGAAATCACAACATTATAGCGTTTTCTCAAGCGTAAACCGGTTCCCGCTCTTCGGAAGACCTTCTAGCCCTTCAGGGGCGGCGCGAGTCGGATGTGCAGTTCCTTCAACTGCTTGTCGAACACCTCCGAAGGCGCGTTCATCATCAGATCCTGGCCCTGCTGGTTCAGCGGGAAGGCGATGACCTCACGAATCGCCGTCTCACCGGCCAGGAGCATGACGATCCGGTCGATGCCTGGCGCCAGCCCGCCGTGCGGCGGCGCGCCATGGCGGAAGGCGTTCAGCATGCCACCGAACTGCTCCTCGACCACGCTCTGATCGTAGCCGGCGATCTCGAACGCTCGGACCATGATCTCCGGCAGATGGTTCCGAACGGCGCCCGAGCACAGTTCATAGCCGTTGCAGACGATGTCATACTGGTAGGCCAGGATCTCCAGCGGATCCTTGGTGTTCAGCGCCTCCAGTTCACCCTGCGGCATCGAGAACGGGTTGTGGCTGAAATCGACGTGGTTCTTCTCTTCGTTCATCTCGAACATCGGGAAATCGACGATCCAGACAAACTCAAACCGGTCTTCGTTCACCAGCTTGAGGTCTGTCCCCACCTTGGTGCGGGCCGTCCCTGCAAACTTCGCGAACACCTTGGGATCGCCGGCCACGAAAAAGGCCGCGTCGCCGGACCCGAGACCCAGTTGCCCCATCACCGCATCGGTCTTCTCGGACCCCAGGTTCTTGGCGATCGGACCACCCCAGCCGCCCTGATCGTCGCTCCAGAAGATGTAACCCAGGCCCGGCTGCCCCTCCCCCTGGGCCCAGCTATTCATCCGGTCACAGAAGGCCCGGCTGCCGCCGCCCGGCGCGGGGATCGCCCACACCGCGTTCTTATTGTCTTCGAGAATCCGGGCGAACAGGCCGAAGCCGCCGCCCCGGAAGGGCTCTGAGACATCCTGCATCACCAGCGGATTCCGCAGATCGGGCTTGTCGGTGCCGTACTTGGCCATGCACTCGCGGTAAGGGATGCGCGGGAACGGATAGGGCGTCACCGGCTTGCCGTTGGCGAACTCCTCGAACACCCCATGCATCACCGGCTCAATGGCCGCGAAGACGTCTTCCTGGGTCACGAAGCTCATCTCGACGTCGAGCTGGTAGAACTCCAGGCTGCGGTCGGCGCGAAGGTCTTCGTCGCGGAAGCAGGGCGCGATCTGGAAATAGCGGTCGAAGCCCGAGACCATGAGCAGCTGCTTGAACTGCTGCGGCGCTTGCGGCAGCGCGTAGAACTTCGACGGGTGCAGCCGCGAAGGCACCAGGAAGTCCCGCGCACCCTCCGGCGAGCTCGCCGTGAGAATCGGGGTCTGAAACTCCAGGAACCCCTGGTTGATCATCCGGTTGCGGATCGAGTGGATCACCTTCGAACGCAGCACGATGTTGCGATGAAGGGTCTCGCGTCGCAGGTCCAGGTGACGATTCTTAAGCCGGATCTCTTCGGGATAGTCCGGCTCGCCGAACACCGGCAGCGGCAGCTCGGAGGCCTCCGACAAAACGCTCACCGCCTTGACCCGTATTTCGACTTCGCCGGTCGGCAGGTTGGGATTCACAGTCTCGGGCGTGCGGGCCACAACCTCGCCATCCACCCGGATCACGCTCTCGGCCCTCAGGTGCTCCACCACTCCGAACGCCGGCGCGCCAGGATTAAACACGAGCTGCGTCAGGCCATAGTGATCGCGCAGATCAATGAAGATCAGCCCGCCATGGTCCCGCTTGCGGTGGACCCAGCCGGAGAGCCGGACCGTCTGGCCGGTGTCGGTGGCGCGGAGCGCGCCGCAGGTGTGGGTGCGGTAGGCGTGCATTTGTCTGAATTCGGGGTGTTTTTCGAAGGCGCGGAAGGGCGCACGGAGGGGGGCGAGAGTCAAGGCGCAGGCGGGCCTGGCGCAAACACGAAGTCGATTATGAAGACCCGCTCGCCGCGGCCGTGACGCGCCGTCGCCAACAGCGCGTTCCGGGACTCAAACCCGCCTCGCCGGGCCAACTCATCGGTGATGTCCGCCAGATCGACCTCGGTGATCCCGGTGACTTCGACCTGCCCATCCAGCAAGGGATAGCGCCCGCCTATCCGGACACGCGGCGCCAACCAGATGCGTACGCTGGAGGTGATCTCGCCGGCGCGGACACGGGGCCTCAGGCTCTTGGTGAACATCATCGCGGATCGTAACCCCAGGTCCAGGGTCGGCGGCCGCGCAGATCTTGCGCCCACATCAGGCGCCACCCTGCCCCTTTTCGGTAGAGTTCGACAGACCCGCCGCGCGCGAAGTCCTTTCCGGTCAGAACCAGCGGCGCAGCGCACGTAGCGGGACGAACGTCGTTCCGCAGCGCGACGATCTCGGCGTTGGCGCACAGCGATAGAAGGCGCCCAGGCTTCAGCGGTCGACGCAGATTCCAGGCCGAGGCAAGGCGAACGCGAGCGCCAGGCGCCGGGAGACAGCTCCAGGCGTCACAAATGAAAATTCTGTCGCGAGCGGCTTCGGAGATCAGCGGCTCAAGGCCACGCCGACGCGCCCAGAGCTCTGCGCCGAACAGTTTGACATCGGGCCTAAGAAGGATCGCAGTCTTGCCGTCGCGAACCGCATAGGCCGCGCCGTCCGCAGCGATCCAGATGTCGGGCGCAGCGGGCCTGGGCGCCCACAGGATCACCAGCGCAACCGGAACGCCCGCCCAGCGCAAAGGTCCGCGCCAAAGGCAGACGAACAGCAGGCCAATGAAACTCGCAGGCAGCGCCCAGTTCGGTGCGCTCGCGACAACGAGTTGCGCCATCGGCGCCCCAGCCGCCACGGCGGCGATCCGGTTCATCAGTTCTATGGCCAGCCCGGCGACCTCCAGGGGCGCCTGGCCTAATCCGATCGGCGTCAGAGCCGCCCCAAGCGCCAGTCCCGGCATCATCAGGAACGTGGAGATCGGCGCCACCGCCAGGTTGGCGAACAGACCCCAGGTGGAGACCCGGTTGAAGTGTTGAATCGCGAAGGGGCCGGTGGCCAGGCCGGCCACGAAGCTGATCGCCAGGCTGACAAGCGTCCAGGTGACCGCGGCCTGAATCGCCCGGATGGCGAAGGGCGCCTGGATCTCCCGCACGGCGCGGGGCCAGATCTCCACCAAAGCCACCAAGGCGGCTGTCGCGGCGAACGACATCTGGAACCCGGGCTCGGTCACCGCCTCCGGGTGGGCGATCATTACGCCCATCGCGGCCAGCGCCAAGGCATGCAGGCTGATGGCCTGCCGGTCCGCGAGGATCGCCGCGAAAGCCACCGCCGCGGTGATCGCGGCCCGTTCGGCGGGCGGCGGCGCGCCGGACAGCACGAGATAGCCGCCGACCGCCAGCAGACCGACGATCGCTGAAACCTTCTTGCCCGAGACCCTCAGCGCCAGCCATGGCCAAGCCGCCACCAGCAGTCGGACCGCGCCGAAGGTGAATCCCCCGACGATCGCCATGTGGAGGCCGCTTATCGAGACGATATGCGCCAGACCGGAGGCGCGCAGGTTCTCCAACTGCTCGGGAGGAATGAACGCTTCATGGCCCGTCGTCATGGCGGCGGCGAGGCCGCCCTGCTCCACCCCGAGCGTGCGGATGATCCGCTCGGTGAGCGCCCAACGGGTGGCGTTCACAGACATCGCCAGCCGCAGCCGCCAGGGCGGCTGAGCGGCGGCGTCGATCGACCTCGGCTCGCGCAGGACAAGGCCAACGGCGCCCACGCTCTCAAACCAGGCGTCCCTGGCGAAATCGTAGGACCCCGGCGCCGCGGGCGGAGGCGGCGGATTGAGGATGGCCAGCAACCGGACGGCCTCTCCAGGCTTCGGCAAGGCCATATCGGGTCGCAGCGTCACGCGCATCCGGATCGGCGTCGCGGCGGGGGCCAGTCCCTCGGCCCGCATCGGGGCCAGCAGCAGCCGTGGACCGCTTTCACCCGGCGAGACGACATCGACGACCCAGGCCTCGACCCAACGCGGGCCAAGCCCCTGTTGCGCCACCGGCCCGCGTACGGCTTCCGTTCGGAGCTTGGCCAGGGTGAAGCCGCCGACGGCGCAGGCCGTCAGCACAAGGATGAGCGTTGTCACCCTTCCCCGACTGATCCGGGTAACGCCCAGAAGCAGCGCAACGAGTGGGAGCAGGACCCAGGCGACCCACGGCAAAGGCTCGCCCGGCAGAGCGAAGTAGAGTGCGCAGCCGCAGCCCAGCGCCACCGGCGTCCACAATGTCCAGCGGTCGGACTGAGCGTCGACCTGATCCGCGATCCAGCCGCCGGACCTCCGCAGGCTAGGCCGTGCGAACGGCCGTGTGCTAAGTGGCGCCGCCGTCGCTTCGAGACCTTCCCCGCCCGTCATGCCAAACCGCCCCGTCCGCACCCGGATCGCCCCCTCTCCGACGGGCATGATGCACATTGGCACCGCCCGCACGGCGCTGTTCAACTTCCTGTACGCCAAGCACACCGGCGGCAAGTTCCTGTTGCGTATCGAGGACACGGATCGGGAACGGTCCACCGAGGCCAATGTCGAGGTCATCTTCGAGGGCATGACGTGGCTCGGGCTCGAACCCGATGAGCCGCCCGTGTTCCAGTTCGCGCGCGCCGCCCGCCACCGCGAGGCCGCCGAGGCGATGCTGGCCACAGGACGCGCCTACAAAGACTACATGACGCCGGAAGAGCTTGAATCAGAACGCGAGTTGGCCCGCGCCGAGGGCCGCGTCGTGCGCTCGCCATGGCGCGACCTCGCGCCCAACGACGCCGCCGATCGACCCTTCGTCGTACGCCTCAAGGCCCCGCTCGATGGCGAGACCGTGATCCAGGACGCGGTCAAGGGCGAGGTGCGCTTCCAGAACCGTCAGCTTGATGACCTGATCCTGCTGCGCACGGACGGCACGCCGACCTACAATCTCGCCGTGGTGGTCGATGACCATGAGATGGAGATCACCCACGTGATCCGAGGCGACGACCACCTCAACAACGCCGCTCGACAGACCCTGATCTATCAGGCGTTGGGCTGGGAAGTTCCGGTCTGGGCGCACCTCCCGCTGATCCACGGCCCCGACGGCGCCAAACTCTCCAAACGCCATGGCGCCCAGGCCGTGAGCGAATTCGACGAAATGGGCTATCTGCCGGAGACGATGCGCAACTACCTCGCGCGGCTGGGCTGGGGTCATGGGGACGATGAGATTTTCTCTGATGCCCAGGCGGCCGCCTGGTTCGATATCAAGGATGTGGTCAGCGCCCCGGCGCGTCTCGATTGGGACAAGCTCAACCACCTCAACAACCACTACATCCGGCAGGCTGACCCTGCGCGACTGGCCGGTCTCGCCGCGAGACATATCCATGGCGTCCGGCCGGATGACCTGAAGCAGATCGCCCACACCATCCCCTTCGTCCGTGACGGGGCCAAGACCACACTGGACCTCGCCGACGCCGTGGCGTTCGTGTTGAAGACCCGGCCTCTGGAACTCCCTGAAAAGACCCGTGCGCAACTGGCGGATGGCGAGACAGGGGGCCGCATCGGACGCCTGCGCAGCGCCCTGGGCGCCGTTGCAGATTGGGACGTCCCGGGCCTGGAAGCGGCGCTGCGCGCGTTTGCTGAATCCGATGGGGTCGGGATGGGCAAGTTCGGGCCGCAACTGCGGGCCATCCTATCGGGCGGGGCTCCGGCTCCGGACCTTGCAGGGACGATGACAGCGCTTGGCCGCCAAGAGAGCCTTGGGCGTATCGACGACGCGCTTTCGCTCGTCACGTAATGGCGTATAAGCCAAACAAGCGTTTCATCTCGCAGGCGCGAAGGGGATCATATGGCTGACACGGCGAAGTTCGAGATCGGTGGAAAGACGGTCGAGTTGCCCATTCTGAGGGGCGTCGACGGACCGCCGGTGGTTGATATCCGCAAACTCTACGCGGAGGCCGATGTCTTCACCTACGATCCAGGCTTCACCTCGACAGCCTCCTGTGAAAGCAAGATCACGTTTATCGACGGCGACAAGGGCGTGCTGCTGCACCGCGGCTACCCGATCGACGAATTGGCGGAACAGTCGAGCTTCCTCGAGGTCTGCTATCTCCTCCTGCATGGAGAACTGCCCTCGGCGTCGCAATTCGCCGAGTTCGAGCACAACATCACCTACCACACCATGCTGCATGAGCAGTTCGACCGGTTCTTCAATGGGTTCCGGCGGGATGCGCACCCGATGGCGATCATGACCGGCGCGGTCGGCGCGCTTTCAGCCTTCTATCATGACAGCACCAATATCGATGATCCGGCGCACCGGATGATCGCGACGCACCGCATGATCGCCAAGATGCCGACCATCGCGGCCCGGGCGTTCAAATACTCACGCGGTCAGCCGTTCGTTTATCCGCGCAACGACCTCTCCTTCGCCGAGAACTTCCTGCGCATGTGTTTCTCGGTGCCGGCCGAGGACTGGAAGCCCAATCCGGTGCTGACCCGGGCGATGGACCGGATCTTCATCCTCCACGCGGATCACGAGCAGAACGCCTCGACCTCGACGGTGCGTCTGGCCGGCTCGTCGGGCGCCAATCCGTTCGCCTGCATCGCTGCGGGCATCGCCTCGCTTTGGGGCCCCAAGCATGGCGGCGCCAATGAAGAAGCGCTCAACATGCTGGCCGAGATCGGCACGGTCGACCGCATTCCTGAATTCGTTCAGGGCGTGAAGGATCGCCGCTATCTGCTGATGGGCTTCGGCCATCGGGTCTACAAGAACTATGACCCCCGCGCGAAGGTCATGCAGAAGACCTGCCACGAAGTGTTGAAGGAGGTCGGCTCGAACGATCCCCTGCTCGCGGTGGCGATGGAACTGGAGAAGGTCGCTCTCAGCGACGAATTCTTCATCGAGCGCAAGCTCTACCCGAACGTCGACTTCTATTCGGGCATCACGCTCCGCGCGCTGGGCTTCCCGGCCGAGATGTTCACCGTGCTGTTCGCGGTGGCCCGCACGGTGGGCTGGATCGCCCAGTGGAAGGAAATGATCGAGGACCCGTCGCAGAAGATCGGCCGCCCGCGCCAGATCTACACCGGCGCGCCGCTTCGGACCTATGCTTCCATAGACAAGCGTTGACCTGAAACCTCGCCCGATCAGGCTTGATCCGCCTGATCGGGAGCACGAGGCTCGAAGCTTTGATTTGGCGCGGAACTCCCGCCGAACCGGTTTCGACTTTCAGAGCCTGCGTGGCACGCCGCCGCCGTCTGGCCCTCAGCGCTCCTCGTACAGCCGCCTGAGAACGACCGGCGCCAGGCCGGGCAGATCTTCCGAGATGAGGCCCGGCCCGTGCTCCTGAGCGGCCTCGGCATGGATCCAGGCCCCGGCGCAGGCGGCTTCAAAACTCTCCATGCCCTGGGCCATCAACCCGGCTATGAACCCCGCGAGCACGTCACCCGATCCGGCCGTCGCCAGCCAAGGCGAGCCGTTCAGATTGACCGCGGCCCTGCCGTCCGGTGCGGCCACCACCGTATCCGCGCCCTTGAGCAGCACCACCGAGCCGGCCCGCGCCGCCGCTCGCCGAGCCGCGGCGATCCGCTCGGGCGCGCCTGCGATCAGGCCCGGGAACAGGCGCTCGAACTCGCCCGGATGGGGCGTGAGCACGTCATCGCGGTCGAGCACGGAGAACAGCGTCTCGGGCGCCTCCCGAAAGACGGTGATGCCGTCGGCGTCCAGCACCAGGGCTGCGCCCGTCCGGGCCAGCGCCAGGACATTCACTCGGGTATCATCGCCGACACCCGCCGCCGGTCCGATGACCACCGCGTCCGCTTGATCCGCCGCGCGCTCCAGGTCGAGGTCGCTCTCGAACGGACGCAGCATCACAGCCTCCAGATGCGCCGCATTGGCGGCCAGGGCGTCGGGCGGCGCATAAAGCGTCACAAGTCCCGCGCCGATCCTGAGGCCGGCTCGCGCCGCCAGCCGTGCGGCGCCGGTGTTCCAGGCGTCGCCGCTGACCACCATCAGGCGACCCCGCGCGTGCTTGTGTGATCCAGCATCCGGCCATGGAAGTCGGTCGGCCCAAAGATCTGGCTCGTTCTCCCAGAGCGCGGCGGGCGCCTGATCGAGCCCGATGTCGGCCACCACCACCTCGCCGCATAGCCGTCGGCCGGGTTCAAGAACGTGAGCGGGCTTCCGGCTGTGGAAGGTGATCGTCAGGCCGGCGCAGACCGCCGCGCCGAGCGCCCGACCGGTGTCCCCCTCCAGCCCACTGGGAAGATCGATCGCCACCACTCGGTCCGGCTCGGCCGCAAGCGCCTGGGCGACCTGGGCGGCCACGCCCGTCAGCGGCCGTGTCAAACCGGCCCCAAACAGAGCGTCGATCAGCAACCCGGTGTCTGGAGCCTTTTCGAGCGTGGCGACCGGACCACCCCACTCCGCCCGCGACGCGCGCGCGTCCTCTGTCGTCGGCTCGGAGAGCGCCAGGACGGTCACCGGCCAGCCTCGACCCGCCAGCCGCAAGGCGATCACATAGCCGTCGCCACCGTTGTTGCCCGGACCACAGAGTACGTGAACGGGCTGAGGCCGATAGCGGGCGATGATCGCCTCGGCTGCCGCCGCGCCGGCGCGTCGCATCAACTCCAGACCCGGGGTCCCTGCCGCAATGGTCCGCGCCTCAGCGGCCCGGGTTTCGGCGACGGTCAGGATAGGTCGGCCGTTCACAGCGTTGCCCTCAAAGGACTCCCGTCGACGCCTCCGCGCCCTGAGCGATCAGTCGCAAGGACTGGCCGTCCGTCTCAAGCACTGTGATCGAACAGTGATCCGGCCGGAACGCCAGCACCTCTTCGAGCCCCAACAGGCGCGAGACGACCGCATTAATGGCGACATAGTGCGAAAACACGGCCGTATCCCCGCGCGATACCAGCGAGGCCGCGATCTCGCCCCGCCACTGATCGTAGTCGAGATCGCCTGGGATGCCCTTCCAGGTGCCCTGGAACGCTGCGCGCAGCCAGCCCGGCCGCTCGGCCGCGGAAAGCGCCTTCGGTGTGGGTATTTCGCCGACCCTTGGATCGACTTCCGCCTCCAGGCCCAGCGCCCGGGCCATCGGCTCCGCCGTCTCGCGACAACGCCGCAGGGGCGAACTCACCACCCGTCGGGGCCGCTCGCCTTCCGGTCGCGCTAGCAGCCAGTCGCGCGCAACCTGGGCCTGAGCCCGGCCCGCGTCGTCCAGTCCCGGGTCATCGTCCGCATCGCCCCAGGATGAAGAGGGCCGGCCATGCCGGATCAGGTAGAGCCGCGCCATGTCATCAGTCCGGAGTGAAGAGGTTGAGATCGCCGCGCTGCGTCAACACGCCGGTCCGCCCCACCTGCTCGACGGCCTCGAGGCCGGCCAGGGTGGCGGGATCGTCGGGCGTATTGGCCGCAAAGCGGCGGCCGTTCGAGTCGCGCCCGATGACGATGGCCATGAACGGTCCTTCCCGCTTGTGAACGACGGTGTAGGTCTCGATCGTGCCGCGCCCCTGTGGCGTCTCGATGACGTCGGGATGTGGCAGGGCGTCGATCTGCCGCTGAATCACCGCCGGGTCCTGGCGCTCAAACGGCCGGTCCGGTCGACGGGTCGAATAGATCCCAGTCGACTGCTTGGTCAGGTACCAGCCGTTGCCGGTGATCAGACCGTTCGCGCCGGGCTTCTCGCGGAGCTTGCGGTGCATCACCGCCACGGAGTGCATGACGTAGTTGTTTCCCGGCCCGCCCGCATACGGCAGCCCGCCCGTCACCGTCAGTCCGCGCGGATCGTCCAGCGACAGCCCCAGTTCCTCGGCGCCCACCTCGACCGCCACAGGGAAGCAGGAATAGAGGTCGATCAGGTCAATGTCGGCGAGGCCGATTCCAGCCATCTCGAACGCTCGCTGACCTGTCAAGCGCATGGCCGGGCTGGAGTGGAAGTCCTGCCGGTCCATCGGATGCCAGAGGTCGGCTGCGTCGGCGCATCCGTGCAGATACACCCAGCGATCCTCCGGAACGCCCAGTTCACGCGCCTTGGCCACGCTGGCCACGATCACTCCGGCTGCCTGATCTACTTCCATGATCGCGTTCAGCAGCTTGGGATAGGGATAGCCGATCATCCGGTTCTTCTCGGAGACGCTGACCAGTTCCTCGGCTGAACGCCGGATCGGGAACCAGGCCTCCGGGTTCTCGGCCGCCACCGTCGAGAAGCGTTCGAACAGCCGGCCCATCCGCGCCTGATGTTCGGCCAACGGCCGCTTGTCCCGCGCCCGCAGTGCATTCTCGAAAAGCGGATAGATGTTGATCGGTCGATTCAAGCCGTGCCGGGCCTCATAGGGCGTGGTCCCGGGCCGGGCATCGCCGATCCGCTGCGGCGTCTCGAGCGTTTCGTCCTCCACTGCTGACCAATCGTCGAAGGACAATCCCCGCGTGGCGCGCTTGGTGGCTGAACCCAGGAACTCACAGCCGACCGTCAGGGCCAGCTGCGTCTCGCCCTTCGAGATCCGCTCAGCCAGGGTGTTGATCAGGTACTGGGGGGTGTTGCCGCCCATTTCCGAATAGACGCTCCAGCGCGGCGTGGCGCCGATCCACTTCGACAGCAGCGCCGGCGGATTGGTCGAGTGCGGAATCATCCCGCGCCGTGAACCGGGGGCATCGATCGTGAAGCCGACCACAGCCAAGGCGTCGATCGCCGCCAGGCCCTCAGCGCCAATTCCGGAGTCGGCGGCGGCCCGTTCCGCCGCAATCTTCAGCAAAGTGGTCGGCGAAGGCGAAGCGCCCGGATCGCCACGATACGTGAATTGGCCTGCTCCAATGAGCACCGGTGTCCGTTCGTCCATCGTGCTGTCGTCTCCGTGCGTATTCCGCGTTGATCGTAGGGGCCGAAAGGGCCGCCACAAGGCGAATTCCGGCCTGACTATATTTCAGGCGTCGGGCGCCTGTATTTTAATCGGTGCAGCAGTTTCCCACGCGGCCGCAACGGCAGGCAATCGAACCCCGCTTGTGGCGGCTAGGTCGCCCGTGCTGGGTCGCCGGCGATCGGCGCCTCCCGGCCCCCGAACCACCAAGCTAGGCGAATGAAGAAAATCGAAGCCATCATCAAGCCGTTCAAGCTGGACGAGGTGAAGGAAGCCCTTCAGGAGCTGGGCGTCCAGGGCATGACGGTGATCGAGGCCAAGGGCTACGGTCGCCAGAAGGGCCAGACTGAGCTCTATCGCGGCGCCGAGTACGTCGTGGACTTCCTACCCAAGATCAAGGTCGAGGTCGTCATCGCCGACGACCAACTCGACCGCGTGCTTGAGGCCATCTCCGGCGCCGCCCGCACCGGGCGCATCGGGGACGGCAAGATCTTCATCTCCGAGGTCATCGACGTGATGCGCATCCGCACCGGCGAGACCGGCTCCGTCGCCATCTGATTTCCAACCACTGACCGGCAAAAGGGAACCCATCCACCATGGCCAGCGCCAAAGACATCCTGAACCTGATCAAGGAAAAGGACGTCAAATACGTCGATGTCCGCTTCAGCGACATTCGCGGCAAGATGCAGCACGTGACCTTCGACATCGACCTGGTCGATGACGAGTTCCTGACCGACGGCACCATGTTCGACGGCTCGTCCATCGCCGGCTGGAAGGCGATCAACGAGAGCGACATGAAGCTGCGTCCCGACCTGGACACCGCGATCATCGACCCCTTCTACCAGCAGACAACGCTGGCCTTGTTCTGCGACGTGGTGAACCCCGACACGGGCACCCCCTATGAGCGCGATCCCCGCTCGATCGCCAAGGCGGCGCTCAACTTCGTGAAGTCGGCCGGCATCGGCGACACGGTCTACTTTGGTCCTGAGGCCGAGTTCTTCATCTTTGACGACGTGCGTTGGTCCACCCAGCCCAACGACACCGGCTACAGCTACGACTCCAGCGAACTGCCGACCAACTCCTCCAAGGAGTATCCAGAGGGCAACATGGGTCACCGCCCGGGCCCGAAGGGCGGCTACTTCCCGGTCAACCCGGTCGACAGCGGTCAGGACCTGCGCGGCGAGATGCTCGCCGTGATGGGCGAACTGGGTATGAAGCCGGAGAAGCACCACCACGAGGTGGCGCCCGCGCAGCACGAACTGGGCCTCAAGTTCGACACCATGATCACCATGGCCGACCGACTGCAGCTCTATAAGTACGTGATCCACAATGTGGCTCACGCCTACGGCAAGACGGCCACCTTCATGGCCAAGCCGATGTTCGCCGACAACGGCTCGGGCATGCACGTACACCAGTCGATCTGGGGCGCGGGCAAGCCGCTCTTCGCTGGCGACAAGTATGCCGGCCTCTCACAGATGTGCCTCTGGTACATCGGCGGGATCATCAAGCACGCCAAGGCGATCAACGCCTTCTCCAACTCGACCACCAACTCCTACAAGCGCCTGGTGCCCGGCTACGAAGCCCCGGTGAAGCTGGCCTATTCGGCCCGCAATCGCTCGGCGTCGATCCGCATCCCGCACGTGGACAGCCCCAAGGGCAAGCGCATCGAGGCGCGCTTCCCCGACCCGATGGGCAACCCCTACCTCACGTTCACGGCGCTGCTGATGGCCGGCATCGACGGCATCATCAACCAGATCGATCCGGGCGGCCCCGCTGACAAGAACCTCTACGATCTGCCCCCGCGGGAGCAAAAGAAGATCCCCGAGGTCTGCGGCAGCCTGCGCGAAGCTCTGGAGTCCCTCGACAAGGACCGGGCCTTCCTCAAGGCCGGCGGCGTGATGAGCGACGACTTCATCGACAGCTACATCGAGCTCAAGATGGAAGAGGTCATGCGCCTCCAGCTGCACCCGCACCCGGTCGAGTTCGACATGTACTACAAGTGCTAGTCGGCGCTTCCTGATACACACGGCCAGGGCCGGAGCGCACGCTTCGGCCCTTTTCGTTGGGCGTGCAGCAACGTGATCGCCATTGAGCTTCGTCGGCGAACCCGCAACACTCACGGCTGTTCAATCGCCGCCACGGACCTTTAGTCTTGCTTGCCCTGCGCCTCGCCCTTGCGCTCGCTCTATGCCTTGCACCGCCCGCCCTGGCCCAGGCTCCGGGCACGATCCCGGCGACGCGCGATATCGACTATCCGGGCGTGCTCCGTCTCGAGGTCGACGCCACCGATATCCAGCGGCGCATCTTCCGGGTCCGTCAGACCATCCCGCTGGCGGTGTCCGGGCCGGTCACCCTGATGTTGCCCAAGTGGCTGCCGGGCAACCACGCGCCGCGCGGCCAGATCGAGAAGATCGCCGGGCTCACCCTCGCCATCGACGGGCGCCCTGTGTCCTGGACCCGCGACCCCATCGAGGTCTACGCTTTCCACCTTCAGGCTCCTGAAGGCGCGCGGGAACTCGTCGCCGAGTTCCAGTACCTCTCACCGACCCTGCCGTCCCAGGGCCGGGTCGTCGTCACGCCGGAGATGTTGAACCTCCAGTGGAACCTGATGGCGCTCTATCCCGCCGGCTTCGCCACCACGCGCATGCCGATCCAGGCCAGCGTCACCCTGCCCACGGGCTGGGGCTATGGCGTCGCCCTCGACACCGTCTCGCGCGAAGGCGACACCGTCCGCTTTGCGCCCGTGCCGTTCACCACCCTGGTGGACTCGCCGATGTTCGCCGGACGACATCACCGTCAGATCGACCTTGATCCGGGCGCGCGCATCCCGGTGCGCCTCGCCGTCGTCGGCGACACGGCCTCCGAGCTCGCCGCGACGCCCGAGGTGATCAACATCCATCGTGAACTGATCCGCCAGTCCGACCGCCTGTTCGGCTGGCGCCCGTTCGACCGCTACGACTTCCTGCTGGCGATCTCCAGCCGGCTTGGGTCCATCGGCCTGGAGCATCACCGCTCCAGCGAAAACCAGGTCGAGCCAGGCTACTTTACAGCCTGGGACCGGGCCCTGAGCGACCGCGGCCTGCTCCCGCACGAATACGCACATGCCTGGGTCGGCAAGGCCGTACGACCGTCCGGGATGATCGTGCAGGACTTCCACACCCCTGTCCGCAACGACCTGCTGTGGGTCTATGAGGGTCAGGACACGTACTGGGGCGAAGTGCTGGCCGCCCGTTCGGGGTTCCTCAGCCGCCAGCAGGCGCTCGATTCCCTCGCCCTCGACGCCGCCGCGCTCGACACCCGCGCCGGCCGCCGATGGCGCGACCTGGAGGACACGACCTACGATCCGATCATCAACGCCCGCCGGCCCCAGCCCTGGGTAAGCCAGCAACGTTGGGAAGATTACTACGCCGAAGGGTCACTCATCTGGCTCGACGCCGACACCCTGATCCGGGAACGCTCTGGCGGGCGGCGATCGCTTGATGACTTCGCCCGGCGTTTCCACGCCGGACGGGATGGCGACTTCACACCTCGAGGGTTCACGTTCGAAGACATCGTGGCCGCCCTGAACGCGGTCGAGCCCTACGACTGGGCGGGTTTCCTGACGATGCGGATCCGCGAGGTCGCGCCAAGAGCCCCACTCGATGGCCTCGCGCGCGGCGGCTGGCGGCTGGTCTACGCCGAAACGCCCACCGACTACGCCCGTATCGTCACGGGGCGCCTGGCCAGTTTCGCCTATTCTCTGGGCCTGACCCTCAATCGGGATGGCGAGGCGGTGAGCGTGATCTGGGATAGCCCGGCCTTCAAAGCCGGGCTCGCTGTGGGCGCCCGAATCCTGGCGGTGAACGGCCTGAGCTATGATGAAGATCGCCTCGCCGCCGCCGTGACCGAGGCCAAATCCGGCCGACCCATCGAACTCGTGGTGCGCACAGGCGAGCACTTCCGAACCGTTTCCATCGCCTACACCGGCGGCCTTCGGCACCCGCGCCTTGAGAGAATACCCGGCGCTCCGGACCTCCTGAGCGAAATCCTGAAGCCCCGCTGAACCTAACCTCTCTCTCAGGCCTCGAACCGCGCCTCCATCCACTCGCCCGCAACCCGGATCGCGCGGCGCGCCGCCTGCAGTGCGCCGCTCCAGGCCTGAAACACGTGGATCATCTCCGGCCACACCTCCAGACGCACGTCGACCTTCGCGTGCGCCAGCACATCGGCCAGGGTCAGGCTGTCGGAGAGGAGCACCTCCTCCGAGCCGGTCTGGATGAACACCGGCGAGACGCCCTCGAAATCCCCGAACACCGGTGAGGCCTCCGGCTCGCGCGCATCCAGCCCGCCCAGATAGGCCAGGGCGTACTCATTCAGCGCCTCCCGGCTCAGCGACGGATCGGTCTCAGCCTTGGTCTCATAGCTCCGACCCGACTGAGTCAGGTCCGCCCAGGGGCTGATCGCGAACCACCCGGCGGGCTGCGGCAAACCGCTGCGCTTCAACCTCAGCGCCAAAGCCAGCGTCAGGCCGCCACCGGCGGAATCGCCCGCCACCACGATCCGCTCGGGCGCCGCGCCCTCATCCAGCAGCGCGCGATAGACGGCTTCTGCGTCATCCAAGGCGGCCGGAAACCGATGCTCCGGCCCCAGTCGATAGTCCGCCACGATCGCCCGCGCGCGCGCTGCGACGGCGAGCCAGGCCGCCAACGGTCTATGGCTACGCGGGCTCCCCATCACGTAGCCTCCGCCGTGCAGGTACAGCAGCCGCCGATCCGCGACCGCATTCTCCGGCGTGATCCGCTCGCACTTCACGCCGCCCAGCGTCACCGGCTCGTGCCAGCAACCCCGCGGAAGGGTCGAAGCCTCGCCGACCGCGTCCATCGCCGCGCGGCGTTCCGAATGCGAAGGCGACGGCGCGTCAGGATCTGGCCGCCGCGCCGCCATGATCGCCCGCACGCCCGCAATCTGAGGATCCCGCCAGCTCGCCACTTGGACCTCCGCAGGTTGACTCCCCCACCCTGCCGCAGAATCGCCGCCGCCGCGAGAAGCGCCGTCACCCCTCACTATTCGAACAGCTCATCGAAACGACTGGGGACAATCGGCCCGCCGCCTGGCTGACCAATACAAATCGGTGGTCCGCCATCCCGCACCCGGCCATAGGGTTGGCCGCCCTAGAATCGCTTCAACCTGACACCAGATGTCCAAGCCAGCCGCCCAGCCCCTGCCCGACCTTTTCAGTGCCGCGTCCGACCCGACGCCGGCCGCGTCCGCGCCGAAATCCGGCTACTCCGCCGCCGATATCGAGGTGCTGGAAGGCCTGGAGCCGGTGCGCAAGCGCCCGGGCATGTATATCGGCGGAACCGACGAGCGGGCGCTGCACCATCTCTTCGCGGAGGTCCTGGACAACGCCATGGACGAGGCCGTCGCAGGCCACGCCAAGGTCATCGAGGTCACGCTGAGTGAAGACGGCTCGCTGACCGTCCGCGACGACGGCCGGGGTATTCCGGTCGATCCGCATCCCAAGCATCCCGGCAAATCGGCGCTGGAAGTGATCATGACCGTCCTGCATTCGGGCGGGAAATTCTCCGGCAAGGCGTACGAAACCTCCGGCGGTCTGCACGGCGTCGGCGTTTCGGTGGTGAACGCGCTTTCTGAACGGGTCGAAGTCACCGTCTGGAAGGATGGCCAGGAGTGGCGTCAGGCCTTCACCAGGGGGAAGCCCCTTGGACCGATCGAGGTCATCGGCCCGACGCGCCGCAAGGGCAGCCAGATCACGTTCTCGCCCGACCCGGTGATCTTCGGCGAGGGCGTGGCGTTCAAACCGGCGCGCCTCTACCGGATGGCGCGCTCCAAGGCGTACCTGTTCGGCGGAGTCGAGATCCGCTGGCGCTGCGACCCCGCCCGCATCCATGACCAGACCCCTGCCGAAGCTGTCTTCCGCTTCCCCAACGGTCTCGCAGACTTCCTGGCCGAACGGGTCAAGGATCTTGAGACGGTGACGCCCGAGCCATTCATCGGACGCTGGGAGCGTCCAGGCGAGACCGGCAAGGTCGAGTGGGCCATAGCCTGGACGCCGGCCGGATTCGGCGAGGCCGACAGTTTCATGCAGTCCTACTGCAACACGGTGCCGACGTCCGAAGGTGGAACCCACGAGGCCGGCCTCCGGGCGGCGCTCACCCGGGGCCTCAAGCAATATGCCGAGATGGTGGGCGAAAAGCGCGGCGCCCTGCTCACGGCGGAAGACGTGGTCGCTCAGGCTGGCGCCCTGGTCTCCGTCTTCATCCGCGACCCCGAGTTCCAGGGCCAGACCAAGGAAAAGCTCTCCTCGCCTGACGCCCAGCGTCTCGTGGAGAAGGCCCTGGCCGACCCCTTCGACCACTGGCTGACGGCGCAACCCAAGGCCGCGTCGGCCCTGCTGCAGTTCGTCGTCGAGCGCGCCGAGGAGCGGCTCAAGCGCCGCAAGGATCGCGAGATCGCGCGCGCCTCGGCCACCCGCAAGCTGCGCCTGCCCGGCAAGCTCGCCGATTGTTCCGGTCAGGCCACTGACGGCAGCGAACTGTTCCTCGTCGAGGGCGACTCGGCCGGCGGCTCCGCCAAGCAGGCGCGTGACCGCAAGACCCAGGCGATCCTGCCTTTGCGCGGCAAGATCCTGAACGTCGCCTCCGCCTCATCCGACAAATTTGGCGGCAACAAGGAGCTTTCCGACCTGCTGCTGGCGCTGGGAGCGCAGGCCGGGGCGAAGTTCAAGGAAGACGACCTCCGCTACGACCGCATCATCATCATGACCGATGCCGATGTGGACGGCGCCCACATCGCGAGCCTGCTGATCACCTTCTTCTACCGCACCATGCCCGGCATGATCCGCGCCGGACGCCTCTTCCTGGCGCTGCCGCCGCTCTATCGGATCAGCCACGGCGGCAAGGCGGTCTACGCCCGCGATCTCGCCCACCGAGACGAACTGCTGGCCACGACCTTCAAGGGCAGGAAGCCGGAGATCAGTCGCTTCAAAGGCCTCGGCGAGATGATGCCTGCGCAGCTCAAGGAGACCACCATGGACCCGCGCACCCGTACGCTGGCCCGCGTCACCCTGCCTCGCGAGGAAGAGCTCGTTGAAGACCTGGTCGAGCGGTTGATGGGCCGCAAGCCGGAAGCCCGGTTCCAGTTCATCCAGGAAAACGCCGAGTTCGCTTCGGCGGACCTGGACGTCTGACCATGGCGAAGGTCTGACCGCCCTCCGTTGACTTCACCGCCCTCGGCCCTATGGTCCGCGCGCGCAGCGATATCCGCCTGCGCCGCCGCAGGGGCGTGGCGCCGATGTCTCGGACCCGCCCCCTGCTCCCATCGTTAGCGAATGACCGAATTTTCAGACCTGGGCCTGTCGCCCGCGACCCTCGCAGCCGTCGCCGCGACCGGCTACACCACCGCCACGCCGATCCAGGCCGAAGCGATCCCCATGGCGCTTCAGGGCCTCGACGTTCTGGGCATCGCCCAGACCGGCACCGGCAAGACCGCCGCCTTCACCCTTCCGATGATCGATCGGCTGGCCGCCGGCCGCTCCAAGGCCCGCATGCCGCGCGCCCTGGTCATCGCGCCGACCCGCGAGCTGGCCGACCAGGTCGCGATGTCGTTCGAGAAGTACGCCAAGGACCAGAAGCTATCCTGGGCGCTGCTGATCGGCGGCGTCTCGTTCAAGGACCAGGAACTCAAGCTCGATAGGGGCGTCGACGTGCTGATCGCGACGCCCGGGCGCCTGCTCGATCACTTCGAACGCGGCAAGCTCCTGATGACCGGCGTCCAGATCATGGTGGTCGACGAGGCCGACCGCATGCTGGACATGGGCTTCATCCCAGACCTGGAACGCATCTTCAAACTGACCCCGGTCAAGAAGCAGACGCTGTTCTTCTCGGCCACCATGCCGCCCGAGATCACGCGTCTCACCCAGCAGTTCCTGCGCAATCCGGTCCGCATCGAGGCCTCTCGTCCCGCGACGACGGCCGAGACGATCACTCAGAACCTTGTGCGACTGCCGACAGCCGATCCGAAGGCCAAGCGCACAGCGCTCCGAGCCCTGATCGGACGCGACGATGTCAAGAACGGCATCGTGTTTTGCAATCGCAAGTCGGAAGTTGATATCGTCGCCAAGTCTTTGAAGACCCACGGCTTTGACGCTGCGCCGATCCACGGGGACCTGGATCAGCAGACGCGCATGCGGACGCTAGAGAGCTTCCGCAACGGCTCGTTGAAACTGCTCTGCGCCTCGGACGTGGCCGCGCGCGGGCTCGACATTCCCGATGTCAGCCATGTGTTCAACTACGACGTACCGCACCACGCCGATGACTATGTGCACCGCATCGGCCGCACCGGCCGCGCCGGAAAGTCCGGTCAGGCGTTCATGATCGTCACACCTGCCGACGCCAAAAACATCGACAAGGTGTTGAAGCTGATCGGCAAGGTTCCCGAAGAGATCGTCATCGAAGGCATCGATTTCGCCTCGATCCGCGACGAACCCCGATCCAAGGATCGCACCGGTCGGGGGCGCGAGCGAGGCCGGGATCGCGACCGCACACCCAAGCGCGACATGCGCCCCCGGGCCGACGACGCGTCGATGGAGCCGTTGGGGCCCGCCGCTGAAGGCTCCGAGCCGAACGCCGAACGTCCTCCGCGCCGCGTACGCGCACCCAAGCCCCCGCGGACTTCAGAGGCGCGGACGCAGGAGTCTCGCACCGAGCCTGCTGCGGAAGCGCGGCCGAACGCCCGCCCAGAACCCAGAACGCCGAGGCCCGAGCGCGAGCCCCGGCGGGATCGGGCTCGCCCCGGCGGCCAGGATCGGCCGCGGGACGACGACGGCGAACGCGTGGTCGGATTCGGTTCGGACCTGCCGGCGTTTCTCCGTCCCCGCTAGGCGGAGGCGGCCGCGCTAGGCCGCGCCTTGACCCGTTCAAACCAGGCCGCGACCTTGGTGTTGGCCGGATCCAACGGCTGGCCGACCATCGCCCCAAAATCCAGGAAGCCGAACAACAGGATATCGGCCAGGGTGAAGCGCTCACCCGCGATGAAGGGGCCGGACACCTGGCTGTCCAGCCACTTCAGCCCGTCCTGCGCCATCGCCTTCAGGCCGGGCGCCGCCTCTGGCACGCAGAGCATCCGCGACTGGAACATCGGCAACCCTTCGGCGAACCGGAATCCGTTGGCCAGCGGCTCGCAGATCTTGAGATCCACCCGGCGCACCCACATCCGGGTGGCGCCACGCTCTTCCGGGGTGGAACCAACCAGGGGCGGGTTCGGCTGCCGCTCTTCGAGGTACTCGCAGATGGCCGTGATTTCGGACACGAGCGATCCGTCGTCGAGCACCAGCGCGGGCGTCTGACCACCGGGATTGACCTTCAGATAGGCCTCCTGACGGTTCTCGCCGGCGCGCAGATCCACTTCGACGCGCTCAATGTCCAGGCCCTTCTCGGCCATGAACATCTTCACAACCCGCGGATTTGGCCCGACCGACGTATAGAGTTTCATGCGCGTTCTCCCTGCGTTGGAGGCAGGACTAGCATGGCGCCGCTACGTCACGCGGCCTGCTTCACGGATGGCGCGTTGGCCCGCGAAAACCGCAGGAC
>NZ_JBILUK010000188.1:0-6302 GCF_044371015.1 Phenylobacterium sp.
TGCGGTCCGACACGGTGAACGGTCCCCGGACCAAGGTGACGGGCATCGACGGCAGCATCGACTACAAGATGCCCGATGTGATGAGCGGCGATATCTCGATCGGCGCCTCGTTCAGCCGCCTGCTCAAGTACGACATCGGCCAGTTCGACGTGAATGGGGTCTTTGTCTCCGCGCCGTACAAGGCTCTGGGCTTCACGAACTATGACCGGTTCCCGGGCACGGTGTCGAAGATCCGTGGCGCGGCCTACGCCGAATACTCGCGCGACGAGCACAATCTCCGCTTCGACATGACCTACATCGGCGGCGCCACCGACAACCGTGGGCCGACGGCGATACAGACGGGATCGTCCACGAACTGCAACGTGGCCAACGCCCGGGCGGGGACGGCGATCAACTGCCAGCTCACGACCATCGGCCTGAAGGTGAAGTCGTTCTACAGCTTCGACGCCACCTATCGGATTGAACTGCCCTGGGACACCACGGTGTCCGCGTCGGTGTTCAACATCTTCGACCGCGATCCGTCGGCGGCCCGACTGGAGGCGTCCTACGACCCCTTCATCGGCAACCCCTACGGCCGCACGTTCAAGGTCGCGGTGCGCAAGCGCTTCTAATCCGCTGACTTCGGAATGAGATGACCGCCGTCGGCCCCAGGGCCGGCGGCGGTTTCATTTTGGCCGATCGGCGTTCGAAAACCCTGTTCTGTCAAAGTGTTGCGTTAGAGCCGCAGTAGGCGTTCAAAGACGATCTCGCATCGGAATTGCGACGTCCCGTCGAAAATCGACCCTGGTTTCGCCGCAAGGCGCGCCCCACCTCCGCGCGTCCCGACCGCCCCCTCCCCAATCCGGGCGGCGCATACCAGAGGAATGAGTTCTTTCATGTCACGACGTCACCACTTCAACAGCGGCTCGGCTGCTGTGCTCGGCCTTGCGATCGTCGCAATGGCCGGCGCGCCGGCGCTGGCCCAGACCGCGGCCGCGGATGATGCCCCCAACTATGTCGACGAGGTCGTCGTCACCGCCCAGTTCCGCGAACAGAGCCTCCAGGACGTGCCGATCGTGGTCACCACGATGAGCGCCCAGCAGATCCAGGACGCCGGCATCCGCGACATCAAGGACCTGACCATCGCCGCACCCGGCCTGACCGTCACCTCCACCTCCAGCGCCGCAGTGACGACCGCGCGCATCCGCGGCATCGGCACGGTCGGCGACAACGCCGGCCTGGAGTCCTCGGTCGGCGTGATCATCGATGGCGTCTACCGGCCCCGCAATGGCGTCGCCTTTGGCGACCTGGGCGAGCCCGAACGCATTGAAGTGCTGAAGGGCCCGCAGGGCACCCTGTTCGGCAAGAACACCACCGCCGGCGTGATCAACGTGATCACCCAGCGTCCGTCGTTCAAATCGGGCGCTATCGGTGAAATCGGCGTCTCCAACTTTGACGGCTACGGCGGCTCGCTCTCCGCCACCGGCCCGCTGGTCGAGGACGCCATCGCCGCACGGCTGCACGTCGCCGCCCGCAAGCGCGACGGCATCTATGAGGGCGTCAACGGCCCGGACAACAACGACCAGGACTACTACACCGGCCGCCTGCAGGTGCTGTTCACGCCGAACGCCGACCTCGATATCAATGTGGCCATCGACTACACGAAGCGCGACGAGGCCTGTTGCGGCGCGGTTCAGATCGTCAACGGCCCGACCAGCGCCATCGTCCGCGCCCTGGCGCCCAACGGGATTTCCAACCCGGTCGATCCCGACGGTTTCCGCGACTATTCCAACCGCAGCTTCGCCAAGAACATCGTCGACAAGGGTGTCGCGGTGGAACTGAACTGGGATACGCCCTGGTTCGACGGCGCCAAGCTCACGTCCATCACCGCGGTCCGTGACTGGAAGCAGGAAGGCGGCGGCGACACCGACTGGACCGGCGCCGACATCATCTACACGCCCGGTCTGGATGATCCCAACCCGCCCTCACAGCGCTTCAAGACCCTTACCCAGGAGCTGCGGTTCCAAGGCGAAGCCGGGCCGGTCAACTGGCTGGTCGGCGGCTTCTTCGCCGACGAGGACCTCGATGTGCTGACTCGCGGCATCACCTTCGGCGCCCAGTTCGAGCCGTATCTGAACGGATTGCTCGGCGGCGCCTTGCCACTGTTCACGGGCCAACCGGCCACGGGTCAGGTCTATCGGCCCGGCAACGGCAACCTCGACACCTATGCCCAGACCTCCAAGTCCTACGCGCTGTTCACCAACAACAGCTACAAGGTCAGCGACGCGTTCGAGGTGACGGTCGGCGCCCGCTACACCTGGGAAGAGAAGGACCTCAGGTCGGTCTGGACCAACTCCGACAACGCCATCGGCTGTTCGACGGCGCTGGCGCGGGCGGGTCTGTTGGGCGGCGCCTATGGCGCGCTCTGCAACACCGCCTTCAACCCGCGCTTCAGCCAGATCCGCAACAATGCCCAGAGCCGCGACGAGGAGAAGTTCACCGGTACGGTGAAGGGCGCCTATCGGTTCAACGAGCAGGTGCTGGCCTATGGGTCGTTCGCGCGGGGCTACAAGGCCGGCGGGTTCAATCTCGACCGTATCGCGCCCGGCGTGCAGACCGTGCGCGGCCAGGCCACCGAGCCGGTGCTCAACACCTCGTTCGCGCCGGAGACGGTCGACTCCTATGAGATCGGCGTGAAGAACACACTGCTCGATCGGTCGCTCCTGCTGAACGCCACGCTGTTTTATCAGGACTACAAGAACTTCCAGCTCAACGCGTTCAACGGCCTGGTCTTCACCGTCACTTCGGTGCCCGAAGTCGTCTCCAAGGGCGCGGATGTGGACTTCCTGTGGTTCACCCCCGTCGACGGCCTGACCGTCAATGGCGGCGTCACCTACGCCGAGACCACCTACGCCCGCTCGACGCCGGTGTCGCTGGGCGCCCGACTGCCGGGCAGCCGGCTCTCGCTGGCCCCCCTGTGGTCCGGCTCGATCGCGGTCTCCTACGAGCGCAACATCACCGACGACCTGATCGGCAAGATCGCGCTGAATTCCAAGACGGTGTCCTCCTACAACACCGGCTCGGATCTGGCGCCGGTGAAGAACCAGCCCGGCTTTACCCTGGTCAACGCCCGCGTCGGCATCGGCTCGAATGACAAGCGCTGGATGCTCGAAGCCTGGGCCCAGAACCTGACCGACGACACCTACTACCAGGTGGCGTTCGACGCGCCGTTCCAGGCGGGTTCGTTCAACGCCTTCCTGGGCCAGCCCCGGACCTATGGCCTGACGCTGCGCGTCACCTACTGATCCGGGTTTCGGAAGATCTGGAGACGCCGTCGGGCTCGCGCCCGGCGGCGTTTCTGTTTGACCAGACTCAATCTTCGAAAAGGGCTGGCGCAACACGAAAAGTCGGACAATCATCCTGACGTATGGTCAGTACGCCGCGCGCAAGACGTGGTGAGGCCGAGGGAGGTAAACTATGTCCAGACGCAGTCAGCTCTGCGCCGGCACCATGCTGGCCGCCGCATTCAGCCTTGGCCTCGCCGCATCGGCGCAGGCCCAGACCACCGAAAACGAAGTCGAGGAAGTCGTCGTCACCGGCTCCTTCATCGCCGGTACGCCGGAGGACTCCGCGCTTCCCGTCGATGTCTTGAGTCAGGCCGACCTGGAGAAGCAGGGATCGCCCACGGTGGTCCAGTTGGTGAAGACCATCACGGCGTCCCAGTCCTCGCTGGGTGAGTCCAACCGCTACAACGGCGGCGCCGGCACCGCGACGATCAACCTGCGCGGCTTCGGCGCGGCGCGGACGCTCACGCTCATGAACGGCCGCCGGCTGGCCGACAGCCCGGCTGCGGCGTTCCAGGGCGGCGGCGCCAACCTCAACTTCATTCCCACCGCGGCGGTCGGCCGCATCGAGATCCTGAAGGACGGCGCGGCGGCCACCTACGGCTCCGACGCCATCGGCGGCGTGGTCAACTTCATCACCCGGAGAGATCTCGACGGCCTTGAGGTCGATGGCGAGTACGCCCTGATCGACGGATCGAACGGCGACTACAACGCCAACGCCGCCTGGGGGAAGAAGTTCGACAACGGCAATGTGCTGCTGACCGCCGGCTATCGCCACCGCTCGCGGCTCGACATTCATGACCGCGACTGGGCGATCCGGTCCTTCGACTTCGCGGGCTATGCCGGCGCCGGCGGTTTCACCGGCGCGGCCAATCCGGGCTTCTTCGGCGTTGCCGGGGTCGCGGGCACCACCTTCCGCGACAATGGCTGCGAGGAGTTGGGCGGCACGCTCACCAACAACATCACCTTCCCCAATCCGCTGAACGGCACCCTGGGCCAGGGCGCCACGGCGACCATCGCGGTGCCGGTCAGCGCGCAGAACCCGGCGGGCGCGGGATCGAACTGCCGGTTCCAGTTCTCCAACTTCAACGACCTCGTGAACCGCGAGGATCACTACCAGCTCTATGGCGAAGTGAACTTCGAGCTGTCGGAGAACACGTCGTTCCACGCCGAAGTGGCCTGGACCAAGAACGACACCCCGGTGCAGCGGATTTCACCCGCGAACCTGACGGCGCAGTATCCCTCGCCGGTGAGCGTCGGCGGCACTTCGTTCTCGCCCGCGACGCCGAATGGCCCGAACCTCTCGGTGCCCTACAACATTCCGGCCAACCATCCAGGCCTGGTCGCGCTGTTGAACGACTGCCGCGCGCCCCTGACGGCGGCGCAGTGCGCCGCGATCCGCACCGGCGCCAACGCGCCCAATCCGGCCTATCCGGGTTCGGCGATCACGCGCGGCGTCGATATCTCACAGCTGGGCTGGCGGGCCGTGGCCTTCGCCGGTCATCCGCTCAACAAGGACGGGGCCGATCACCAGTCGATCGTCAACGACGGGTTCCGGGTCTCGGGCGGGTTCAAGGGCAGGATCTTCGAGAACATCAACTACGACACGTCCGTCACGTTCATGGAGCAGAAGAACACTTCCAGCATCAGTGACATCCTGGTCCAGCGCCTTCAGCTCGGTCTCCGCGGCTATGGCAGCCGGGTGAACAACACCGACCAGTGCACGGCGGCGGAAACCAACAACTTCACCACCAACGCCGGCAACACGGCTCTGGGTTGCCACTACTTCAACCCCTTCACGAACGGTACGGCGACCAGCGCCGTCAATGGCGCCGCCAACCCCTTCTTCAACTCAGCGGTCGCCAACAACCCGGACGTCGTGGCCTGGCTCTATGGGCCCTACACCAATGTGCTGACCAATCGTCTGCTCGTGGTCGATGGCGTCTTCTCAGGCCAGACGGGCATCGAGCTGGCGGGTGGGCCTGTGGCATGGGCGGTCGGAGGCCAGTATCGCTACGCCCAGGAAGTCCGCAAATACGGGGCTTTCTTCAACTCCGATGAAACGCCCTGCCCGGACCGGGCGGCCTGCGTCGATGAGACCGGGCCGCTGCAGTTCTTCGGCTCCAACACGGATCGTGACGACGACGCCAATGTGAAGGCGATCTTCGGCGAGCTGCAGGTCCCGGTGACCGACGATCTCAACGTCAACTTCGCGATCCGCCATGAGGCTTACCAGGGCGGGATCGGGTCGACGACCAATCCCAAGGTCGCCGTGAAGTGGCAGGTCATGGACATGCTGGCCGTACGCGGTTCGGCGTCCACCACGTTCCGGGCGCCGACCTCGGGTCTGGTCCGCAACACCTGCAACAACGGGGTCCGGGTGCTGGGCGGCGGCTATCGCGCGTTCCAGAGCTGCGGAAATCCGGATCTGAAGCCTGAGAAGGCCGACACCTACAACATCGGCGCCATCGTCGAAATCGGCAGCTTCTCGGCAACGCTCGACTACTTCAATTTCAAGTTCAAGGATGAGCTGACCGAGGAAGCCGGCGGACGTCTCTACGCCACCATGTTCCCCGGAAACTCGGCCGTGAACTGCGGCAATCCGGCGTTCGCTGCGCTCCAGTCACGCTTCACGTTCGCCGGAACCTGCGGCCCCGCCAACGTCGCGCGGCTGCAGAGCTTCGTCGTCAACGGTCCCGGCACGAAGACGTCGGGTCTTGAGTTCCGCGCTCAGTACGACTGGGACGGCTGGCTCGACGGAAGCTGGTCGGCGGGCGTCGAGGCCACCTACCTGATCGAGTACAAGCGTGAGGCCGTGAAGCTGAAGGGGACCAGCATCGAGATCGCCCCGGCGGAGGATCGGGCCGGCCTGAGCGACCTGATCAACGACTTCTTCTCCTACCCGGAGATCAAGGGGAACGCCTACGTGGCCTATGTCCGCGGCCCGCTCTCGGTCCGCTGGCTGGCGCGTTACTCCGA
>NZ_JBILUK010000189.1:0-6299 GCF_044371015.1 Phenylobacterium sp.
TGGTGCACCTCCCGGGCCTCGCCGGTCTCGACGACCAGGCCCGTCTGCATTCTGAGGCCCTGGCGGATCAGGTGGTGGTGCACCGCCGCGGTCACCAGCGCCGCCGGGATCGGCACGCGCTCGGCGCAGGTCTCCCGATCCGAGAGGATCAGGATATTGTTGTCGGCCAGCACGCAGTCCGTGGCCTCGCGGCACACACGATCGAGCGCCGTCTTCAGGCCCTCGACACCCTCCTCCGCCGGCCAGGTGGCGTCGATGGTCGCCGTACGGAACGCCCCGTCCGCCAGTTCATGCACAGCGCGGATCTTGGCCAGATCCTCGTCGGTGAGGATCGGTTGCGCCACTTCCAGGCGCTTGTGGGTGCCGGCCTGCCGGCCCAGCAGATTTGGCCGGGGGCCGATCATCGACACGAGGCTCATCACCAACTCCTCGCGGATCGGGTCGATCGGCGGGTTGGTGACCTGGGCGAAGTTCTGCTTGAAATACTCGTAGATGAGCTTGGGCCGCGCCGAGAGGACGGCGATGGGCGTGTCGTGACCCATCGAGCCGATCGGGTCGTCCCCGTCCTTGCCCATGGGCTCAAGGAAGAACGCCAGGTCCTCCTGGGTGTAGCCGAACGCCTGCTGACGATCGAGCAGCGCCTGCGGGTCATTGGCCGGCGGATCGCCGGCCACCGCGTCGAGCTTGAGCTCCTCCAGCTTGAATTGGGTCTCGGCCAGCCACTCCTCATAGGGCTCAGCCTCGGCGAGGGTGCGCTTGATCTCCTCGTCCTCGATGATGCGGCCCTGCTCCATGTCGATGAGCAGCATCTTGCCGGGCTGAAGGCGCCACTTGCGCACGATCCGCTCGTCCGGCACGTCCAGCACGCCGACTTCCGAGGCCATGATCACATGGTCTTGGTCGGTAATGATGAAGCGCGCGGGGCGCAGGCCGTTTCGGTCCAGCGTGGCGCCGATCTGGCGACCGTCGGTAAAGGCCACTGCGGCCGGGCCGTCCCAGGGCTCCATCAGGGCGGCGTGGTACTCGTAGAAAGCCTTCCGCTTGGCGTCCATAAGCGGGTTGCCCGCCCACGCCTCGGGGATCAGCATCATCACCGCCTGGGCCAGCGGAATGCCGCCCGCGACCAGAAGCTCCAGCGCATTGTCCAGGCACGCCGTGTCCGACTGTCCATGCGGGATCAGCGGCCACATCTTGCCCAGATCGGGGCCTAGCAGGTCGCTCTCCAGCGAACGCCGGCGGGCGTTCATCCAGTTCACATTGCCGCGGACCGTGTTGATCTCGCCGTTGTGGGCGATGAACCGATAGGGGTGCGCCAGACGCCACGACGGGAACGTGTTGGTCGAGAATCGCTGATGGACCAGCGCCAGGGCGGAGTCACAGCGCGGATCGCGCAGGTCCTTGTAGAAACTGCCGACCTGATGGGCCAGGAGCAGACCCTTGTAGACCACCGTCCGCGTCGACAGCGACGGCAGATAGACCTCCGTCAGGCCCGGGAGGCCGCGCTTGGCGGCGACTTCCGCCAGCGGGTTCTGGAACTGCTTGCGCACGGCCAACAGCTTGCGCTCGTGACCGTCCCGATCCTTCACATTGGGACCGCGCCCGATGAACGCCTGACGGATCACCGGCATAGAGGCGAGCACCGCGTCGCCGAGGCCCGTCGTGTCGGTCGGCACATCGCGCCAGCCGATCAGTGGCTGCTTCTCGACCCGCAGAAAGTGCTCGAACTGCTCCAGCGCCGCGGCGCGGGCCAGCGCATCGCGCGGCAGGAAGCACATCGCCACCGCATACTCGCCGGCCGGCGGCAGATTGACGCCCTCTTCCTCAGCCCAGGTGCGATAGAGTCCGTCCGGAATCTGGATCAGAATCCCCGCGCCATCGCCGACCAGCGGGTCTGCGCCGACGGCGCCGCGATGGTCGAGGTTCACCAGGATCTTCAGGCCCGACTGCACCACCTCATGGGATTTGCGGCCTTTAATGTTCGCCACAAAGCCAACGCCGCACGCATCGTGCTCGTTCCGAGGGTCGTACAGTCCTTGCCGCTCTGGCGGGGCCATCGTCGTCATCCATTCAAGCGCGCCGAAACGCGACCCGGGAACCCCCGCAAGGGGGCGGGCCGATGCGCTTATCTCGCGGGCATTTACTCGGCAAGATCATGCCTTGTCGATGGGCAGGCGCGCCGCCTCCAGGGCAGGTCCTTTCACGCTGGTGCTCCACGAGGCCAATCGGCGTTCAATCGACGCGTTTAGAGGCGCCCAGCGCCCGGGCGCGGCGCAGGATCGACGCCATGGGCCCCGGCATCACCCGCATCTCCCGTTCAGCCCTCAACCGACTCCCGACACGCAGCGCGGAAGTCGTAACTCAGCTCCGGCAGGTCCGCGCAGTCGGGCCAGCGACCCGAACTGACCCAATAGTCCGACAGTCCAAGCTTGCGACACAGCCGGGCGAACCGAGGGTCGGCGATCATCGCCCGATTGGCGGCTACGAAGATCACTGCCGGAGTCCAGGTGCGACCGCGCATCGACCCGCCGCGCTCCAACATGTGACCGAACGGCGCCCGCTCCACATAGTCAAAGGCCTCGTCCGCGCCGCCAGCCGCGCACAGCTGGGCCAGGTCCATCAGCGAGACCGTTCCGTCGCGGGCGAACCGCGTGGCCACGCGCTGATGATGCGCCGCCAGCGCCTCAGGGCGCGGCGTCCGCCGGTCCATTTGCGCCTGGACGAACGCCTGGAACCGCTCGCCCACATGGCCGCTGCGGCGGCTGGCTTCGATCAGGGCGTCCAGCCGCGCCCAGTCCCCGGCGTTGGCCGCGTCGGCGATGGCCTCGCCGGCCAGAGCCTCCACCTCCGGCCAGCGCGCGAGGCTCGCGTCCCACAGCACACGCGCCTCGTCATGACGGCGGAGCGCGCCCAACAGGCCGGCCTTCCACTGCGCGGCCGGCCAGTAGAGCGGATCCAGCTCGGCGGCCTTCGACGCCAGGTCCAGCGCCTCAGAAAGCCGCCCGACCTCGGCCAGGAATTGCCCGGCCAGATTCAGCACCCGAGGGTCATTGGGCGCCGCCGCCAGCGCTCGCCGGTGCAGCGCCTCCCGCTCGGCATAGGCCGCCGGCGGCGCCAGATAGCTGAGCGCCTGGTGCGGCAAACCCAGCGATCCGTCGAGCCGGAGCGCGGTTTCCGCCGCCGTCGCCGCGCTCTCCGCCGTAAGGCCGGGAAACCGCTCGCGATCCAGCCGTCGAAGGCAGATCACCCGCGTCATGGCCAGTTCGGCCCAGGCTCGCGCGAAAGCCGGCGCCTCAGTGGTCACCCGCTCCAGCAACGCCAGCGACTGCGCCGGTTCTGCCTGATCCAAGGCGCCGCTGAGTGCGGCCGGCGGGGTCCGCGCCCGAAGGTATAGGTCGTGGATGGCGGGCTCGATGCGCTCCGGTGGCCGCGTCGGCGCAAAGGCCAGTCGCAGGGCCGCCGCCACCGCGCCGGCGATTTCGTCCTGCACAGCGAACACATCGGCCAGTTCGCGCTCGAAGGTCATCGACCACAGCGCGATCCCGCTCGACCCCGCCACAAGGTGCGCCGAGACCCGCAGTCGCGATCCGGCCCGCCGCACCGATCCGTCCAGCACATGGGTCGCGCCCAGTTCGGCGGCCACGCGGGCGACGGCCTTGTCCGCGCCGCGGAACTGAAAGCTCGATCCCTGGCCGATCACCCGCACGCCCGCGCCAAGCGCCACGGTCTGCAGGATCTCCACCGAGATCCCGTCCGAGAACCAGACCATTTCCGGATCACCCGACAAATTGTCGAACGCCAGCACCGCCAGCACCGGTGCGCCGTCTTCCAGAGCGTCCAGCCGGTAGCCGACGCGGTTGACGGTATGGATCGAAAACCCGCCCTGCGCGCCGCTGAGCCGCCGAAGCGCCTGGATGCAACGGTTGATGGCGTCGTCCCCAACGGCCCGGCCGCCCCAGCACTCGGCGACCAGATCGCCCCGCGACACCACCGCACCCCGCCGCCGGGCCAGCGTCGCCAGCACCTGCATCACCCGGGGCTCAAGCACCTCGGCGCCCGACGCGCCCAGCACCTCGCGCGTCGAGGGCCGGACCTTCAGGGCGCCCAGCGCGAAGTCCGGCTCATGAGCCAGGTCGCGCGCTGGAACCGGAGACGTCATCGGCAAGCCATCGGCAATTCATCGGTTTCGGACCGTGGTCTGCATGCGCGGCCTCTCACACGAATGCAAGGCTGCTAAGCCTGCGCGCCCGTCTGGGAACGCTGGTCCGTACACGACAGCGCCAGACGGAGATCGCCATGCCCGCATCGACCGCTGATCTGCCCCTCCCGGCCCGGCTGGAAGACGTCGACCCCGCCTACATGACCCTGGTCCTGCAACGCAGCGGCGCGATCTCGGCGACCAACCGCGTCGTCAGCCAGACCGAGCAGGGCGTCGGCATGACCGCCGGCTATTTCTCGTCGATCAAGAAGGTCAGCTGCACCTACGCCGAGCCCACCGACGCGCCGACCGACTTCGTGGTCAAGGCCTGGCCCTCGCTGGAGATCGCACCGAAGGACCGGATCGCGGCGATGTTCATCAAGGATATCCACGGCTACCGCATCCCATCAGACCGGTTCTATCCCCGCCCCAGGACCCACCTCGCCGCCTTCGATGAGGCCCAGGGCCGCTTCGCCCTGGTGATGGAAGATGTCGGCGTCTTCGCCACCCAGAAGGTGCACGAGCACGAGCTCACCTTCGACGAGGTCATGCGGATGATCCCGGCCCTGGTCGACGTGGCCGTCGCCTGGGAAGGCTGCGACCGGGGCGAGAAGGCCGCCGAACTGGCCGCCATGGATGTCCACCATTGGTGCGCCCCGGAAAATCTCGGCAGCTTCAAGACCGCGATGCCGGGCGGCGCCAAGCTGGTCGACCGACTCTCCGACTGCGACGACTCCCCGCTCTTCGCCAGCGGCACGTGGAAGGCGCGCCTGGGCGTCACCGACCTCAACGCCCGCATGACCACCCGGCTCGACGCCTTCTTCGCCCCGACGCGGCCGGAGACCGGCGCCACCTGCACGCTCACCCACGGCGACATGCGGGGCGACAACTTCTTCTTCTGCGAGGATCGCCCCGAACATCCGCACGGCTGGCTCTGCATCGACTTCCAGCAGATGTTCTCCGGCCCCGTGCCGTCCGACCTCGGCTACCTCCTCAACTCAGGCACCGTCCTGCCTGAGGTCTATGCCCGCGAGAGCCAACTCAGGATCCTGCGCGCCTTCTACGACCGGTTCATGCAGAAGACGCGGGCCTATCCCGACTACAGCTGGGACCAGTTCCTGGGCGAATACCGCATGATGTCGACCGTTCAGTGGCTCTACTACGTGGCCTATGGCTCGGTGATCGCCCAGGCCGGCGCCTTCGACAACGACCTCGGCATGCGCATCGAGCTCGGCGGCAAGGGGGCGACGCTCGCGGACCTCCCGCCCGAACAGATCCGCCAGCGCATGTGGTGGGGCAAGGCCTTCGCCAACTTCACCGAGACCTTCGAAGCCTTCGGCCTCGTCGATCACCTCCGCACCCTCCCCGAAAACCACGACGGCCTCGGCCCCTGGGTCGAGCTGCCGGATCATCTGAAGTGAGGAACCCCACCATGACCCAATTCCAAGACAAGGTGATCCTGATCACCGGCGGCACCTCGGGCCTGGGGGCCACGACCGCGGTCTCCCTGGCCTCCCAGGGCGCCAAGGTCGCCATCACCGGTCGCCGCGAGGCGCAAGGCCAGGCGGTGCTCGCGCAGATGAAGGCCGCCGGCGGCGAAGGCCTGTTCATCCAGGGCGACATCACCGTTCGCGCTGACGTCGAGGCCATGGTCGCCAAGACGGTCGCGCGCTTCGGCCGGCTCGACGGGGCGGTCAACAACGCCGGCATCGCCGGCGAGCCCTTCCATCAGGTCGCCGACATGCCGGAGGAGAACTGGCACGCGGTGATCAATACCAACCTCACCTCGGTCTTCATGAGCCTGAAGTTCGAGATCCCGGCGATGCTCGCCACCGGCGGCGGCGCCATCGTCAACATCGCCTCGATCCTGGGCCTCGAAGGCAGCGACATCGGCCACTCGGCCTACGCCGCGGCCAAGCACGGCGTGGTCGGCCTCACCAAGTCCGCCGCCGTCGACTACGCCCAGCAGGGCCTGCGGGTGAACGCGCTCTGCCCCGGCTACTGCCACTCCGAGATGGTCGACCCCTATGTCGAGGCCGAGCCCGAGCTGTTCGTGAAGATCCTCGCCCGCCACAGCGCCATGAACCGCCTGGGCGAAAGCCAG